>JAWOIN010000134.1:0-15653 GCA_046484665.1 Gemmatimonadota bacterium
CGAAGATTTCAAAAGCGGTAAACAAAACCGTGCTCCATTTTGGATCAATATGCGGGGTAAAATGATTCATATCGAATATTTTGCCTTGCGGAACGGAAATGGAGATTACATCGGTACCCTGGAAGTGTCGCATGATGTAACACCTTATCGTGAGCTTGAGGGGGAGCAACGGATACTTTCGTACGTTGAATAATGATTTATTAATTCCCAGGGTTTAAAAATAATACCAATTCAATCAATCAATTAAGACAACTTAAAAGCCTAACAATGTGAACCGCTTCGGCCACCCCGACCCGGGACAGATCCTGCTCCAGGTCCGCTTCGCCGAGGTGAGCCGCACGGCGCTGCAGCGGCTCGGCGTCAACATCCTCCGCTGGCACCCGGGAGAGTGGTCGGGAGGGACGTCGACCGGTCGACCCACGCCCCCGTCGGGAGCGATCGTGCCGGGACAGGAGCCGCCGGGACAGCCGATCCAGAGCCTGTCGGACGCGTTGAACCTGTTCCTCGTGAACCCGGACCAGGACCTCGGCGTCTTCATCCAGGCGCTCAAGTCGGACGGGCTGTTCCGGTCGCTAGCCGAGCCGAACCTCCTCGCGGCGCACGGCATGGAGGCCTCCTTCCTCGCGGGCGGAGAGTTTCCCTACCCCGTCGTCCAGGGCGGGCAGGCGTCCGGGGCGGTCACGATCCAGTTCCGCGAGTTCGGCGTGCGCCTGAACTTCAAGCCGCAGATCCTCCCGAGTGGGAACATCCGGCTCCACGTGGCGCCTGAGGTCTCCACGCTCGACTTCGCCAACGGCCTCACCCTCTCGGGATTCAGCATTCCCTCGATCCTCTCCCGGAAGGCGGAGACGGAGATCGAACTGCGGGACGGGCAGAGCTTCGCGATCGCCGGGCTCATCGACAACACCCAGCTGGAGGACGTGGACAAGATCCCGATCCTGGGCGATATCCCGATCCTCGGCAGCCTGTTCCGGTCCAAGGAGCTGCGGCAGAACCGCACCGAGCTGCTGGTGATCGTCACGCCCCGGCGGATTCGGCCCTCGGACGAGGCGATCCCGGTCCCGACCGGCGAGCCCGACACGTGGGACTGGATGGGCACTCTCCAGGAGCGGCCGTCCGTCAGCGTCCGCAAGGACGCCGGCGGGTCCTGAGCGACGATCTCGCGACGGCCGCCTGAAACCCGAGAGCGGATCAAGGAAGACCATGGAGCAGCGAACGATCAAGAGCGTGATCATCTCGACCGACGCCGAGCTGCGCGAGCTGATCCGCGGCGTGGTGTCCGGCGACGATGTCGGGATCACGATCGGTCTCGAGGTGATCGTTCCGTTCCCGGAGATCAACGACTCGCACCTCGAGCAGCTGCGACAGCTCGGGCCCGACCTGATCTTCCTCGACATCTCGGACGACCCGGTCATGGGTCTGAAGTTCGCGCAGTTCCTCATCGAGGGGGCGCCGAACCGTCGCGTGATCGGGCTCGGCGAATCGCTGACTCCGGATCTGCTCATCCAGGCGATGCAGGCGGGGATCTCCGAGTACATCCCCAAGCCCGTCTCGGCCGGGAAGTTGCAGGACGCGATCGACCGGATGGCCCGCAAGTTCGGCCACCGGGTCGAGGAGCGACGCCGTGAGCCGGGCAAGCTCTTCGCCTTCTTCAGCCCCAAGGGGGGCACCGGCTCGACGTGCGTGGCGACGAACGCGGCCGTCTCGCTGCACCTGGTCACCCGCAAGAAGGTCCTGCTCGTGGACCTCGACCTCGAGCTCGGGGAGACGGCGCTGCTGCTCGGCGTGGAGCCCCGGTTCAGCTTCGTCGACCTCGTCCGGAACTTCCACCGGGTCGACGCGGGGCTGCTCGCCTCTTACATCGAGCGCCACGACTCGGGGGTCGAGCTGCTCTCCGCCCCGTTCCACCCCGCGAAGGCGGAGACCGTGACGGGAGATCAGATCCGACAGATCCTCCACTTCCTGAAACAGCACTACGATTACGTGATCGTGGACAGCTCGAAGTCGTTCACGCCACCCACGCTCGCGACCTTCGAGCAGGCGGACAACGTGTTTCTGGTCACGAACGTGGACCTTCCCTCCCTCCGGAACATCACGCGCTGCCTGCCGCTGCTGGAGCGCATGGGCCAGGTGAAGGGCGAAAACTGGTTGCGGATCGTGGTGAACCGCTACCAGGCGAGCGACCCCATCACCCTGAAGGAGATCGAGAAGACGCTCGGGATCCCGGTGTACTGGACGCTCGCCAACGACTACGAGTCCGTGATGAACTCGATCAACGGCGGGAAGCCCGTGGTGCTGTCGGAGAGGTCCGCCTTCGCCCGGGACCTGAAGGGGCTCGTGGCCGACCTGAGCGGAACCGCGCCGAAGAGGCCGCAGAAGCAGGGCGTACTCTCGGGACTCAAGCCGCTGAAGAAGATCTTCGGCAAGGCGCAGGGCGAAGCGAGGAGTGAGGCGTGATGAACGAGTCCGCGAGGCCACTCGATCGGAGCGGGACGGGATCGGGACGCCGACAGGTCGGACCCGGCGGCCAGGAGCCGACGTGGCCCGGAGGCGGGAACGGCATCCCGGGGTCGTCGGAGCTCGACCAGTCGGCTTCGCTGCTGCAGGAGATCAAGGTCCGGGTGCACCGGCAGCTCCTCGAGCGCCTGAACCTCTCGAACATCGACGCCCTGGATCGCGGGCAGGTGGTCGAGGAGATCCGGAAGGTCGTGCACGACCTTCTCGCGCGGGAGGCCGCGCCGCTGAACCTGGAGGAGAGGGAGAATCTCGTCGAGCAGATTCTCGACGAGATCTTCGGCCTCGGGCCGATCGAGCCGCTGCTGCAGGACCCGACGATCTCGGACATCCTGGTCAACACCTTCGACCAGATCTACATCGAGCGCAACGGCCGCATCGAGAAGACGGAGGTCCGGTTCAAGGACGACCGGCACCTGCTGCAGATCATCGACCGCATCGTCTCGGCGGTGGGTCGTCGGATCGACGACTCCTCACCGATGGTGGACGCCCGGCTGCCGGACGGCTCGCGCGTCAACGCGATCATCCCGCCGCTCGCGATCGACGGACCGCACATGTCGATCCGGAAGTTCAAGCGGGACGTCCTGTCGGCGCCCGATCTCCTGCGCATGGAGGCGATGACGCCGGCAATGCTCGAGCTGCTGCAGGGCGTCGTGAGAGCCCGGTTGAACGTCCTGATCTCCGGGGGCACCGGCGCCGGTAAGACGACGCTCCTGAACATGCTCTCGGAGTCGATCCCGACCAGCGAGCGGATAGTTACGATCGAGGACTCCGCCGAGCTGCAGCTCCGGCAGCCGCACGTCGTACGTCTCGAGACGCGCACCGCGAACGTGGAGGGCGCGGGCGCGGTCACCCAGCGGATGCTCCTCGTCAACGCGCTCCGCATGCGCCCCGACCGCATCATCATGGGCGAGGTCCGGGGGGCGGAGGCGGTGGACATGCTCCAGGCGATGAACACGGGGCACGACGGCTCCCTCACGACGCTGCACGCGAACACGCCGCGGGACGCGCTCGCCCGGCTCGAGACTATGATCTCGATGGCCGGCCTCAACCTGCCCGAGAAAGGCATGCGCCAGCAGATCGCCAGCGCGATCAACGTGGTGGTCCAGGTCGGCCGTCTCACGGACGGGCGCCGGAAGATCGTCTCCGTCTCGGAGATCTCCGGGATGGAAGGCGACATCATCACGATGCAGGACATCTTCATGTACGAGAGGCAGGGCACCGACACGCAGGGGCAGGTCCTCGGTCGGTTCCGGGCCACGGGCATTCGCCCGCGGTTCACGGAGCGCCTGAAGGCGTACGGGATCGAGCTCCCGATGTCCCTGTTCACCAACTACGAGGGCTGAGGCCGGAGGAATCGCGATGTTCGAAGTCCTGCCGCCGAACTGGCTTCCCGCCCTGCTCGTCTTCCTGACGGTCGGGCTGGGCGTGGTGTCGGTCGCGTTCCTGATCGAGTCCGGGCGCGAGATCAAGCGGCGGAGAGACTTCCGCCGACAGCTGGAAGGCGTGACGCAGGAGCGCAGAGGTGGACAGGGTGCGTCCGGGCACAGCCTGCTGCGCGACGAGGCGGTCCGGGAGATGCCCTGGCTGGATCCGATCCTCAGGGTCATTCCGCAGGGAACCGACCTGCGGCTCCTGCTCGAGCAGGCGGATGTGAACTGGAGCGTGGGTTCCTTCCTCACCATCTGCCTCGGACTCGGGCTGGCACTCGGCGCGGCGGCGTGGATCCTGGGCGGATCCGTCCTGTTCTTCCTGTTGTTCGGAGCGATCGGCGCGTCGCTTCCGCTATTCCAGCTCCGGAGGCTTCGGAACAAGCGGATCCGGGCGTTCGAGGAGGCCTTTCCCGAGGCGATCGACCTTCTGGGCCGTTCGATCCGGGCCGGACACGCGTTCGCCACGGGCCTCAAGGTCGTGGCGGAGGAGGGACAGGAGCCGGTGGCAGCCGAGTTCCGGCAGGTGTTCGAGGAGCAGAAGTTCGGTCTTCCGCTCGACGAATCCCTACTCGGGCTCGCCGACCGGATCGACCTCGTGGACGTGCGGATCTTCGTCACCGCGATCCTGGTGCAGCGGGACGTCGGCGGGAATCTCGCAGAGATCCTGGACAAGATCTCCTATACGGTCCGCGAGCGGTTCATGATCCAGCGTCAGATCCGCGTCTACACGGCCCAGGGGCGCATGACCGGCTATCTGCTCGCCGCGCTGCCGATCCTCCTGGGACTGGCGATCTTCGCCATGAACTCGGAATACATGATGATCCTGTTCGAGGAACCTGTCGGACGGCTGCTGATCGCGGCCGCCGTGTTCTTCCAGCTGCTCGGGTTCTTCGCCATCCGCCGCATCGTGGACATCGAGATCTGAGCCGATGATCATCCTCGTCGCCGTGCTCGCCTCCCTCGCGGTCATGCTCACCGTCGTGGCCGTGTCTCAAGTCGTCCCCGCGCGCGACCGCAGCATCTCGCGCAAGTTGAGCGAGCTTGGGGAGATCGCATCGTCTCGCACCGTCGCGCAGAAGAGGCGCCGCCAGACGAAACGGGAGCAGCTGGAGGTATGGCTCACCTCCATGGGTGATGTGGTCTCGGCCCGTCGCGAGGATGTCGGCGTCGTCCGCTCGAAGCTGATGCAGGCGGGGTTCCGGAATCCAGGCGCGGTCTCGATCTACTATGCGCTCCGCGTGATCTCCGTCGCGGCCGGACTGATCCTGATCCTCGCGTTCGGACCGGCGCTCGGGCTTGGCGGCTCCCGATTCGCGATCTGGGTGGCGGCTGCCGGCGGCCTGGGGTGGATACTCCCCTCGGCGCTCTTGTCGCGGCGGGTTCGTCTTCGCCATAAGGAGCTCCAGAAGGCCTTGCCCGACACCCTCGACATGCTCGTCGTCTGCGTCGAGGCCGGGCTCGGACTGAACCAGGCGGTGGTCCGCGTCTCCGACGAGGTCGAGACGATCAGCTCCGTCATGTCCGAGGAGCTCCAGATCGTGAACCTGGAGATCCGCGCGGGAACGCCTCGCGAGGATGCCCTCCGACACCTTGGAGATCGGACGGGCTTGAAGGACATCAAGGGCCTCGTTGCAATGCTGATCCAGACCGACCGGTTCGGGACGTCGATCGCCCAGGCGCTTCGGGTGCACTCCGACGACCTTCGAGTGAAGCGTCGGCAGCGGGCGGAGGAGGCAGCGGCGAAGACGACGATCAAGCTCGTCGTTCCGCTCGCCCTGTTCATCTTCCCGGCGATCTTCGTCGTGATTCTCGGACCGGCCATACTGCACATCCTGCAGATCTTCTCCGGAGTATGAGAACGGTCCGGGCCTGGAACGCGTCCCGCGGCGTCGAGCTCGGTGATCGAATCGGAGTCGCGGACACGCACTGGACGCGGCTGAGGGGCATGCTCGGACGGCCGCAGCCCGGACCGGGTGAGGGGATGCTGATCCGCCCCTGCCGTGCCGTCCACATGTACGGCATGCGCTTCCCGCTGGACGTAGCCTTCGTGGCTCAGGACGGCCGGGTCGTCGGAACCTATATGGAGCTGGCGCCGTCGCGTCGGTCGCGCGTACATCGGGACTCGAGGTTCGCGCTCGAGCTCCCGGCGGGAACGCTGGCGGCTTCTGGAACCCGGATCGGGGACGAGATCCGGCTCGGCTCGACGGCCGGGTGAGGAGACGTCGATCGGCAACGAGGGTCGGTCGGTTCCGCGGCCGGCCCCGACCGAGGAAGGGACCATGAGAGACGAGCTCGAAGGAACAGGTGGCACACAGGAGTTCGCGACCTCCGTCGCGGTCGATCCCGGCTCCTCGAGGGCACGCGACGCGTTCGAGCAGGCGGCGCCGCCGATTCCGCTCACGCTCGAGGATGCAGGGCTCTCCGCGTCCATGGTATCGGACCTGATCCTGAAGATGCTCTACGACCAGGGGGCCCGCACGGGTCAGCAGCTCCGGGACGGGATCAAGCTCCCCTTCGCCATCCTCGACGAGCAGCTCATGGACCAGCAGCAGCGACGGTTCGTGGAGGTTCGGGGAACGACGGGACAGAGCCGCGCCACGTACATCTTCGACCTCACGACCCTCGGGCGGGAGCGCGCCCGCGAGCTGCTCGCGACGAACGGTTACGTGGGCCCGGCCCCGGTTCCGCTCGAGCGATACGCGAACTGGGTGGAGTCCCAGACGATCCAGGGGATCGTCGTGACCGCGGAGGGGATTCGAGACGGGTTCTCGCACCTCGTCTACCCCGAGGACTTCCTCGACCAGCTCGGTCCGGCGATCAACTCGGGCCTCAGCCTGTTCCTGTACGGACACTCCGGAAACGGGAAGACGACGATCGCCGAAGCGATCGCGAAGATGCTCGGCGGCGCCGTGTACCTTCCCTACGCCCTCGAGGTCACGGGACAGATCGTAGTGCTCTACGATCCCGTCTACCACCACCCGGCCGCTGCGGAGGACGAGGGCATCGAGGACGACCCGTTCGGAGACAACCCGCTGTTCCACGATGCGGAGCCCCACGACGCACGCTACGCCCGGATCAAGCGCCCGGTGGTGTTCGTGGGCGGCGAGCTGTCCCTCGAGCAGCTCGACCTCCAGTACGACCCGGACTCCCGCGTCTACCAGGCGCCCTCGCACGTGAAGGCGAACGGCGGGGTGTTCATCATCGACGACTTCGGCCGGCAGCACGTGCGGCCGCGGGATCTCCTGAACCGCTGGATGGTCCCGCTCGAGAAGCGCGTCGACTATCTCGCGTTCAAGAACGGGTACAAGTTCCCGATCCCGTTCGACTGCATGCTGATCTTCGCCACGAACCTGAACCCCCTCGAGCTCGTAGACGAGGCGTTCCTCAGGCGGATCCGCTACAAGATCCTCGTGGAGAGCCCGAACCGGGCCCAGTACGACGAGATCTTCCGCCGCTGTTGCGAGTCCCGCGACATCACGTTCCAGCGCGAGCGGGTCGACCACGTGTTCCGCAACTACTACGAGCGCCTGCAGATGGCCCCTCGAGGGTGCCACCCGCGGGACGTCGTCGACACCGTCTGTAACGTGGCGAAATACAAGCGCGTCCCGCCCTCCCTGGACCTCGAGCTGCTCAACGAGGCCTGCCGCTCCTACTTCCTCGACATGCCGGGCGGCGGCTCGGGAATCTCGGGCGCGGGAGCGTGGGCGGCGGAGGAGGACATCCACACTCCGTGATATCCGGTGCCAGGGCGATCCGCAGTCCCGCCGCCCGCACGTGGCCGAGCGCATCTGTGCCCACAGGGTTGCGCACGCGTGCGCTGCCGGCGGATTCGGTTGCCAGATGAAGCTGATCATCCAGATCCCCTGTTACAACGAGGCCGCGACGCTTCCGCTCACGCTCGCCGATCTGCCCCGTGAAGTCACTGGATTCGATGCCGTCGAATGGCTTGTGATCGATGACGGCAGCACGGATGGAACGGCGCGGGTCGCCCGCGAGAACGGAGTTGATCACGTCATTCGCTTTCCAGTCAACCGCGGGCTCGCACGTGCCTTCGCTTCCGGTCTGCAGCGCGGCCTCGAGTTGGGGGCCGACGTCGTCGTGAACACCGACGCCGATAACCAGTACGTAGCAGGAGAGATCCCGATGCTCGTCCGGCCCGTGCTGGAGGGACGGGCGGATCTGGTGATCGGAGAGAGGCCGCTGCACACGACTCGCGACTTGAGCCGCACTCGTAAGCTGCTTCAGCGACTCGGCAGCCGCGTCGTCCGATCAGCGAGTGGAACGGACGTCAGAGACGCTCCAAGCGGATTCCGGGCAATGAGCCGGCGCGCGTTGATCGAACTGCACGTATTCAACGACTACAGCTACACGCTCGAGACGATCATCCAATCCGGACACAAGGGGCTTTCCGTCGTATCCGTGCCGATAAGCACGAATCCGCCGACCCGACGGTCTCGCCTGTACACCAGCGTGCCCTCATACCTGTGGAAGCAGGGCCTCACGATCGCGCGGATCTTCACGACCTATCGACCTCTCCGCGTGTTCATGACTGCGGGCGCGCTCGCCTTTGGATTCGGTTTCCTGCTTGGCATGAGGTTTCTCGCCCACTACCTGAGCGGCGAGGGCGCGGGTCACGTCCAGTCGGTCATCCTTGCGGCGATGTTGATGATCGTGGGCTTCGTCCTCGGAGTGACGGGAGTGCTGGCCGACCTGATCTCCGTGAATCGGAAGCTGCTCGAGGAGATCGACAGCCTGCTCAAGACTCACCTGCTCGTGAGCGACGAAACTGTCGCACGACACGCTGACTTCGTGGACGGCGGAGAGGAGTGAAGACCGAGCGCGGAGTCGTCGTCGGGAATGTCTTCGACAAGTACGGTTCTAAGAATCCTCTCGCCCGCCGCCTGGTCGACGGTTTTCTCGCAAGCTTCGATCGATGCGTGGGCCTCTCGGGGGCTTCGACCGCGACCGAGGTCGGCTGCGGCGAGGGCGAACTCTCCTTCCGTCTCGCTCGCTGCGGTCTGAGCACGCGGGCGTTCGACATCTCCCGTGAGCTGATCGCTGAGGCGCGTTCCCGGGCCCGGGAGGAGAATCTCGCGGTCGAGTTCGCCAATGATGACGTCTACACGTTCGAACCGAGGGACTTCGCTGCGGAGCTCGTCGTGTGCTGCGAGGTACTCGAGCACCTCTCCGCTCCGGAGACCGCACTCCGCCGACTCGCGCAGGCGGCTCGAACACATGTCCTGCTGAGCGTTCCGCAGGAGCCGATGTGGCGACTACTCAACCTGGCCCGTCTCCGCTACGTCCCGGCACTCGGAAACACGCCAGGCCACGTGCAGCACTGGAGCCGGAGACGGTTCCTCGATCTCGTGGAGAGCTACTTCGACCCCGTCTGCGTAGAGTCCCCGCTCCCCTGGACCATGGTGCTGGCCCGCGTGAGAGTCGACACCTCACCGGCGACGCCAGCCTGATTGGTATTCAGGAACGGCTGAATCCGCGGATCGTCGTCTGCCGGCAGGTCGAGCAACCAGACGGCCCGCGTGCCGTATGCGCGCGCAAGCCGCTCATCGGCCTCCGATCCCATGCTCCGGGCCCAGAGGATCGTCTCCTGATCGAACTCCGCCCCGTTGTAGACCCACTCCCGGTCGACGTTGTGCTCGGGTCCGTATCGGATGAGGACGAGATCCAGACCGGCCGTGCGCTCGAGGCGACTGGCGATCGCTTGCTTCGCCCGCAGCCAGCTCGGAGTACCCATCTGTGGCCTGTGGATCGCGCCGAACGAGACCTGAAAGCAGAACAGAGCGATGGAGACCACTGCAAGGGCATGCAATGCGGACCGCCGCCAATCCCCGAGCGCCGACCGCAGGCACACCATCGCGGTCAGAACGCAGAGGCCCGTGACCGGCGCGAGGTAGTGCGGGTAGGCCCCCATCGACAGCCCCACCAGAGCCGTGACCGCCAGCAGAGGCGGACCCACGCCCCGCATTCGGGACCGGACCTCGGGGCGGCGAACTTCCCCGATCAGCAGCAGGAACGGGCCGGTGAACAGCAGTCCGGACCAGCCGAGCATGATCAGGCGACTTCGCACGAACTTCGAGGGCTCACGGAGCGCCTGCCACCGCGCCTGGCCGAATTCCTGGTGATACTGGCGTATCACGTCATGGCGATACGTACGGGTGATGTGGTTTCGCTGAGCGGACAGCAGATTCGGGGCGAGCGCGTACTGTCCCTCGTAGACGGCATAGGGCATCTGCATGACGTCGCCCGTGACCCGCAGGTTGTAGTACCCCTGCCAGGTCAGCATCAGCACGACGGGGATCCCGATCCCGAGGAGCCACGTCGCGAGCTCGCGCCGGTCGAGTCCTCTTCGGGAGATGCCGAGGATCAACCACGCGAGCGAGACCGATACGGCGACCAGTCCCTCCAGCGGACGGCTCACGGCGAGTATCGCGGCGCCGACACCCCCGAGCAGGGCTGTCCCCCGTAACGCTCCAACCTCGGAGCGGAGCACGGCGCCGAACCAGAGACCTCCCCCCGTAGCGGCGACGGCGCCGCCCCAGAAGCTCTGGGCCCAATAACTTGGACCACCGAGCAGAAGAGCTGCGATGCACGCCCCGGTCCACGCCCAACGCTTTGGCAGTCTGGCGGAAAGGAGGTAGTAGAACGACGCGACCATCAGACCGACGGAAATCCAGACTCCGATGGCCAGGCTCCCGCCCAATTCCCGCCCAAGAGCCAGGATCAGACCCTGTCCGGGAGGGTACTTCGCCATGTAGGTCGGGCGCAAAAGCACGTGAAACGTCTCGAAATGTTCCCAGCCCGCCGGCGTCGGGTTTGTGAGTCGCCCCCGGGAGAACGTGTCACCTGCAAGAACATACGCATTCTCGTCGTGAACAGCGGGAACTGGCATACCGTATCGGACGCCGAACCAGGCGCTCCAACCGAAGCCGAGCACGAACAGGGCCACGAAGGGCCCGAAACGACGAGACGTATCACGCATGCACCCGGCGTCCTTGATTAGAAACAGTGGATCAGTTCCAACATTGAGCGACGCTCGCCGCTGCCGCTCCACTCAACCCGAATCTCGAGGTGCGTCGTGACCGGGACAATCCAACTGGCAATGGCGGCAACGATTCTGCCATCGGCCAATGCAAGGATCGGAGCACTGGTACCGCCCCTCCCCACGATCGCCCATCTCCACTACGAGGGCGGCGCAGACTGGTTCGAGAATCCGGGCAGCCCTTCGAACCGGCTCACTGCGATCCGCGGGGAGACGGGACCTCGCGTCGCGGGGCGGCCAGCGGAGGCCCGCCCGGTCGATCCCGGTCTCTGCAACCGCCTCGTCCCCCATGTGACGAGCCAAGGCGACCTCCGGCCCACGGAGGCCGACCTCGATGGAGAGTCCGGGACGGAAGCTGTACGATGATTTTCTTCGCCGGACTTTCGGGTCACGGAAATCTATATCCCAGTCGAGGCGGACCGACCGCGCTTTCCGGAACAACTTCAAGCGCCGGCACTGGCGCTGCGGAGCCATCCTGTGGTCGAGTAGCTGTCGATCGACGACGCAAGCGCTGGCAGGTCGGGTCGTCCGCGCTCCCGCTTCCACACTCCAATGCAGCCTCAGTCTCGGCACCCACGTCGTCCTGAACACCGCCGATCGGCTGTACTCCCGACCTGAGCGGGTCGCAGTGCGTGATCGATGTCGGGAACACTCCACGCCGCTGGCAACCCGGGAGTCGCAGGCGGCAGGAAACCGAGGAGCCTCAGTTCGGACCCGTCCGTGAGGAATCAACCTCGGCCGGGACCACGGACCTCGCCTGCTCCTGCGAAGGCAGCGGATAGACGGGTTCTCGCTGCAGCGGCTTCCCGAGCAGCTGAAGCGAAAGCGAGTCGTCGGCCGAGAGCTCGAGCAACCATGCCGTACGGTCGCTGTACACTTCGCGAAGCCGCGCGTCTTTCGCCGGTCCCATGCTGTGCCCCCAAAGCACGGCTGCATCGCTCAGATCAGCACCATTATAGGTCCAGAGATTCTCTTCCATGCTCGGCGGCACCGAGCGGAGCAACACGAGGTCGCGACCTTCGATTCGTTGGAGACGCCGTTCAACGAGGGCTCTGCGGCGAGCAAGCTCTCCGTCCGGAGCGCGCCCTTGTCGGAGCGTCCGACCTGCGGAATGCACGACGAGTAGCGCCAGAGAAATCAGTCCGAGGTACTTCCTTACGGGTCGCCTGCTCCTCAGCAAGTGACGCAGACAAGTGAGCACAACGACGACGTAGAGGCCCGCGACAGGCGCCATGTAGTGCGGATAGGCTCCCATCGACAGGCTCACGATCGCCGTTACCGAGATCAGCGGCAGCCCGACACCCGAGAGCGCCTTGCGCACCCTGAACTGACGCAGTCCTGCAAGGGCCAACAACAATGGCCCGACGAAGAAGTACAAGGCGTTCCCAATCTGGTGGACCCGGCTCGCCACGAAGACCGCCGGTCTACGCATATACTCCCAGCGCTGCCGTCCCCATTCTTCGTGGTACTTGCGAATGGACTCATGACGATACGTCTTTTCCAATTCAGGCTGCGGCAGAACCAGGAGATTCGGCGCGAGCGCGTATTGATCCTCGTAAACCGAGTACGGCATTCGAACGGGGCTTCCGGTCACCCGGAGATTGTAATGGCCGTGCCACACAGCCGTAAGGAGGACCGGGATCGCCGCTACGGCGATCCTCCGAAGGGCGCGGGGACGTACTATTGGATCCGAGAGTATCCGCGCCAGAAGCCAGGGCCCGGTAAGACTCACCGCTACGAGCCCTTCAAGTGGCCTGGTGATCGCAAGCAACGAGGCTCCGAGCCCGGCCATGATCGCCAGACTGCTGGATGGTCGATTCACGAATCGGAACACGGCCCCGAACCATAGCGCGCCCGCGGAGGCGGCGAGGGCTCCTCCCCAGTAGCTTTGGGCCCAGTATCCAGGGCCTCCCAGCAGCACGAGCGAGAGGATCGCTCCGGACACAGCCCACGCGCGAGGCAACCTGGCCGAAAGCAGGAAGTAGAACGACACGACCATGAGTCCGACCGACAGCCAGATCCCCAGCAGAAACTCGCCCATCAATACCCGACCGAGCGCCATGACAAGTCCCTGACCGGGCGGGTACTTGGCCATGTACGTGGGAACCATGAGCACATGGAGAGTCTCGAAATGTTCCCAGCCTGCGGGCGTCGGATTCGTCAGCCGACCTCGTGAGAACGTGTCCGCTGCCAGAAGATACGCGAATTCATCGGGAACCCGTGGCAAGCGCGCTCCGCGAACTGCGAATACTGCACTCCAACCAAAGCCGAGAGAGAACAGCGCCAGGTATGGAAGGCCGCGACGTAGACACCGTCGCACTGCACCCATAGTCTTCGAGATTGCCGGCTGGACGCGATCCAGGTCGTGTCCAGCCTCGCCTGAGACTCGTCCGTTCATGTTCTCATTTTCGTGAAGTAGAAAGCGGATCTCCGAATCGCACGAACGAGCGCACCTGATTCGCACGGCAGTCTTGCCGCGGGCCGCCCATTCGGCATCAAGCCGGCTTCCGCTTGCGGACGGTATCCATCAACTCGAACGAGCGACTTCCATTGCCGAGACTGAACGACAAGTTTCTCGCTGCAACCTTGAGCGCAGCTCTCCTGATCGGCTTCGACACTCCTTTCTCAGGCCCTCTCCTCACCGTCGCCCGCCTCCACTACGACGGCGGCGGCGACTGGTACGCCAACCCGAGCAGCCTCCCGAACCTGCTCGCCACGATCCGGGAGGAGACGGGGCTCCACGTCGCGGAGCGGCCCGCCGAGGTCCGCCCGACGGATCCCGACCTCGGGGACTACCCGTACGTCTACATGACGGGCCACGGCAACGTCCGGTTCAGCGAGGCGGACATCGCGAGCCTGCGCGTCTGGATCGCCGCCGGGGGCTTCCTGCACGCCGACGACAACTACGGGATGGACGCCTCGATCCGCCGCGAGCTCGGACGGCTGTTCCCGGACGCGCCCCTCGTCGAGGTGCCGCTCGACCACCCGGTGTACCGGATCTACTTTCAGTTCCCGGAGGGGCTGCCCAAGATCCACGAGCACGACGGGAAGCCGGCGCAGGGACTCGGGATCTTCGTCGACGGGCGGCTCGCCGTGTTCTACAGCTACGAGAGCGACCTCGGGGACGGCTGGGAGGACGCGGCCGTGCACGGCGACCCCGAACCGGTCCGGCAGGCGGCGCTCCGGATGGGGGTGAACCTCTTCCTCTACGCCCTGAGCTCCTCCCCGGCCGGCTGACGGCCGGGCCGCCGTCGCCCCGCCGACCGCCGGCCACTTCACGGAACTCCGGCCGCGCGTGAACTCGGAGATCACTCTTCCGGCGCGACCCGGGCGAGCCGCAGCGCGTTCGTCGTGACGGCGAGCGACGCCCCCATGTCGCCCACCAGCACGGCCACGATCAGGGAAACGGCGCCGAGCGGAACGCCCGCGGCGAGCACGGCCTTGAGCACGATCGCCGCCGCGATGTTCTGCCGGATGACGCGCCGGCTCATCCGGGCGAGCCGCACGAGGTACGGGAGTCGCTCGAGGTCGTCTCCCATCAGGGCGATGTCCGCCGTCTCGAGCGCCGCGTCGGACGCGGCCGCTCCGAGCGCGATCCCGACCGTCGCGGCCGCGAGCGCCGGGGCGTCGTTCACGCCGTCCCCGACCATCGCCACCCGCCCCCACGTGGCCTCGAGCTCCCGCACCGCGTCCACCTTCCCGGCCGGGTCGAGGCGATGGCGGACCTCGTCGGCGCCCACGGCCTCCCCGACCGCCGCCACGGCGGCGCCGTGGTCGCCGCTGAGCAGCACGATCCGCCGGATCCCCTCACCCCGCAGCGCCTCGAACACGGCGCGCACCACGGGCCGGGGCTCGTCGGCCAGAGCGAGCAGCGCGACCGGCTCGAGCCAGCCATCCCGGTCCGCCCGCTCGCGGGCGAGGAGCACGGTCGTCCTCCCCTCGGCGGTCACGCGGGCCAGCTCCGGGATCCGGCCGGGCTCGGCGAGCAACGTGGGCCTGCCTACCAGGTAGGAAGCGCCCTCGACCCGGGCGCGCACGCCCCGGCCGGGCATCGACTCGAAGCCTTCGACGGCCACGTCCTCGGGACGCATTCCCCGGGCCCGGGCGGCGCGCACGATGGCCCGGCCGAGCGGGTGCTCGGAGCGGGCCTCGGCGGCGGCGGCGAGGCGGAGCGCCTCGTCCGCGCTCACGCCGTTCAGGGCGACGACTTCGACGAGCTCGGCCCGGCCGTGGGTGAGCGTGCCGCTCTTGTCGAAGGCCATGACCCGCACCTCGCCCATCCGCTCGAGGCTGTCCCCGCCCTTGATCAGCACCCCGTTCCGCGCGGCGCTCGTCACGGCGCTCACGACAGAGACCGGGGTGGAGATCACGAGCGCGCAGGGGCAGGCGATCACGAGCAGGGTGAGACCCCGCAGCAGCCAGGTCTCGAACGGGGCTCCGAACGCGAGGACCGGGACGATCACCACGAGCGCCGCCGCGATCGTGACTGCGGGCGTGTAGATGCGGGCGAACCGCTCCACGAATCGCTCGCTGGGCGCCCGCCTCCCCTCCGCCTCCTCGACGAGGCGGATCATCCGCGCGAGCGTCGTGTCGCCGGCGTCCGGGGAGCTGCGGACCCGCAGGAACCCCTCCTGCACGATGGAGCCGGC
>JAWOIN010000156.1:0-6047 GCA_046484665.1 Gemmatimonadota bacterium
CCTCAATAGCTCCCCGGCCCCAGCACCACCTTCCCCTTGAACACCCGGTACACGTACGCCGTGTACGCGATCACGACCGGCATCCCGACCAGCGCGATCACGAGCATCACCGTCTGCGTGAGCGGAGTCGAGGCCGCGTTGTAGGCCGTGAGACTGAACGCGGGGTCGAGACTCGAGGCGACGAGCGTCGGGTACATCCCGACCGCCGCGAGCGCGATAGCCGCGAGGATCGTGAGCGAGGAGGCCAGGAACGCGCGCCCGTCGCGACCCCGCGCGCCGTACGCCGGCACCGCGGCGATCGACGCGATGAGCAGGACCACGAGGGCCCAGAGCAGCGGGCTGGACGGCGACGCCACCGCGTGCGGGTGTGCGAGCACGGTCCAGGCGCTCGCGACCGCGAACAGCAGCCCGAAGGCCGCCCACGACGTGCGCAGCCACCGGCGCATCCGCGCTTGGAGCTCGCCCTCCGACTTGAGCGCCATCCACGCCGCGCCCTGCGCCGTGAACAGGGTCAGGGTGACGAGTCCGATCAGGAGCGAGTAAGGGTTGAGGAGCCCGAGGAAGCTCTCCGGGAATCGGGCGGCGTACTCCTGCGCCGCGTCGATCGGCACCCCGCGGACGACGTTCCCCACCGCGACCCCGTACAGCAGCGCGGCGACGAGGCTGCCGAGGCCGAAGCAGAGATCCCAGACCTGGCGCCAGCGGGGCGAGTTCGACTTGCCCCGGAACTCGAACGAGGCGGCCCGGGCCATCAGCGCCGCCACGACGAGCATCATCGCGAGATAGAATCCGCTGAACACGGTCGCGTAGACGACGGGAAACGCCGCGAACAGGGCTCCCCCGCCCGTCAGGAGCCACACCTCGTTCCCGTCCCAGACCGGACCGATCGCGTTCAGGTGGATCCGCTTCTCCTCGTCGCTCCGCGCGAACAGGGCGAGGACACCGACCCCGAGGTCGAACCCGTCGAGGATCGCGTAGCCGGTGAGCAGGACGGCGACGAGCGCGAACCAGATCGTGGGGAGATCCATCACGCCACCTCAGCTCGCGCCGGGGCCGGAAGCCCGTGTCCCGCCTCGTGGATCATGAACCGCACCCAGAGCGTCCCGAGGAACAGGTAGATCGTCCCGAACAGGAGGATCGAGAACAGGACCTCGCCGCCGCTCACGCTCGGCGACAGGCCGTCGCTCGTGCGGAGCATGTGGTAGACGATCCAGGGCTGACGCCCGACCTCCGCCGCGACCCACCCGAACTGGGTCGCGACCAGGGGGAAGGGCACGGCGAGCACCAGCAGCCAGAGGTAGGTGCGACCCTCGAACATCCGGCCCCGCCACAGCCGCCACGCGCCCCAGCCCATGAGGCCGATGAACGCGAGGCCGAGCAGGACCATGTTGTGGAAGGAGACGAAGGTGATCCACAGCGGCGGGTGGTTCTCCTCCGGGAACTCGTCGATCCCGCGGATCGGGGCCCCCGGGTCGCCGAACGCCATCCAGCTGAGGAGCCCCGGGATCTCGACCCGCGCGTGCAGGTCGGGCGGGTCCTGCTTCACGAGGCCGAACAGGACGAGCGGGGCGCCGCTCTGGCTCGTGTACAGTCCCTCCATCGCCGCGAACTTCTCGGGCTGGGTCTGGGCCACCTGCTGGGCGTGCCAGTGGCCGAACGGGAACGCGACGAGAATCGAAGCGACGAGCCCCCACGGGACCGCGATGCGGATGGCGCGGCGCCCGATCTCGTCGCTCCGGTCGCGAAGCACCCGGTACGCGCCGACCGCCGCCATCAGGAAGGCGCCGGCCACGAGACACGCGAGGACCGTGTGCGTGTAGCGGGGCAGCGTGGACGGGTTGAACACCGCCTCCGCGAAGCTGGCGAGCTCGGCCCGCCCGTTCCGGATCACGTGGCCGGCCGGGGTCTGCTGCCAGGAGTTCGCGACGATGATCCAGAAGGCCGAGAGCGTGGCGCCGACTGCGACCATCAGCATCGAGAACCAGTGCACGCCCTTCGGCACCCGGTTGCGGCCGAACAGGTAGAGCCCGAGGAAGGTCGACTCGAGGAAGAAGGCGAACACGCCCTCGGCGGCGAGCGGCGCGCCGAAGATGTCGCCCACGTACTTCGAGTAGCGCGACCAGTTCGTGCCGAACTGGAACTCCATCAGGATCCCCGTCGCCACGCCGACCGCGAACGTCAGCGCGAACAGCTTCCCGAACAGCCGTCCCATCTCCTCCCACGTAGGGTCGCCCGTGCGCCACGCCTTCGTCTCGACGACGAGCAGGAGCCACGCGAGTCCGATGGTGATGGGAGGGAACAGGAAGTGGAACCCGATGGTGAGTGCGAACTGGATCCGGGAGAGCAGGAGCGCATCCATGCGCGGTCCCTCGACTGCCTGGGAAAGGCCGATGCTGGATCGTCCGACAATTGGCGGGCACGCCGGAGGGACCGCGAGAGTACGAAGGTACCGTTCGCGGCCCCCCGGAGCCCGCCCGGGTCAGGCGAGCACGTATCCCTCCGCGAGCGCCCGATAGGCGGCGGTCTCGGACTCTGCCCAGCGCGCGTCGCGGCCGAGCTCCTCCGCCAGCAGCCGGGCCACCGCGGGCGCCGCCTCGACGCTCGCCCGGGCGTCGAGCACCAGAGCCCGGGTGCGGCGGGCGAGCACGTCCTCGACCCTTCGGGCCATCTCGACGCGCGCCGCCCACACGACCTCGGCGGCTTTGTAGGGCAGGGACCGGTGGAGGCGCTCATCCAGCTCGGGCCGCGCCGCGATCAGCTCGCGGATCGCGGGGATGTCCGACCCGTAGACCGACTGCGGGTCGGAGGGGTCGAGCTCCTCGGTCCAGCCGTGAAGCGGGAGCTCCGGGGTCTTGCTCGGCCGCGGCTCCAGCCCTCCCACCTGCGCCGCCTGGTTCACGCCGTCCTCGGCCATCCTCCTGTAGGTCGTCCACTTGCCGCCGGTGATCGTGACGAGCCCGGACGGCGAGACGAGGACGGTGTGGTCCCGCGACAGGGCCGCGGTGTCCTCTCCGCTCCGCCCGACGAGCGGACGGAGCCCGGCGAAGCAGCTGAGGACGTCGGACGGCGTCGGGTCCTTCGTCAGGTAGCGGACCGCGTGCGTGAGGAGGAAGTCGATCTCGGACTCGAGCGGGCGCGGCTCGAGGCTGGGCTCGGGCACCGGGGTGTCCGTGGTCCCGACGACGACCCGACCGTGCCACGGGACCGCGAACAGCACGCGGCCGTCGTCGGTCTCCGGCACCATGATCGCGCTGTCGCCCGGCTGGAAGCTCCGGTCGAGCACGATGTGCACGCCCTGGCTCGCCGCGACGAGCGGCTCCGCGCCCGGGTCGTCCAGCCGGCGGACGCCGTCCGTGAACACGCCGGTCGCGTTCACGACGACGGAGGCGCGGACCTCGAGCTCGCCGCCGCCGATCGCGTCGGTCGCCCGCACCCCGCGGACGACGCCGTTCTCCTTCACGAGCCCCGTCACGCGGACGTGGTTGAGCGCGATCCCGCCGAGGTCGTCCACGGTGCGCGCGAGGGTGACGGCGAGGCGCGCGTCGTCGAACTGGCCGTCGAAGTAGACCACGCCTCCGCGGAGGCCGCCGGGCTCGATCGTCGGAAGGCGCTCGAGCGTCTCCTCCAGGTCCAGGCGCTTCGACGGCCCGAGGCCCAGCCGGCCCGCCAGCATGTCGTAGACCTTCATCCCGATCCCGTAGAACGGGCCCTCCCACCAGTCGTAGAGCGGGACCACGAAGGAGAGGTGGTGGACGAGGTGCGGGGCGTTCCGGATCAGCAGTCCCCGCTCGTGCAGGGCCTCCAGCACGAGGGAAATGTCGCCCTGCCGGAGATAGCGGACGCCGCCGTGGATGAGCTTCGTGCTGCGGCTGGAGGTCCCCTGCGCGTAGTCGGCCTGCTCGAGCAGGAGGGTGGAGTAGCCCCGGGAGGCGGCCTCCACCGCGACGCCGAGGCCGGTCGCGCCGCCGCCGATCGCGACGACGTCGAAAGAGCCGCGGTCGCGCGCGGCGTCGAGCAGGCTCTCGCGGTTCACGGGGCGCCCCGGAGCTCGCGCTCGAACGAGCCCCCGGTGCTCAGCGCCGGGCGCGGCGCTCCCATCAGCTCGAGCGCGTCGCTCACCCGATCCTCCCGCCGGTCCCTCAGTCCCCGTTCGGCCCGGCGTCCCGCACGGCGTCGCCCACGTGCTCCTCGTAGGCCGCGAAGTTCCGCCGGAACCGGTCGGCGAGCTCTCGCGCCGCCCGGTCGTACGCCTCCCGATCCTCCCAGGTCTGGCGCGGGTCGAGGACCTCGGTCGGCACGTCGGGGCAGCGGACGGGCACGTGGACGCCGAACACCGGGTCGACCCGGGTCTCGACCTCGGTGAGCCGCCCGTCGAGTGCCGCCGCGACCATCGCGCGGGTGTGGCCGATCTTCATGCGCTTCCCGACGCCGTACGGTCCCCCGCTCCAGCCCGTGTTCACGAGCCAGCAGTGGACGCCGTGCTCCTCGATCTTGCGGCCCAGCAGCTCGGCGTACACGGAGGGGTGGAGCGCCATGAACGGGGCGCCGAAACAGGCGCTGAAGGTGGCCTTCGGCTCGTTGCCGAGGCCTTTCTCCGTGCCGGCCAGCTTCGCCGTGTAACCGGAGAGGAAGTGGTACATCGCCTGCTCGGGCGTGAGCTTCGCGATCGGCGGCAGCACCCCGAACGCGTCGGCCGTCAGCATCACGATGGTCTTCGGGTGTCCCGCCATCCCCGTCTCCGAGGCGTTCGGGATCATGTCGATCGGGTAGGCGGCCCGGGTGTTTTCGGTCAGGCTGTCGTCGTCGAGGTCGAGCGTCCGGGTGTCGGGGTCGATCATCACGTTCTCGAGCACCGTTCCGAACCGCCGGGTCGTGTCGTAGATCTCCGGCTCGGCCTCCCTCGACAGGCGGATCGCCTTCGCGTAGCAGCCGCCCTCGAAGTTGAACACGCCGTGATCGCTCCAGCCGTGCTCGTCATCCCCGATCAGGGTCCGCGAAGAGTCCGCCGACAGCGTGGTCTTGCCCGTGCCCGACAGCCCGAAGAACACCGCCGGGTCTCCCGCGGGCCCGACGTTGGCCGAGCAGTGCATCGGCAGCACGTCCGAGGCGGGAAGCAGGTAGTTCATCACCGTGAAGATCGACTTCTTGATCTCGCCGGCGTAGCTCGTGCCGCCGATCAGGACGAGGCGGTGGCCGAGGTCGAGGATGATGAACACGGTCGAGCTCGTTCCGTCCAGCGCCGGGTCGGCGTGGAAGCCCGGGCACTGGATGATCGTGAACGCCGGGTCGTGGTCCGCCAGCGCCTCGAGCGGCGGCCGGATGAACATGTTTCGGGCGAACAGGCTGTGCCAGGCATTCTCGGTGACCACCCGGATCGGGATCCGGAACTGGGGGTCGGCCCCCGCGTGGAGGTCCTGGACGAAGATCCCGCGCCCCTGCAGGTAGGCGAGCATCCGCCTGTGCAGCGACTCGAACCGGTCCCTCGGGAACGGCCGGTTCATCTCGCCCCACCAGATCCGCTCCTCCGAGCTCGGCTCCTGGACCACGAACTTGTCCTTCGGCGAGCGGCCGGTGTGGTCGCCCGTGCGCACCACCAGCGGCCCACCGGCGAGCAGGCCCTCGCTGGCGCGGATCGCGTGCTCGTAGAGGGCGGGCGTGGTGTAGTTCCAGCGGACGATGCTGGCCCCGCCGATCCCGTGCTTCTCGATTCCGTGCCGGCTGATGGCCGGTCCGATCTGCTGCATGGCGTCCCCGCGAATCTCGAGTCCTCCGGGCCGGGCGGAGCGACGGCCGCCCGACCGGGAGCGGGCGGGCCCGGCGGCCCGCGCCCGTCTTCCGTTCGCGCGTCCTCACGGAAGAATCGTGGCCGCCGGCGACACCCGGCGCAATGCCGCGGGCCCGTCTGGCTCGCTTCCCGAGCCGCCCGTAGTTTGGCCCTGTCCGGCGGCGCGTCGGCCGTCGGGCGGCTCCGCAGCGCACCCACCGCGACACCGCGAGACGGTCGACATGATCACGATCACCGGAGAGGGTCTTCGCCTGGAGGAAGT
>JAWOIN010000171.1:0-13918 GCA_046484665.1 Gemmatimonadota bacterium
CCGACGAGACGCTGACCCGGAAGACGCTCGAGCGCCGGGTCGTGGCGATCGCCTACGAGACGGTGCAGCTCCCGGGCGGGGAGCTGCCCCTGCTCACCCCGATGTCGGAAGTGGCCGGCCGGATGGCCGTCCAGGAAGGCGCCAAGTACCTCGAAAAGGCACACGGGGGACTCGGGCTGCTGCTCGGAGGCGTGCCCGGCGTGCTCCCGGCCGAGGTGGTCATCCTCGGGGGCGGGGTGGTCGGGACGAACGCGGCGAAGATCGCGGCCGGGTTCGGCGCGCACGTCACGATCCTCGACGTGAACCTCGACCGGCTCCGCTATCTCGCGGACGTGATGCCGGCGAACGTGGACACCTACTACTCGAACCGGCACAACATCCTCGAGCAGATCGCGCGCGCGGATCTCCTCATCGGGGCCGTCCTCCTGCCGGGTGCGAAGGCGCCCGGCCTCGTCAAGCGCGGCGACCTGAAGCTGATGAAGCACGGTTCGGTGATCGTGGACGTGGCCGTCGACCAGGGCGGGTGCATCGAGACGGTCCGCCCGACCACGCACGCGGACCCGATCTACATCGTGGACGGCGCCATTCACTACTGCGTGGCGAACATGCCCGGCGCGGTGCCCCGGACCTCGACCCTGGCCCTGACGAACGCGACCTACCCGTACGCGCTCCAGCTGGCGAACAAGGGCTGGGAGAAGGCCTGCCGGGAGAACCCGCCGCTCGCCCTGGGCGTGAACGCGGTGGATGGCAGGCTGACGTACAAGGCCGTGGCGGAGGCGTTCGGCTTCGACAGCGTGCCCCTGTCCGAGGTCGTCTGACCGCGGGGAGGGGCGGGGCCCGCGCCCCGCCTTTCCTCCCCATCTCACGGGCTCTAGATTCCCGCGTCCTGTGGCGCGGAGCTTGCTCTCGACACGGATGATCGGCCGGCGCGGCGTGCGGGGACGCCGCGCCGCGCGTTTCCCGGCGTGCGCCTCCCCGTCACACGGATCACGGACGGCGGAATGTGGAAACGGCTGCTTAAAGGCAACTTCCTGCCCCTGAACGACGTCGGCGTCGACCTGGGCACGGCCAACACCCTGGTGTACGTGCAGGGCGAGGGGATCGTGCTCAACG
Organism: Gemmatimonadota bacterium; assembly: GCA_046484665.1. Classification (GTDB taxonomy): domain Bacteria; phylum Gemmatimonadota; class Gemmatimonadetes; order Palauibacterales; family Palauibacteraceae; genus Carthagonibacter. The sequence goes on from JAWOIN010000171.1 coordinate 1,114, forward strand.
AGCCCTCCGTCGTGGCGGTCAACAAGGGAACCGGGCAGATCGAGGGAATCGGCCTCGAGGCGAAGCGCATGCTGGGCCGCACACCGCACGGGGTCGAGGCCGTGCGTCCGCTCAAGGACGGCGTCATTGCCGACGTCGACGTGACGGAGATCATGCTCCGCTACTTCCTGAAGTCGGTGACCGCGAGCCGTTTCTTCAAGGTCCGGCCGCGCGTGGTGGTCGGTGTCCCCTCCGGAATCACGGAGCTGGAGCGGCGCGCCGTCCGGTCCAGCGCCCACGCGGCGGGCGCCAAGGAGGTGTTCATGGTGTCCGAGCCGATGGCCGCGGCGATCGGCGTCGGCCTCCCGGTCGAGACGCCGACGGGCAACATGGTCATCGACATCGGCGGGGGGACGACGGAGATCGCGGTGATCGCGCTGTCGGGCCTGGTCGCGGAGACGTCGATCCGGGTCGGGGGCGACGAGCTGGACGAGGCGATCGTCTCCTTCCTGCGCAAGAACTACAACCTGCTGATCGGCGAGCCCACGGCCGAGGCGATCAAGATCCAGATCGGTTCGGCGTATCCGGCGGAGGAGGAGCGCGAGATGAGCGTCAAGGGTCGCGATCTCGTCTCCGGCATACCGAAGACCGTGCGCGTGAACTCGGCGGAGATCCGGGAGTGCATGCTGGAGCCGATCCAGCAGATTGTCGGCGCCGTTCGCCGGGCGCTGGAGATCACGCCGCCGGAGCTCGCGGCGGACATCGTGGACCGGGGGATCGTGATGACCGGCGGCGGATCTCTGATCCGCGGGCTCGACAAGCTGCTCAAGGAGGAGACCGGCCTCCCGATCCACGTCGATGAGGAACCGCTGACCTGCGTCGTTCGGGGCACGGGACGCATCCTCGACGATCTGCCGCGCTTCCGGAGCGTGCTGGCGACCTGACGGGGAGGCGTGCGCTACCTTACGGTCGGCCGACCCGAAAGCCAGCGGCGGGACCTGGCGCTCGCCGCGGGACTCTGCCTGCTCGCGCTGTTCCTTTCGAGCCTGGGGTTCAGGGCTCAGCTCGCGATCACCCTCGGGATGCGCTCGAGCGTTCTCGCGCCCTTCCTCGCCGCGCACAGGGTGTTCGAGCGGAGCGCCGACCTCGCCGAGCAGGTTCAGGCCCTGACGCACGAGCGTGACTCGCTCGCCGTGGAGGGCCTCCGGAACGCGGATCTCCACGAGGAGAATCGGCAGCTTCGCGTGATCGCGGGGCTTCCGGAGCGCGTCCGCGACGGGTTCGAGGTCGGAGAGATCGTGGCGGGGGCCCCGGAGTCGGGAGGGTCCCACAGCTTCCTGTTTCGGATCGATTCCGGACACGCCCTTCGAGCCCCCGCGGGGGTGAGCTCGCCGTGGGGCCTGGTCGGCGTCCTGCGTTCGGCGCGGGGCCGCACAGGCCTCGGCGAGTTCTGGACGCACCCGGACTTCCGGGTCGCGGTCCGCGCGGCGGATCTTCCCGCCACGGGGATCGTCCGCCCGATCGCCACGGAGTCGGGGGAAACCCTGATGCTGCTCGAGGGAGTCCCGTACCAGACCGAGGTGCCGGACGGCGCGCTGCTGCTGACGTCGGGGATCGGCGGGGTGCACCCGCCCGGCATCCCGGTGGGGACCGTGCGCGAAGTGCGGGAGTCCCGCTCGGGCTGGTCGCACTCGTACCTGGTGGACCCGGCGGTGCGTCCCGGCCAGGTGCGAATCGGCCTCGCCTGGGTGCCCGCGGCGCCGGACGCGGACGGATGACCGACGCCGACCGTTCCGCGGCGGCCTGGAACACCGTGGCGGTGGCGGCGCTCATCGTCGCTCACTTTCTGCTCCGTCCGCTCTGGGTCCAGCTTCCCGTGGGCCCCAACCTGCTGGTGGGAGCGCTGCTCGTCGCCACCCTCCGACTGCGGGCGGGCCATGCCGCGCTGCTCGGCTTCGTCCTCGGTCTCCTCGAGTCGGGGATGGCCCTCGAGGGGCTCGGTCGTTACGCGCTGGCACTGACGCTGCTGGGATACTCCGGCGCACGCGCGCGCGACCTGCTGTTCGCCGATGCCCGCTTCTACGTATTCTCGTACCTGTTCGTGGGGACCTGGATCGGTCAGGCGGCCCTGCTGATGCTCGGCACCGCGGTTCCAGGACCACTGCGGCTGGTGCTGGGCGGAGCGGCGAGCGCGGCGATCACGGCCCTCGTGTGCGGCGCCGTGGAGTCGGCTGCGGTGGCGTTGACGGCGCGACGGTCGTGACGAGGGGCCGGGAGGGAACGGGAAGACGGTGAAGCGACCCGGGGGGGTCCGGAGCCAGTCCGAGATCGACCGGATGCGGTCGAGGCGGGCACGGGCCGCGCTCGCGCTCCTGGCCGGCGCGTTCGCGCTGCTCCTGCTCGCCTTCTTCCGGCTGCAGGTCGTGGGGCGGGCGGACTACCGGCTCCGGTCCGAGACGAACCGGCTGCGGGCGATCACGATCCCCGCGCCGCGCGGCGCGGTCTACGACCGGCGGGGACGGCTGCTCGCCGAGAACGTTCCGGGCTACTCCCTCTCGCTCCTGCCCGGTCCGCCGGACTCGGCCCGCGTCACCCTCGAGCGTCTCGCGCCGTGGCTGCACCTCGATCCGGAGGATCGCGAGGAGCTGCTGACCCGATATCGGCAGAGGCCGGGCTCCGCGCTGCTCGTGCGGGACGACCTCAAGCCCGCCGTCGTGGCGGCGCTCGAGGAGCGCCGACCCGAGTTCCGCCTGGTCGTGATCGAGACGCACCCGCGCCGCCACTATCCGGTGGGGCCCGCGATCGGGCACGTGATCGGGTACGTGAGCGAGATCAGCGAGGCGGAGCTCGAGCTGCCGGAGTTCGAGGGGTACGACCAGGGGCGGATCGTGGGGAAGAAGGGGATCGAGCGGGCGTACGAGGGAGACCTCGGAGGCACGCCCGGGGTGCACTTCGTCGAAGTGAACGCGCGGGGCTCGATCGTGAGCGAGTTCGGTCCCCGTCCCTCGATTCCGGCCACGCCGGGCGACGACGTCACATTGTCGATCGACCTCGCGCTGCAGGAGCTCGCCGGCTCGATCTTCCCCGATACGTTGAGGGGGAGCGTCGTCGCGCTCGATCCGAGGAACGGCGAGGTGCTGCTCCTCTACAGCTACCCGAGCTTCGACCCGAACCAGTTCGTCGGCGGGATCTCGTCGGCGGACTGGGCCGCGCTCCGCGACGATCCGCGGCAGCCCCTGCTGAACCGTGCCATGAGCGCGCTCTACCCGCCCGGCTCGACCTGGAAGCTGGTGCTGGCGACGCTCGGGATGAGCTCGGGTCTCGCCTCGATCGACTCACGGATGCCGTCGAACTGCGGCGGCGCCCTGCAGTACGGGAACCGGTCCTTCCGCTGCTGGAAGCGGGCGGGTCACGGGAGCCTGGACATGTCCGGGGCGATCAAGGAGAGCTGCAACGTCTTCTTCTACCAGCTCGGGCTCCGGCTGGGGCTCGACCGACTCCTGCCGGGAGTGGTCGGACTGGGATTCACCCGGCGCACGGGGATCGACCTCCCGGGCGAGCTGTCGGGCCGGTTCCCGCCGTCGCGGGAGTGGTACGACCGGCAGTTCGGGCCCCGGGGCTGGACCGAGTCCGTGACGCTTAACCTCTCGATCGGCCAGGGGGAGACGGCCCAGACGCCGCTCCGGATGGCCCAGTTCTACGGCGCGCTCGCCACCGGCGGCGCGCCCGTGGTGCCGCACCTCCGTCGCTCCGAGGTCCTCGAGACGATCCGCGAGGACTGGCGTCTCGGGCTCGAGGAGTCCCGGAGGCAAGAGCTCGTGGCCGCGCTCCGGCGGGTCGTGAACGAGCCCGGAGGAACCGCGTACTCGCACCGGCTCGCCGACTGGACCCTCGCGGGGAAGACGGGCACGGCGCAGAACCCGCACGGAGCGCCGCACTCGTGGTTCGTGGGCTTCGCGCCGGCCGAGGACCCGCGGATCGCGATCGCCGCGATCGTGGAGGCCGGCCACCCCGACAACATGGCGTCGCTCGCGGTCCCGCTCGCGTCCCGGCTGGTGAGCCGCTATCTGCGCGACGAGGGGGTCCCCCCGACTCCGCCTTCCGCCCCGAGACCCGTCCTCACGATCGGAGGGGGGCCGTGAGCCGCGAGCGTGCGGCTCTCGCGGCGAGGCTCGGCGATCCGCGACTCGTGGCTGTGGCGACCGGCCTCGCCCTGTTCGGGATCGGGATGATCTACTCGGCGGGCCTCACGGACATGCCGTCGGTGGTCTCGGGCGCCTGGAGGCGGCAGGCCGTGTGGCTCGTCCTCGCGCTGGTCGCGTTCGGCTTGACCTCGCGGGTTCCCCTGCGCTGGCTCGAATGGGCGGCGCCGTGGATCTACGGATTCTCGGTGCTGACCCTGCTCGCGGTCCTCCTGGTCGGATCCGGCCGGGGCACGAGCAGCTGGCTGAGGTTCGGAGGGTTGTCGTTCCAGCCGGCGGAGCTCGCCAAGCTGGCCACGATCCTCATGCTGGCGCGCGCCCTGAGCGGCCGGGAGGAGCCCGAGTCGAGGCTGTTCCGCCTCTGGCGCCCCCTGCTGATCACCTTCCTGCCGTTCGCCCTCGTGCTCGCGCAGCCCGACCTCGGGAGCGCGGTGATCTTCGGCGTGATCCTCATCGGGGCGCTCTACTGGGCCGGTATTCCGCTGTTCACGATCTTCATGCTCGTGAGCCCGGGCGTCAGCCTCCTGCTCGGCTGGTCGGCCACGGTGTGGGGGATCTGGTTCGTCCTCGTGGCCCTCCTCCTGTACGCGAAGCGGCCCTACATCCCGGAGGCGATCGCGGTCGGGGTCGGGAACCTCGTGGCGGGTGCGCTCGCCACGCCCCTGTGGAACAGCCTCGCTCCCTACCAGCAGAACCGGCTGCTCGTCTTCCTGAACCCCGGGATCGACCCGCGCGGGGCCGGCTGGCACCTCATCCAGTCGCAGGTCGCGATCGGGTCCGGCGGCTGGTTCGGGCAGGGGTTCGGGCACGGCCCTCAGAAGCGGCTGTCGTTCCTGCCCGAGCAGCACACGGACTTCGTGTTCTCCGTGGTGGGGGAGGAGCTCGGTTTCGTCGGCGTGCTCCTCGTCCTCGTCGCGTTCGCCTGGCTCCTGCAGCGCGCGGTGCGGATCGCCGCCGGGACCGGCCAGGACTTCGGCAGTATCGTGACCTTCACGCTGTTCGGCGCCTGGTTCGCGCACCTCGTGATCAACATCGGGATGACGGTCGGCCTGATGCCGGTCACGGGACTTCCGCTCCCCTTCGTCAGCTACGGCGGGACCTTCCTCCTCATGACCTTCCTCGGGGTGGCCCTGGTCGCCCGTACGGCGATCGAGAGCTGAGCCCGGCGCCCCCGCCGCCGGCCGGACCGCCTCCCGGACAGGTTCGACGCCGGGAGGCGTCCCGGGTATATTCGGGCCGGACGATCCCCGGCACGGAGTGACCATGACCTGGTTCCGGAAGGAAAAGCAGAAGCTCGTCTCGCAGCAGAAGCGGGAGCTGGCGGCGGACGTCTGGGAGAAGTGCGAGAGCTGCGGCGAGATCCTCTACGTGCGGCGGCTCGCCGAGAACCACCACGTCTGCCCTCAGTGCGGGCACCACTTCCGCATCCCGGCGCGTGACTACGTGGCGCTCCTGTTCGACTCCGGGTTCGACGAGCAGTTCGACCTCGAGCTCCGCTCCGCGGACCCGCTCGCGTTCGTCGACTCCAAGCCGTACCGTCGCCGGGTCGAGCAGGCGGAGGCGAAGGTCGGCCCGCACGACGCGGTCCTCACCGGCCGCGGCCGGATCGAAGGGCGCGAAGCGTTCGGCGCCGTGATGGACTTCGAATTCATCGGAGGGAGCATGGGCTCGGTGGTCGGCGAGAAGATCACGCGGCTGATCGAGCGCGCGATCGACGCCGGCGGACCGGTCGTCATCGTCTCCGCTTCGGGCGGCGCCCGCATGCAGGAGGGGATCTTCTCGCTGATGCAGCTCGCCAAGACGTCGGCGGCCCTTCAGCGACTCGCCGAGCGCCGGCTTCCGTTCGTCAGCATCCTCACGCACCCCACCACCGGGGGCGTCACGGCGAGCTACGCGATGCTCGGCGATGTGAACCTCGCGGAGCCCGGCGCGCTGATCGGGTTCGCTGGACCGCGGGTGATCAAGGAGACGATCCGCCAGGATCTTCCAGACGGCTTCCAGACGGCGGAGTTTCTGCAGGAGCACGGAATGCTCGACCGGATCGTGCCGCGCGACCGGATGAAGGAGACGGTGGCGCGCCTGCTCGCCCACATGTGCTGAGCCGCAGGCCTGCTTCCGGAGGCGCCTTCGCGACGCTCCTCGCCCTGAGCCCCCCGACCCGCATCGTCTGGGGGCTCGACCGCATTCGGGCCATCCTGTCGGAGCTCGGCGAGCCACAGGCGTCGTTCCGGAGCGTGCTGATCGCCGGCACGAACGGGAAGGGCTCGGTGGCGGCGACCGTCGAGTCGCTGTTCCGGGCCCGGGGGCACCGGACCGGCCTCTACACCTCCCCCCACCTCGTCGACCCGGCGGAGCGGGTACGAGTCGGCGGGCTTCCGGCCGGCCGGGCCCTGCTCGAGTCGGCGGCGGCCGACGTGCTCCCCCTCGCGCGGCGGGAGGGGGCCACGTTCTTCGAGGCCGTGACCGCCGTCGGCTTCCTCGCGTTCGCCCGCGCCGGCGTGGACGTGGCCGCCGTGGAGGTAGGACTGGGAGGCAGGCTCGACGCGACCAACGTGCTCGACCCGCTGGCCTGCGTGATCACGAACGTGGATCTCGACCACGCCGACTACCTCGGAGGCACGCTGGAGGCGATCGCCGCCGAGAAGTCGGGAATCCTCAAGCCGGGCGTCCCCGCCGTCGTCGGTCCGATTCCGGATAGTCCCCTCGAGGTCGTCGCGGAACGGGCCCGTCGCGTGGGCGCCCCGCTGCTCGTGCTCGGGCACGGGCCCGTCGTCGTGGCGGTGAGCGCCGACCGGAAGGGAACCAGGTTCGTCTTTCGATCGGAGCGGTTTCCAGCGGGGCGCGCCTTCCGGACGCCCCTGGTGGGGGGGCACCAGGCGATCAACGCGGGGCTCGCGCTCGCCGCGATCGAGCTGTGCGGCCTCGCCGTCGACGACGAGCGGACGGACCGCGGACTCGCGGAGATCCGCTGGCCGGGACGATTCGACGTCCGTGAGCGACCCGACGGGATCTGGGTGTTCGACGTCGCGCACAATCCCGCGGGTGCCCGGGCGCTGGCCGCCACGCTCGCCCAGGTGCCGCTTCCGCGGCCCCGGGCCTGCCTCGTAGGAATCCTCGGCGACAAGCCGTGGCGCGAGATGCTCGACCCGGTGCTCAGGGGCACCTCCGCCGCCGTGTTCACGACCCCTCCTTCGGCGCCGGCTTCCCGCCGCTGGGACCCGGTCGCGGCGCGGGCGACGGTGCCGGGACACCGGGTGGAGGTCGAGCCCGACTTCCCGGCGGCGCTCCGGCGGGTGCGGGAACTCGCCGCCGCCGGCACGGTAGTCGTGACCGGGTCCTCCCACACGGTGGGGGACGCGCTCCGCCTGCTCGAGGGGGACCCGGAACCCGACCAGGAACGATAGGAGCCCGGAGCGAATCCTCCGGGTTTCGAGACCACAGGAGGATCTGACGCATGCCCTACGACCCCGAAGTCGTCCGGCCCATGCGGGAGGAGTTGCTCCGCGTCGGTGCGCGGGAGCTGAGGACCGCCGAGGAGGTGGACGCCGCCCTCGGGAACGGGACGGGCGGCACGACGCTGCTCGTCGTGAACTCCGTGTGCGGCTGCGCGGCCGCGAACGCGCGTCCGGCAGTGATGATCGCGACCGGGCACGATTCCCAGCCCGACCGGATGGTCACCGTGTTCGCGGGACAGGACGTCGAGGCGACGGAACGGGCCCGGGAGTACCTCGCGGGCTACCGGCCGTCCAGCCCCTCGATCGCGCTGTTCCAGGGCGGCGAGCACGTGTTCATGCTGGAGCGGCACCAGATCGAGGGCCGCTCGGCATCCGACATCGCCGGGGACCTGCGGGCCGCCTACGACCGGTTCTGCCGGCACGGGGGTGAGGCCGCCCCGGCGGGTTGAGCGAGTCCGCCGGCGCGTGCCGGCGGCAGGACGCGACGCCGTCCGGGAGGCGAGGCCCGGGCGGCGTTTTCTATTGCACCGCACGTCGACGGGCCCGTAGCTTGCCCCGCCTATGGAGCTTTCGAGTCTGCCCGGATTTCGCGATTTCTACCCGGAGGAGATGGCCCTCCGGCGCCACATCGAGTCGGTGTGGCGGACAGTTGCGACCCGCTACGGGTTCGTGGAGTACGATGGCCCGCCGCTGGAGCCGCTCGATCTCTATCTCCGCAAGTCGGGGGAGGAGATCGTGGGCCAGCTCTACCGGTTCACGGACCGGGGCGGGCGCGAGGTCACGCTCCGTCCGGAGATGACGCCGACTTTCGCGCGCATGGTCGGCGCCCGGGCCGCGGGGCTCCCGAAGCCGATCCGCTGGTACTCGATTCCGCAGCTGTTCCGCTACGAGCGGCCGCAGAAGGGGCGGCTGCGGGAGCATTTCCAGCTGAACCTGGATATCGTCGGCGAGGCGGGAGAGCTGGCGGACGCGGAGGTGATCGCGGCGGGGCTCGACATCCTGAGGGAGTTCGGCCTCGGCCCCGCGGACGTCGTCGCCCGGATCTCGGACCGCCGGCTGCTCGGCGGGATCCTGGCGGCGCTCGGGGTGCCCGAGGCCGGCTTCGTGGGAGCCTTCGCGGCGATCGACAAGCTCGAGCGCGAGTCCGAGGCGTGGGTGGTGGAGAGGCTGTCCGCGACGGGCGCGGACGAGCGGGCGTCGCGTCGACTCCTCACCCTGCGGAGCGCGGGACTCGAGGAGCTGCTCGCGGAGTTCGGCGGCAGCGCGGAGGTTCGGGAGGGCGGCGAGCGGCTCGGGCGGGTGTTCGGTCATCTGGAGGCGTCCGGGCTCGGCGCCTTCGTCGCGTTCGACCCGGGACTCGTGCGCGGCCTCGCGTACTACACGAGCACCGTGTTCGAGCTGTGGGACAGGCGCGGCGAGTTCCGGGCGATCTGCGGGGGCGGCCGGTACGACCGGCTGCTGGCGGCGGTCGGAGGGCCCGACCTGCCCGCCCTCGGGTTCGGGATGGGCGACGTCGTGCTGGGGGAGCTGTTGCGAGCCCGCGGACTCGCTCCGACGGCCGTGGCGCCGGTCGACGACTACATCGTGTGCGTCACCCCGGAGCAGCGACCGCTTGCGCTCGGTCTGGCGCACGCCCTGCGCGGGATCGGACGGAGGGTCGCGTACGACCTGAGCGAGCGCGGCGTCGGTCGCCAGTTCAAGGCGGCGGACCAGGCGGGGGCCCGGCGGGCGATCGTGCTGGGACCCGACGAGGAGGCGGCCGGCGAGGCGGTCGTGCGCTCGATGGAGACGGGTGAGGAGCAGCGCACGCCGCTCGATCGGCTCACCGGGGGCCGGAACGAGGACAGGGGCGGACCGGGCGACGGTCCGCCGGACGACGGGAGATCATGGGGAACGACCGGGGACTGACGCCGCAGGCCGTGGACTTTTCCGCCTGGTACAACGAGATCGTGCAGCAGGCGGAGCTCGCGAGCCACTCGCAGGTACGCGGCTGCATGGTGATCCGGCCTTACGGCTACCGGATCTGGGAGCTGATCCAGGCGGGTCTCGACGCGATGTTCAAGGCCACGGGTCACGAAAACGCCTACTTCCCGCTCTTCCTGCCGAAGTCGGCGCTCGACCGGGAGGCGGAGCACGTGGAGGGCTTCGCGCCGGAGACCGCGGTCGTCACGCACGCGGGCGGCGTCGAGCTGGAGGAGCCGCTGGTGGTCCGGCCGACCTCGGAGGCGATCATCTGGCCGGTCGTGCGCGACTGGATCCAGTCGTACCGGGATCTCCCGCTGCTGTTGAACCAGTGGGCGAACGTGGTCCGCTGGGAGCTGCGCACCCGTCCGTTCCTGCGGACGACCGAGTTTCTCTGGCAGGAAGGGCACACCGCGCACGCCTCCGAAGCCGACGCGGAGGAGGAGACCCTCCGGATGCTCGGCGTCTACCGGACGTTCATGGAAGACGCGATGGCGATGCCCGTCATCACCGGCCGCAAGACGGACTCCGAGAAGTTCGCAGGCGCGCTCCGCACGTACGCCGTCGAAGCGCTGATGAAGGACAACAAGGCGCTGCAGGCGGGCACGAGCCACAACCTCGGCCAGAACTTCGCCCGGGCGTTCGACGTCCGCTACCAGACCGAGGCCGGCGAGCACGACTACGTGTGGAGCACCTCCTGGGGCGTCTCCACGCGGCTCATCGGTGCGCTGATCATGTCGCACGGCGACGACGCGGGGCTCGTGCTCCCGCCGCGTCTGGCGCCGTACCAGGTCGTGATCGTTCCGATCTGGAGGAACGACGAGCAGCGCGCCGCAGTCCTCGGGGCGGGAGAGCGGGCGCGGACCGAGCTCGCGTCTGCAGGCGTCCGGGTGCGGATCGACGACCGCGACGGCCTGAACCCGGGAGCGAAGTACTACGAGTGGGAGCGCCGGGGCGTCCCGCTCCGGCTCGAGGTCGGGCCGCGCGACGTGGAGGCGGGGACGCTCATGGGCGTCCGGCGGTTCACGGCCGAAGGCGGCGAGCGGAAGCGGCCGATAGCGGCGGCGGAGCTCTCGACGGCGATCCCGGTGCTGCTCGACCGGATGCAGACGGAGCTGCTGGAGGGCGCGCGTGTCCGTCGGGAGGCCAGCACGCACCGCGGCGTGGAGTCGATGGACGCGTTCCGTGCGATCGTGGATGGCCCCGGAGGATTCGCGTTCACGGGCTGGTGCGGCGGAGACGCTTGCGAGGACCGTGTGAAGGAGGAGACGAAGGCCACGATCCGGGTCATCCCGGACGAGGAGTTCCGCTCCGACGCGCCGGCATCCCGATGCCTGTGCGGAAGCAGCTCGCTGGCGGAGGTAGTCCGCGCCAAGGCTTACTGACGCCGGCCGAGTTCCGGCGCTCGCTGGGAGGGGGCACCGTGGCGGACCTGCGCGAGATCGTCGAGTTTCTCGACACGTACCTCGACGTCGCGTCGATTCCCGACGCGCCGGGGGCCCGCAACGGGCTCCAGGTGGACTCCCGCTCCCCGGTGGAGCGAATCTGCGCTGCCGTCGACGCGTCCCAGGAGACGATCGACTCGGCCTCGCGGGAGGCCGCACAACTGCTGCTCGTGCACCACGGCCTGTTCTGGGGCGACCCGCTGCCGGTCGTGGGCCGGACCTATCGCCGGCTGAAGGCGCTGTTCGACGCCGACCTCGCCGTGTACGCGGCCCACCTGCCGCTCGACGTCCATCCGGAGGTCGGCAACAACGTCCAGCTCGCGCGCGCCCTCGGCCTCGAGGTGGAGGGTCGGTTCGGGGAGTGGTCGGGCCTCGAGGGAGTCGGCGTCTGGTGCTCCGCGGATCTGTCGCTCGAGGGCCTCGCCGGACGCGTGCGGGACGCATGCGGGTCCGCTCCCCGCGTGATTCCCGGCGGGCCGGCCCACGTGCGGCGCGTCGGGATCGTCACGGGCGGCGCCGGCTCGCTGATCGCCGCGGCGCATGCCGCGGGCCTCGACACCTTCCTGACGGGAGAGGGTACTCATCACACGTATCACGAGGCGGTGGAACTCGGCGTGAACGTCCTCTACGCCGGCCACTATGCGACGGAGACGCTGGGCGTGAAGGAGCTGGCCGCCCGCCTCGCCGACCGGTTCGACCTCGGATGGAGCTTCGTGGACCGACCGACGGGACTCTGACGGTGCGCCCCGGATGACGACGCGACGACTGCGGGAAAGGGTCACCGCAGCGCTCGCGGACCGCTACGCGATCGGGGAAGAACTCGGTCACGGCGGGAGCGCGGTCGTGTTCCGCGCCTCGGACCTGAGGCACGGCCGGGAGGTGGCGGTCAAAGTCCTGTACCCCGAGGTGACGGCGGTTCTCGGGCGCGAGCGTTTCCTACGGGAGATTGAGATCGCCGCCGGCCTCGCCCACCCGCACATCCTTCCGCTCTACGACTCGGGCGAGGCCGAGGGCCTGCTGTTCCACGTCACGCCGCTGCTTCGCGGGCAGTCGCTCCGCGAGCGCCTCGATCGCGAGAGGATGCTCCCGGTCGAGGAGGCCCTGCGGATCGCGGGCGACCTGCTCGACGCGCTGGCGCACGCGCATGGGCACGGGATCGTGCACCGCGACGTGAAGCCCTCGAACGTCTTCCTCACCGATCGGCACGCCCTGCTGGCCGACTTCGGGGTGGCACGCGCGCTCGAGCGGAGCGGCGGCACGCGGTTGACCGAGACGGGCGTCGTGCTCGGGACGCCCGCCTACATGAGCCCGGAACAGGCGAGCGGGGAGCCGCTCGACCACCGGAGCGATCTTTACTCCACCGCCTGCACGATCTGCGAGATGCTGGTCGGCGAGGCTCCGTTCGCGGCCCGTACCCCGCAGGCCGCGATCGCCCGTCGCCTGACCGAGGACCTGATCATCGCCGATGGGGACGGCCCGGTCGCGCTGGCTGGTGTCATGGGCCTTGCGAGCAGCCAGGTCGACGTGCAGACCAAAAACGTGCTGCTCGAGAGCGCCTACTTCGCGCCGTCCTTGGTGCGGGCCTGCAGTCGCCGGCTGGGTCCCGTCAGCGAGAGTTCGTACCGCTTCGAGCGCGAGGCCGACTGGAACATGGTGCGTTTTGCCGCGCACCGCGCGTTCTACCTCTTCCAGGAGGTGTGCGGGGCGACGATCGTCGGCGAGGCGATCGACCGCACCGACCCGGACTTCCCGCACCAGCGCG
>JAWOIN010000172.1:0-8589 GCA_046484665.1 Gemmatimonadota bacterium
AGCGATCCCACCGCCCGTCCATGTTCTGAGGGCCTCCATCGGTCTACCTTTCATCGTCGAAACCGTTTCCCATCCCGCAGAGGAACACCCTGATGGCGATCCTTCGCACCGAGTCTGCCGCCCGGGCCGCCCTTACCCTGCCCAGCGACCTTCCGGTCCGGGCCGCAACCTGGGCAACCCGTCACGTCCCCCTGCTCCTCCTGGCGGCCGCCTCCGCCGCCCTATCTGCGTGCGGGGGAGGTTCCGCGTCCCCGGGTTCGCAGGGGAGCTACCTAGAGGGCGGCGACATCCCGGAAGTACTGGCCACCATCGGCGACGAGGAGGTCACCCTGGCCGACATCCGGAGCCGGGTGGGGGACGACCTGGACCGGATGGAGAGGGCGTCGCGATCCGCGCCTCGATCCGGCCGACCGGTTCCGTGCGGTCGTCTCCGGCCACGTTCCGGTAGTCGCGCACGAGGTTGAGCCCGAGATCCCAGTGGAGCTCGACGGGGAAACGGCCCCCGGTGCGCCAGAATCCCGCCACGGAAGGCCGGACGGTCGTCTCCGACCGGCCGACTAGGATCCGCGGGAAGTCGGGGAGTTCTTCGCCGGGCGGCCGGAGCTGCCGGAAGTCCCCCTCCCCACGGACCTGGACCTCGACGCGCGGCGCGAGCCAGAGGCCCGCGAGCGGGATGCCGCTCGCCTCGAGCCGGGCCAGGTAGAGGTCGGCCTTGTCCCAGCCGATGCCGAGCCGCTCCACGGAGTACTCTTCCCAGGGGAGCTCCGTCCGGTACGCGAGGCTCTGGATCGCGCCGAACGAGCCCCGCAGCATCCAGCCGGGCAGCAGGGACGGGAGCTCGAACCCGAGCGAGCCTCCCATCTGACAGCACGAGCCCTCGCGGTTCGTGGCGTCCGCCAGCAGGCTCCCGAACAGGTTGAGGCCGCGGCCGGCGTGCCACCAGAGGTCCACCTGGCCGATCTTGTTGTACGGCGTCTTCTCCTCGTCGCCCGAGAACTGCCAGATCGTGAGCGGGTTCACCAGCCGCCAGTCGAGGCCCTTACCCGGCCCCCCGTGCACCGAGGACTCGGAGATCGCCACGATCAGGTCGTCAAACGGGCGGACTTCCAGCCGGTGCATCGAGACGTAGCGGGTCGTGTCGCCCCCGAAGTCAGAGTAGCTGGCGAGCGAGCCGATCGCGAAGATCCGGCCCGTCCCGACCCGGTAGCCGATCTCCTCCTCCGAGAACGCGTAGTCCGAGCGCAGGAAGCCGGGCAGCCCGGGAGGTCCCCAGTTCCGGTACGTCCGCCCGAACGAGACCCGCGCGTACGGCGTCTGAAGCTCGAGGTACGCCTCCTCGAAGCGCGCGGAGACGTCGTCCAGGAAGAAGGCCTCGCGCGGAGGCGTGACCTGCCCGTCCGGGAACTGGGCGTCGCGACGGAACATCCCCTCCCGCCACAGCCGGATGGCGCCCGCCACCGGTCCGCCGTGCCCCTCCGCCTCGACCCCGACGGACTCGAGGACGCGGGCCTCGGAGAACTCTCCGTCCAGCTCCGCCCGGAGCGGGTCGCGATGGGTCTGGCTCCACGCCCCCGCGCCCGCCGCGGCCCGCAGCGCCAGCTGGGCATCCGGGGCCGCCGCGCCGGAGAGCCGCGCGAGCTCCGGCGCGAGCTCCGACTCCAGCCGCTCGAGCCACGCCCGCTCGCCGCTGCCCAGGCGCGCCCGGTCGAGCCCGGTGAGCGCCTCGGCGACGTCGATCCTCCTCCACGGTTTCACGAGCGGCGACAGGGAGCGGATCTCGCCCCGCGCGATCCAGAGGTCGAGCGCCGGGTAGGCCCAGTGGTCGAGGGGCAGGTAGGGGGACGCGAGGTCACGCGCCCGCGGCGCGGACGGCGGTGCCGGTTCCGCCGCCACCTGTGCCCGGGCCGTTCCCGGCGTCGAGAGGACGGCGGCGACCGTGCCGACGACGGCGATCGCGGCGACGGCGGCGATCCGGCCGCGCGCGGGTTCGCGGCGTCCGGCAGAGCGGTTCTCTTGCCGGCTCACCGCACTCTGGGACGGGCTCACCGAACCTCCTCGGGAAGTCGCGCGACGCCTCCGGGACGGTGCCCGGAGACCCGGCCGAACGGGGAGACGGGCCCAACTTAAGGCGGAGGTCCGCACGTCGCACACGGCCCGCCGCAGACCTTGACCGGGCCCGCGTTCCCGTCTACTTTCCGCGTTCTGACGAGCGGGGCTCCGCGCCCCGCTCGCGGCGTCTCGGGGGCCTTAGCTCAGCTGGCTAGAGCGCTACGTTGACATCGTAGAGGTCACTGGTTCGAGTCCAGTAGGCCCCATCGATCGGCGGGCGGGCGAACCCGGAGGCGCGGGGTGCCCCGTCCCGGTCGGACGGCGGGATCCGGCTGATTGAAAAACGGCGGTGAGCTGGGGCTGTAGCTCAGTTGGTTAGAGTGCCGGTCTGTCACACCGGAGGTCGCGGGTTCGAGTCCCGTCAGCCCCGTCCAGCAGGTGCCCGGGGGCCGTAGCTCAGTTGGGAGAGCGCATGAATCGCACTCATGAGGTCGCGGGTTCGACTCCCGCCGGCTCCACTCGGCTCGCCACCGTAGCTCAGGGGTAGAGCACTCGATTCGTAATCGAGCGGTCGTCGGTTCAAATCCGACCGGTGGCTTGGACCCGCGGGTGTAGCTCAGCTGGTAGAGCGCAACCTTGCCAAGGTTGAGGTCGCCGGTTCGATCCCGGTCACCCGCTCTGCGCGATCGTCGGGGCGTGGCTCAGTCCGGTAGAGCGCTGCGTTCGGGACGCAGAGGTCCCCGGTTCAAATCCGGGCGCCCCGACTTCGAGGGCCGGCCAGCGATGGCCGGCCCTTTCTGCATTCGGGGGCCGGAGCCGCGGACCGCGCTCGGGTGGGGTCCGGTCAGCCTGTCCCACCGGGTCACACCTTGTCCCCCCGGATGCGCGGGAGGACGGGGTCCGCGGGCCGCCGGCGCGGGCGGAGGCGGCGCGGTTCCGGCGCGGAGCGTCGCTCGCCTTGCTTCCGCCCGCCCTCCCGTGCCGCCGCTGGCGCGGTACGTGCCGCGCAGAACGAGGATGCACACGCCCTTCCGCCGCGAACCGATCCGCGCCCCCTCGGCGCCCCAGGCGGCGTTCACTCCGCCGGCGGAGCCGCTCGCCCACCGACTCCTGGGGGCGCGCCTCCACCTCCACACGCTGATCCGGTTCGCGGCGGCCGGCCTGCTCCTGCTCGCCGCCGTGGTCGGGAAGGAGGTGGTGGGCCTGGTCGACCTCGACGTGAGGGGGCTCGCCTCGCTCGCGGCCGCGATCGTCGCCTACGACGTCGTGGCGTGGCTGCTGACCCGGCCGCACCGGAGCCCCGAGCAGGCGGCGGCGCACCACCGCCTGCTGCTCAACGTGATGCACGCCACGGTCGTGCTGGACTTCCTGGCGCTGACCGGCGTGCTCTGGTTCACGGGGGGCATCCGCTCGCCGTTCGCCGCGTTCTTTCTCCTCCACGTCATGCTGACCTCGGTCCTCCTCTCCGGCCGGGAGGCGGTGGCGAGCGCCGGCCTCGCGTTCGGGCTGCTCGCGGCGCTCGCCTGGGGAGAGATCGAGGGGGTGCTGCCGCCGGAGCTGCCGACCGGGATCGCGGGGCCCGGCCCGCTGGACTTCCGCCTCGCGCTCGTGATCCTCGCGGTCTACGGCCTGCTGTTCACCGTGGTCGCCTACCTCCTGATCGGGCTCGCCACGGTCCTGCGAGCGGGCGAAGCGCAGCTGCGGGGGGCGTACGCGGCGCTCGAGCGCCTCTCCAGCCTGCGCCGGGACTTCCTCGACATCGCGATCCACAACATCAAGGCGCCGCTCGGCGCCGTCACGATGTTCCTCCAGAACCTGAAGGCGGGGCTCGCCGGGCCGCTGAACGAGAAGCAGGCCGACTGGGTGGAGCGCGGCCTGCAGCGCCTCGACGGCCTGAACGGGTTCCTCGGGGACCTGCGGCTCCTGGCGACGCTCGAGACGGGCGGGATCGAGGAGCGGATGGAGCCGCTCGACCTCGCGCCGACGCTGTTCGAGCTTGCCGAGGAATGGGGCCCGGAGGCGCAGGGGCGCGGAATCCGGTTCACCTACGACGGCCCGTCGTCCGTGCCGCAGGTGCGGGGCAACGAGCGGCTGCTCAGGGAAGCGGTCGCGAACTACCTGTCGAACGCGCTCAAGTTCACGCCGGAGGGCGGCGACGTCGTGCTCCGCGCCGAGGCCCTTCCGGGCTCGCTGCGGATCTCCGTCGAGGACACGGGTCCGGGGATCCCGGTCCGGGACCAGGGGCACCTGTTCCGCGAGTTCACCCGGCTCAAGTCGTCCGGAACGCCCCGCGGCGACCGGCGCGGCTCGGGAATCGGACTGTCGCTCGTGAAGCGGATCGTGGAGGCGCACGGGGGCTCGCTCGGTTGCCGGAGCGAGCCGGGGCGGGGGAGCGAGTTCTTCCTGGAGCTCGAGACGATCGAGGAATGAGGCCCGGTCGCCCCGCGCGGCGGACCGGGGCGTCGCCCGGGGAGCGGGAGCGCGGCAGGGGAGCGCCGCACCACCGCCCGCCGCCCGGACGAGCGAGGCTCAGCCGAGGCGGGCGCGCAGGACCGAGAGCAGGGTCTTCTCGTCGATCGGCTTCTGGAACACCCCCGCCAGGCCCATCTCCCGGGTGTTCGCCGTCAGCGCGAAGTCGTCGCCCACCGAGCTGAGCATGTAGATCGGCACGTCGCTGCCCAGCGCGCGAAGGTCGGTGATCAGGCTCGTGCCGGCGTCGATCTCCTCCATCATCAGGTCGACGATCACGAGGTCGGGCGTCTCGCGCTTGAAAGCGCGGATCCCCTCCTCTCCGCTCACCGCCTCCTCCATCCGGAATCCGTTCGCCTCGAGGATCGCCCGCACCATGTCCCGGTAGTCGGGGTCATCCTCCACGTACAGGATCAGGGGCTTCTTGTCGCTCATGACGCCTCACGTCGCGTGGGCCGGCGTCGTGCCGGCGTTTTGTCCGCTGGAGCCCCCGGCCTCGGAGCGGTCCGCGGGGACCGCGAGGGCGGCGGCGACCCAGGCGCGCGCCGCGCGCAGGTTCTCCTCCGCCTGCCGCGTGAGCCGCTCGCCGAACCCGTCGAACGCGTACCCGCGGATCCCGAGCAGCACGGCCCGCGGGCGGGTGCCGAACAGCTCGGCCGCGAGGGCCAGCACCGTGCCCGGCGTGAGCGCGTGGGTCGAGAACGCGGGGCGTCCCGCGGGCTCGAGCGGCCGCGCGAGGAACGGCGCGGGCCCCGACGCGTCGGCGTCCACGAACACGACCACGTCCGCCTGCGCCACGGCCTCCGCGTGCTCCACCTGGAGCTGGTAGGCCGACTCGGCGTGCACCCCCGGGATGCCCAGGGCGCCGACCCAGTCGGCGAGCCGGGGGCCGAGCCCGTCGTCCCTGCGGCCCGGGTTGCCCCAGCCGAGGACGAGCACGCTCTCCCCGGCGGTTCGCCGGATCGGTCCCTGCGCGGTGGCATGCGGAAGTCCGCCCGGCCGATCTTCGCTCACGGATCCCTCCGTCCCTCGCCCACGAGCCGGCCCTCGGGGTCCTGCACCTCGACGACGAGCGGCATCCGCCCGAGCGCGTGCGTCGCGCACGACAGGCAGGGGTCGTAGGCGCGGATCGCGACCTCGACGTGATTGAGCAGCGCCTCCGTGACCTCGGTTCCGGACAGGAACCGGCGCGCCACGGACTCGACGGCGCGGTTCATCGGCTCGTTGTTGCTCGTCGTGGAGACGATGAGGTTCGCGCGGACGACCATGTCGTCGTCGCCCACGACGTAATGGTGGAACAGGGTCCCGCGCGGCGCCTCCAGCACTCCGATCCCGACGCTTCGCCGCTCCCCCGTCACCACCAGGTCGTCGCCCTCGATGTCGTCGTCCGCGAGCAGCCGCTCGATCGCCTCGACGGCGTGGAGCGTCTCGATCATCCGGGCCCAGTGGTAAGCCAGGCTCATGACGCCGGGGACGCCGCCCATCGCCTCGTCGAACTCCCGCCGCGCCGCCTCGGCGTCCGGCGTGTCGATCCGGTCGCACACGGCGAGCCGGGCGAGCGGCCCGACCCGGTACCAGCCCTTCTCCGGCCCGAGTTCCTTCAGGAACGGGAACTTCATGTAGGACCAGGGGCGGACCTCCTCGGAGATCACCTCGAGGTAGCGGTGGTCCTCCACGTCGTCGAGCACCCGCTCGCCGGTCGGCCCGACCGCCCGGAGCACGCCGTCGTAGAGGTCGAGCGAGCCGTCGGGCCGGACGAGACCGAGGTGGTTCGACGGGAAGGCCGCGAACTCCGACAGGAAGCCCGCGTGCTCCATGGTGTAGTCGCGCGCGATCCCGACGGCCGCCCGCGCCCAGTCCTTCTGGCGCGGAACCTCCGCGGCGAGAGCCTTCCGGTCCTCCGACGACAGGTTCCGGTTCACCCCGCCGGGAATCGCCCCGGTGCCGTGGATCTTCTTGCCCGCCGTGGCCCGGATCACCTCCTGCCCGTACTTCCGCATCAGGATCCCCTGGCGCGCCAGCTCCGGGTACGCGCCGGCCACGCCGAACACGTTCCGCTTCGCGGGCGCCGCGTCGAACCCGAACAGCAGGTCCGGCGAGCAGAGGTGGAAGAAGTGCAGGGAGTGCGACTGGAAGATCTGCCCGTAGTGCATCAGGCGGCGGATCTTCTCCGCCGTCGGCGTCAGAACGTCCGCCCCCACGACGACGTCCATCGCCTTGGCCGCCGCCAGGTGGTGGCTCACCGGACAGATCCCGCACAGCCTCTGGACGGCCACCGGCATCTCCCAGTACGGCCGTCCCTGGATGAAGCGCTCGAACCCCCGGAACTCCACGATGTGGAGCCGGGCGCTCTCCACCGCCCCGGCCGCGTCGAGCCGGATCGTCACCTTTCCGTGCCCCTCGACCCTCGTGAGGGGCTCGATCACCACGCGCCTCGTCGTGCTCATCGATGCCTCCTCAGTCGTACCGGATCAGGCCCGGGGGGAGATCCGCCGCCTCGCCCGCGAGCAGCGCGGTCAGCGCGGCCCACAGCGCCTCGGCGGAGGGCGGACAGCCCGGGATGTGCCAGTCGATCCGGACCACTTCCGCGACCGGGTAGACCTGGTCCAGCAGACGGGGCAGCTCGGGATCGCCCGGCGGAAGCCCGGACGGGTTGTGGACGCTGAGCCCCTCCACGTACGCCTCGCGGAGGCACTCCTCGAGGGGCACCAGGTTCCGCATGGCGGGGATGCCGCCCATCGTCGCGCAGTCCCCGACGGAGACGAGCACGTCGCACTGTCGCCGGAACTCCCGCAGCGTCTCGACGTTCTCCTCGTTCGCGCAGCCGCCCTCGATCAGCCCGACGGTGCAGCGGCCCTGGAACTCCTTGTAGTCGTCGATCGGCGACCGGTCGAACTCCACCAGCTCGGCCAGCTCCAGGATCCGCTCGTCGATGTCGAGCAGCGACATGTGGCAACCGAAGCAGCCGGCCAGCGAGCAGGTCGCGATCCGCGGCCTGGACATGGTCTATTCCTCCTGGCGCGCCCGGGATTCCTCCCGGGTCGCCTCGACGTCGGACCCGATCGGCGCTCCATCGAACAGGCGCGCCCCGATCGGCACGGCGAATCCCACCCGCTTCCTCAGGATCGCTCCCACCGGACAGACGTCCACGGCCTCGTCCGTCGCCTCGAGGTCGGTGCCCGCGAGCCGGGCGGAGGAGCTCACCGCCACCCTCCGCGACGGCCCCCGGCCCGTGAACCCGAACACGGACTTCCCGTCGAGGTCGCGGGAGGCGCGGACGCAGCGGCCGCAGAGGATGCAGCGGTTGCGGTCGATCAGCACGTCCGGGTGGGAGGCGTCCACCTCGCGCGGGTCCCACGGGTGTTCGTACCGGGGCGTCGCGATCCCGAGCCGGTAGGCGAGCGCCTGCAGCTCGCAGCTTCCGCTCTTCTCGCACACCATGCAGAAGTGGTTGCCCTCGATGAACAGCAGCTCGACCAGGGCGCGGCGCCACTCCCGCAGGCGCGGCGACTCGTTCTCGATCACGGCCTCCGGCTCCGCGGGCTGCGTGCAGGCGGAGCAGGGCCGCCCGTTCGCGAGCACCGTGCAGACCCGGCAGCTGCCGAACGGCACGAGGCCTTTCATCCAGCACAGGCGCGGGATCCAGATCCCCGCCGCCTCGGCGGCCTCGAGGATCGTCTGGCCCTCCCGGGCCTCCACCGGGACGCCATCCACGTGCAGAGTGAAGCTCTCGCTCATCGGTGCCGGCTCCCGGGTCATACGTGCGTCGGGGAACGGCCCGGCACCGCCTGGGCGGGCCGGAGCGCCGCGTCGAGGTCGAAGCTCCGCCGGAGCCCCGACGGGTCGGCCTCCACGCGCGACTCGTAGATCGACCGCAGGCCCCTTTTGACATGCCCAACCTCCGTTTCACGGAGTCGACCCAGGAATCCATCGCCATTAATCAGGCACCGGGGCCTGCTATCGTCATCGCCGGCAACGGCATGTGCACCGCAGGCCGGATCAAGCACCACCTCAAACACAACCTCTGGCGCGAAGGATCGAGCCTGGTGATTGTCGGGTTCCAGGCCCAGG
>JAWOIN010000042.1:0-8366 GCA_046484665.1 Gemmatimonadota bacterium
CTTCCGCCGCTTCCCGTCTGTCCCGAGAGGTCGAGCGTGAGCGTGCCCAGCCATCCCGTGGACTTCTGTCCGAGCTGGCTCTCGGCGTACTTGAGCTCGGGCGTGTAGAGCTCCCGCTGGAACCGGTTGTGGAGGAGGCCGGCGGCGAGCGTCACCCCGTCGGAGAACCGCTTGTCGACGCGGAGGAAGCCGATCGTCAGGTCACCCCGCTGGTGCGGGAGACCATCGCCCGCGTACGGGCAGTAGAGCGGGGCGACGGTCGGATCGTCCCGCAGCGCGCGAATCCGCTCGGCCAGCTCCGGCCCGGCGTCCTCGGGGCGAAGGCACGCGAGCCCCCTCGCCCGCGGATCCGCGTCGAGAAGGCCCTGGAGCTGCAGGTCGGCGAACAGGGTCGCCCCTTCGCCGAGGACACCGAGCGGCCCGCCGGCGGTCGCGCCCAGCTCGGTGAAGCCCGCGGACGCGGACTCCGGGGCCCACTGGTCGGTGAGGGCGCGGACCGAGCTCTCCCAGCGATAGGGGTTCCCGCTGCGCGTACGGTAGCTCACGACGCCGCTCAGCGCCGAGCCGTACTCGGCGCCGAACCCGCCCGTGATCACCTCGATCTCCTGCAGCGCGGTACGCGAGAACTGGAGCCCCGAGCCGGGCGTCGTGCCCTCGAGCTGGTTCTTGACCTCGACCCCGTCCACCAGGTAGGTCTCCTGCCCCACCTGTCCGCCGCGGAAGTGGCCGTCCGCCACGCCGGTCGCGAGCTCGACCGCCTCCTGGACCCGCGTCACCGGAAGCTCCCGCAGCTCCGAGCCGGTGATCACCTCGCGGGTCTCGGGGACCTCCGGCTCGATCAGCGGGACGCGCTCCGCCTCCACCCGCAGCGGCTCCACCTCGATCGCGGACGGGCGGAGCTCGACCTCGAGCTCGGTGGCGCGCGCGACCCGGACCGGCACGTCCTCGAGGCGGACCGTCCCGTATCCGAGCAGGCCCGCGGAGACCTCGTGCCGTCCCGCCGGGAGCCCGGCGAGCAGGAAGCGGCCCGCGTCGTCGGCGGTGGTCTCGAGCCCGAGGCGCTCGACCCGGACGAACGCCCGGGCCAGCGGGGCCGCGGTCTCCGCGTCCACGACCCGCCCGATCAGACGTCCGGTCGTCTGGGCGAGCGCCGCGTCGGGCGCGAGGGCGAGCAGCAGGCAGGCGAGGAGCGCAGCCGGCCCCGGCCGGACCCGTCGGCGTCCGGGGCGGGCCGCGCGCGGCGCGCGGCGTGAGGCGTCCGCGCCGGGGATCACGGTCCGAGGCCGTCCGGGAGTCGGTCCGCGCGGAGCGCCGGGTACGCCCCGTCCTCTCCTTCCCGGAGCACGGCCCAGGCCGCGAGCCCGTCGTCGGAGCGCGGCTCGAGCAGGAGGCCCGCCAGCGCGCCGAGCGGCTGCGCGGTCGGGACCGCGATCGTGCCCGCGGGAAGCTCCACGGCCTCGCGGCGCCACGTGCCGTACAGGACGCGCGGACGCCGGTTCTGGTACTCGCGCTCGGACGTCCGCGCGGAGTCGACGTCGAAGCGCTCCACCTCGAGCCGCGCCGGAGCCCCGAGTTCCCGCAGGAGGATCCCCTGGGCGCGGAGGCGCTCCGTCGCCTCCTCCTGCCCCGGCGCGAGCAGGTACGCGGCGGGGAGCTCCGCCGTCTCCGTGGGCCGGAACGAGGTGAAGTCGGGCATCCGCTCGGGCCGGCGCGCGTCGAGCCGGACGAGCATGGGCTCGCCCGTGAACGGGTTCGGCTCCCGCCGCGCCTCGCCGAGCAGGACCGTGATCGTGTCTCCGCGCAGGGCCTCCGCCCGGAGCGCGACCTCGCGACCCGGCCCGACGGACTCGTCCGCACGATCCGTGAGCTCCCGGAGTCGTCCGGCGTGGGCCGTCGCGTAGTCGAGGAGCGCCTCCACGAAGCGCCGATGGGCGAGGATCCGCTCCTCGAAGCTCGCGTACGCGTACGCCTCGGAGAGGATCCCGAACCGGTTGCGGAGCCCGACCCAGTTCGTCGTGAACCGGGGCCGGTGGTCGAACGTGTACCAGCCCCGCTCCCCCCGCATGCCGAAGGTGCCGGGCACGTTCCCGTAGTGGAAGATCTCCCACCCGTACCGGTCGCGGACCGACTTCGTCGCCGCGGGCAGCCAGCGCTCGCGGAGCTCCGCGACGATCGCCGGGTCCGTGGAGGGATGGAGCGGCGGCGCGTAGGTCAGGTGGTAGGCGTGCACGGTGCCGTCCGTCGTGTGCAGGTCGATCAGCACGTGCGGGTCGGCCTCGACGAGCAGCCGGGCGAGGGCCCGCGTCTCCGCTCCGTCGAGCTTCGTGTTGTCGCGGTTGAGGTCGAGGCCGAGCGCCGTTTCGCGCCCGCCCATCCCCGCGATCGGCCCGTACTGTCCGGGCCGGCTGCGCAGCGAGATCTCCTCGTTCCCGTCGGCGTTGTAGATCGGGGCGACGAGCACGACCAGCGAGTCGAGCCAGCCGTCCCGCCGTCCCGCTGCCAGCTCGCGGGCGAGGACGAGCGCCGCCTCCTTCCCCGCCACCTCGCCGGCGTGGATGTTCGCCAGGACCAGCACCCGGAGCCGCGGGTCGTCGCGGAGCGCGGCGAGGGGCTTCTCCGGTTCCGTCCCGAAGGCGACGAGCGGCAGGATCCGCCCCCGCTCGGAGTACCCGAAGCTCCGGAGGTCAAGGCCGGGACGCAGGATGCGGAGCGAGTCGAGGAACGCCACGACGTCGGCGTGGCGCGAGGTCTCGGCGAATCCCGTGCGCTCGGCCCGCGTCGCCGGACGGGCCGACGCGGCCGCCTCCTCCGGCGACTGGGCGGCGAGCGGGGCCCCGGCCCCGGCGGGGCCGAGGGCCCCGAGGCAGACGGCGACGAGCGCCGCCCGCCGCGGACGCGACGCCTCGCTCAAGCTCAGCCGGCGAGGAGGGCCGCCAGGCCGCCCAGGGAGATCCCGAGCAGCACCATCACGATGAGTCCGGCCAGCCAGCCGAGGAACGCCGTGAGGATCGCCTTGCCGGTCCCGAAGTCGAGCGCCTGCCGGATCGCGACGATCCCCGCGATCAGGAGCCAGATCCCGACGATCGCCTCGATGATGCCCGAGAGCGGACGGATGATCCCGAGGATCATCAGGACTCCCGGCGCCTGGGCGTAGCCCAGCGTGCGGAGCAGCTCGCCCCAGGTCGCCGTACCGCCGAGGACCTTGTCGCCGATCAGGTACGTGACGCCCGCCCACACGCACCACGCGACGAGGGCGCCGACCAGCCCGCCGAGAATCGCGCCCGCACCGGCTTCCGCCCCACCGATGCCGCGCGCCACGGCGGCGATCAGCACCACGATCGCCGCCTGGACGGTGAGGGAGGTGTCGGCCTCGACCTCCTCGTAGGTGGTCACGTCCAGTCTCGCGGCCCCGATCATGCGTCCGACGAGCGTGCCCTGCTTCGCCAACGGCTCTCTCTCCATCTCGTGACTCCTCTCGCGATGTGGGGGGCGCGGACGGGAAGGGCCCCGCCCGCCTCGTCCCACCGGTTCAGACCTCCGGCTCGAGGCCGCCGCCGATCACCTCCGGGCCGAGCGCCGCCTCGATCCCGGCCCGTTCGTCCACCGTCCACAGGATCGCCGCGCCGGCGGCGAAGAACAGCAGCACCGTCGCCACGCCGAACCGGAGCCCGATCCAGCCCGTCACGATGCCGAGCAGGACCGGCCCGAGGAACGAGGTGATCTTCCCCGAGAACGCGAAGAAGCCGAAGAACTCGCTCTTGTGACGCTCCGGAGTGAACCGTCCCATCAGGCTCCGGCTCGCCGCCTGGTTCGGCCCGAGGAAGATGCCGATCATCGCGCCCGCGATCCACAGCCACGTCTTCGAGGCGGCGAGCACCGCGATCACGACCGCCACGGACAGGAAGGCGAGGCTGATCAGCACGGTCCGCTTCCCCCCGATCCGGTCGTCCACGAAGCCGAACGCCCACGCCCCGAGCCCCGCCGCCACGTTCAGCATCATCCCGAAGAACACGACCTCGTCGAGGCCCATCCCGAACGCCCCGCTCGCGTAGATCCCCCCGAACACGATGACCGTGACGAGGCCGTCGTTGTAGATGAGCCGCGCCGCCAGGAACTTCACCACCTCGCGGTAATGCCCGAGGGAGCGGAGCGTGCGACCGAGGTCCCGGAACGCGCCGGCCGCGTCCACCCGCCCCGCGATGCCCGGCTCTTCCCGGACGAAGAGGAACATGGGGACGCTGAACAGCAGGAACCAGGCCGCGACCAGGAGGTTCGTCGCCCGGTACTGGAAGTCCCCGTCCGCGGGGATCCCGAACCACGGAGTCGCGGGCCGGATGATCCCGAACAGCGCCACGGCCATCGCGACGAGCCCGCCGGCGTAGCCGAGCGCCCAACCCCATCCCGACACGCGCCCGATCCGCTCCCGCGACACGATCGTCGGCAGGAACGAGTTGTAGAACACCATCGCCACTTCGAACGCGACGTTCGCGACCACGAACACCGAGAGCGCGGCGACCGCCGCGCGCGGCCCGGCCGGGGAGACGAAGGCCAGCGCGACGGTTCCCGCGCAGCAGATCAGCGTGGCGGTCAGCAGGTACCGCTTCCGGCGACCGGCGCGATCCGCCACCGCCCCGAACACGGGAGAGAGCACCGCGATCAGGACGGCGCTCACCGCGATCCCGCGGGACCACAGCTCCGTGCCGCGCTCCACGTCCGCCGCGAACGTGTTCGCGAAGTAGGTCGAGTAGATGAAAGTCACGACGAGCGTCGTGAACGCGGAGTTCGCCCAGTCGAACACGCACCAGGAGGCGACGGACCGTCGGGCGTCCCGGATCGAGGCGTCGGCCACTCCGGATCTCCGGTCGTGGAAAGGTCAAACGGCATGTGCAAGCCGTTCGCGCCCGGCGCGCGAGACGGTCCGGCGCCGGAAGGACCGCGCCGCGCGGCACGGCGGCCCGGGGCGGGTGGGCGCCTTCCGCGCGACGATCACACGATAGACGGTAGCGCCCCCCGCGCGGAAGGGTGGCGGCCCGGCGGCGCGGCTCCGCGCCAGCCGAGCTCCGCCGTGGCTCCACTTGACGGCCCGACGGCCTCCCGATATCATACAAACGTATGTTTGAATACGAAGGGACGGCGGCGGCCCTGATCGCCGCGGGAACGAAGTTGTTCGCCCGGCGGGGCTACGACGGGACGTCGGTCCGCGAAATCACGCGGCGGGCGGGCGCGAACGTGGCCGCCGTGGGCTACCACTTCGGCTCGAAGGAAGGGCTGTGGCTGGCCGTCCTGGAGGCGGGACTGCGGCCGCTTCGCGAGGCGATCGCCGGGGCGGCGGCGCGTCCCGGACCGGCGCTGGACCGGATCGAGGGCGCGGTGCGGGCGATGTTCGGGCACGTGCGGGAGCACGCCGACCTGAACGGCCTGATGCTGCACGTCCTCGCGTCGGCTCCCCCGCTGCCGGAACCGGCCCTGCGAACGATGCAGCTCAACAGCACGACCATGCGGGCGCTGATCGAGGCCGGTCAGGCGGAGGGAACGATCGGACCCGGCGACCCCCGCCTCCTAGCGCTCTCCGTCGCCTCGCAGCCGATGGCAGTCCTGCTCGCGAGGCCCGCCCTCGAGGGAGGCGCCGGGATCCCGCTCGACGGCGGCGAGGCCTTCGACCGGCTGGTGGAGAACGCGGTGCGCTTCGTCCGGTCAGGGCTCGCCGTGGACCCGGCGGCGGACACGGCGCGCCGCTCCCGTGGAAAGAAAGGAACCCGATGATGTTCGGCAGGAGAGGTGCGGTCGTCGTCGCGCTCGGGCTCGCGGCGCTCGGCGCCGCGGGCCCGGCACGGCTGGCGCTCGCGCAGTCGACCGGCGCGGACGGCGAGCTCGGGCTCGTCGAGGCGGTCGAGCGCGCGCTGGGTCAGTATCCGACGCTCGGCGCGGCTGCGGCCGTCGCCGACGCCGCTCGCGCACGTCACGCGCAGGCGAAGGCGGACTGGTGGCCGCTGGTCGGCCTTTCCGGGTCCATCACCCGGTACAGCGACCCGATGGTGGTGAGCCCGATCCACGGCTTCGATCCCGGCGTCGCGCCGGAGTTCGACGAGAGCCTGATCCAAGGCGGCGCCTTCGCGACCTGGACGCTGTTCGACGGGGGCGGGCGCGGAGCGCGGATCGGCCTCACCCGGTGGGAGGCGTCGGCGGCCGAAGTGGAAGTCGACGGAGCCGCCCAGGCACTGATCGCCGACGTGTCGGCGTCCTACCTGGAGACGCTGAGCCGGGCGGCGGTCCTCGCGGCGCACGACCGCCGGATCGCCGCGCTCGAGACCGAGCGCGACAGGGTCGAACGACTTCGCGAGGTCGGGCGCGCCGCGGAGATCGAGATCCTGAGGGTGGAGGCGGTCATGGCCTCGGCGACGGCGGACCGGATCGGGGTGGCGGCCGACCTGGACGTCGCGCGGCGGGAACTCGCGCGACTCGTCGGCGCGGCCCCCTCCGAACCCGGGGAGAGGGGCTTGGTGCCGGTGCAGCTGGCGCGAGGGGAGCGACCGGACCGGGAGGCCGTCCGCGCGTCGGCCGTCACGTCGAGCCCCGCCGTGGAGGGCGCCCGGCGACGCCGGGAGTCGGCCGAGGCGGGCCGAAGCCTGGCCCGCAGCGAGCGGTGGCCCGAGCTGCAGGCGTTCGGAAACTGGATCGACTACGGGGGGCTCGACAGCGACCACCGCCTCGAGTGGGCCGCGGGACTCCGCGTCTCCGTCCCGCTCTTCACCGGCGGTCGCGTCGGCCGGGAGGTGGAGCGGGCCGACGCCGACGCCCGGGGCGCCGTGGAGCGGC
Source organism: Gemmatimonadota bacterium (assembly GCA_046484665.1). Lineage (GTDB taxonomy): Bacteria > Gemmatimonadota > Gemmatimonadetes > Palauibacterales > Palauibacteraceae > Carthagonibacter. Next base: position 6,817 of record JAWOIN010000042.1, read on the forward strand.
TGCGGCTGGCCGTCACCGAGACGGAGCGCGCGGTGGACCGTGCCGTGTCCGCGGTCGAGGAGACGGAGGCCCGTGTCCGCAGCCTCGAGACGGCGGCGGCACGCGCGGCGGAAGTGGCCCGGATCGAAGTGCTGCGACTGGAAGCGGGGGCGGGAACGCAGACCGACTACCTCGACGCCGAGGCGTCCCGGCTCGCGGCGGAAGCCGCCCTCGCCGAGACGCGTCACGCCGCGATCCAGGCCCGGGTGGAGCTGGCTCGGATCGTGGGACGGCTCGGACCCGAGTGGCTGGAGGAGAACCTGGAGATGGCACCATGAGCCCTAAGGCGCGGAAGCTGGCGACGGTAGCGGGGATCGCGGCGGTCGCGGTGGCGGCCGTCCTCCTCGCGCGCGCCCCGTGGAGCGGAGACGGATCGGAATCGCGCCTGCGGGCCTCGGGAACGGTCGAGGCCACCGAGGGACACCTCGGGTTCCAGGCCTCCGGCCGGATCGCGTCGATCCAGGTCGAGGAGGGCGATCCCGTCCGGGCCGGCGACACGCTCGCCGAGCTGGATCGCCGGGAGATCCTGGCGCGGCTCGCCGCGACCGAGGCGCAGGTCGCGGAGGCCCGGGCGCGACTCCGCGAGCTGGAGCGCGGCTACCGGTCGGAAGAAGTCGAGCAGGGGCGCGCCGCCGAGGCGACCGCCCGTCACCGGCTCGAGGACGCCGAGCGCGACCTCGAGCGGACGCGGCGCCTGTTCGAGGGCGGCGCGGTGAGCCGCGAGGCCCTCGACAAGGCGCAGACCGCCTGGGAGGTGGCACGCAGCGAGGCCCGGCGGGCCCGGGAGGGCATGCGTCTCCTCGAGGCGGGCCCCCGGACCGAGACGATCCAGGCCCAGCGCGCGCGGCTCGAGGCGGCGGAGGCGTCCCGATGGGCGATCGACGCCGTCCTCGACCAGATGGTCGTCACGGCCCCGTTCGACGGGCTCGTCACCGTCCGTCACCGCGAGCCGGGCGAGATCGTGTCTCCGGGCGCGCCCGTGCTCACCCTGATGGACGAGAACGATCGCTGGGTCCGCATCTACGTCCGGGAGGACCGGATGGGAGCGGTGAAGCTCGGGCAGTCCGCTCGCGTGACCTCGGACACGTGGCCCGAGCGGGGCTACGAGGGGCGCGTGCGGTTCATCGCCGCCCGGGCCGAGTTCACGCCGAAGAACGTGCAGACGACCGAGGAGCGGGTGAAGCTCGTGTACGCGGTGAAGGTCCGGATCACGGGCGACCCGGAGCTGCAGCGCAAGCCGGGCATGCGCGCGGACGTGGAGATCGACCTCGCCGCCCGGAGCGAGGGACCCGAGGCGGGTGCCGGGAGCGAATGAAGGACCCCGGGATGGACGACCGCGGCGGCCCCGAGCCGGAGTCCGGGGACGGGACCGCGGTGCGGGTCGAGGGACTCGCACGGCGCTTCGGCGACATCGTCGCGGTGGACGGGCTCGGCTTCTCGGTGCGGCGGGGCGAGCTGTTCGGCCTCGTCGGACCGGACGGGGCCGGTAAGACGACCACGCTGCGGATGCT
>JAWOIN010000160.1:0-68516 GCA_046484665.1 Gemmatimonadota bacterium
GGCTTCACGCGGGCTCTGGAGCAGACGGACACGCGGGACCCGATCACGAACGAGTCGGACAACGGCCTGCTGAACCTGCGGGGAACGCTGTCGATGGCGCGGACGCCGGCCGCTCACTCCGCGACCTCGCAGTTCTTCGTGAACCTCGACGACAACCCGGCGCTCGACTACGGCGGCCGGCCCGGGGCGACCTACGGGTACGCCGTGTTCGGGAAGGTGATCGACGGGATGGACGTGGTGGACTCGATCGCGGCGGTGCGGACCGGAGTGGCGGGCGGGATGCAGGACGTGCCGGTCGAGCCGGTGGTCATCGGGCGGACCGGGCGCGAGGGAGAGCCGGACGCCGGCTGACCCCGGCGCCGGGGCCGCCGGGCGGGGAGCCGGCCCGCGGTTCGCTCAGGCGACCGTGGCGGGGCTCCCGGCCGTGATGACCTCCGCGATCGTGGCGAGCGCGTCCTCGAGAACCTCACGGGTCACGACGAGAGGCGGGGCGATCCGGATCACCTGGTGGTGCGTGTCGTTGCAGAGGATGCCGCGCCGCATCAGGGCCTCGCAGAAGGGACGGGCCGGGCCCGACTCTTCCCGGATCACGATCCCGATCATCAGGCCGCGGCCCCTGACCTGCTCCACGTTCGGGGAGTCGATCTCCCGCAGACGGGACTGGAACCAGCTCCCGAGCTCGTTCGACCGCTCGGGGAGCTGCTCGTCGAGGATCACGCGCAGCGCCGCCTCCCCGACCGCGGCGCCCAGCGGGTTTCCCCCGAACGTCGAGCCGTGGTCCCCGGGCCGGAACACGTCCATCACTGCGTCGTCGGCGAGAATCGCCGACACGGGGAACACGCCGCCACCCAGCGCCTTGCCCACGATCATGATGTCGCCGCGCGTACCGTCCCAGTCACCGCAGAACAACTTGCCGGTCCGGCCGAGGCCTGTCTGGATCTCGTCGTTGAGGACGAGCACCTCGTGCTCCCGGCACATCTCGTGGACGCAGCCGAAATAACCCTCGGGTGGCACCACGATCCCGCCTTCGCCCTGGATCGGCTCGACGAGGAACGCGACGGTGTTCGGCGTGATCGCCCGCTCGAGCGCTGCCGCGTCGCCGTAGGGGATCATCCGGAAGCCCGGCGTGAACGGTCCGAACCCGCGCCGGTACTGCGCCTCAGAGGAGAAGCCGACGATCGTCGTCGTCCGCCCGTGGAAGTTGTTTTCGCAGACGATGATCTCCGCCCGGTCCTCCCGGACGCCCTTCACCTCGTAGCCCCACTTCCGCGCCGCCTTGATCGCGGTCTCGACAGCCTCCGCGCCCGTGTTCATGGGAAGCGCGCGATCGAACCCGGTGGCCTCGCACAGCGCGCGGAGGAAGGGGCCCATCCGGTCGTTGTGGAAGGCGCGGGAGGTGAGCGTGAGACGGCCGGCCTGCTCCTCGAGCGCGGCCACGATGCGAGGGTGCCGATGGCCCTGGTTCACCGCCGAGTAGGCGGCGAGCATGTCGAGGTATCGACGACCCTCGATGTCCCACACCCATACGCCCTCGCCCCGCTCGAGCACGACGGGGAGCGGCCCGTAGTTGCGGGCGCTCCAGCGGTCGACCTCCTGTATGTAGCTCTCCGTCTTCGACATGTCAGTCTCCTGGATCGATCCGACCGAACCGGTCCGCTGGACCGGGGCACGCGGCGTGGCCGGAAGCTGATCTGCAGCGGCCCGGGGCGCAACGGACCGTCCGTCGCGTCACGATCTTCCTGCAGGGGGCTGGACAGGCCACCCGCCGGGGTCCATCCTGTCGCCCATCGTTCCGCCTTCGGACCCGACGCTGCGGGGGAGAAGACGCGATGTACATTCTCATCACCGTGCTGCTCGCACTGATGATATCAGGCTTCGGCGCCGGCTTCGCCTTCGCCTGCCGGATGCGTCCGGACGAGAACGCCGACTGATCCCCGGGCCGGGCCCCGGGGCCCGGCCCGGTCCGGTCCCGCCGGCTCAAGGCGCTCCCGCGCCGAGGATCGCCTCGAGGAGTTCCGGGTCCGCCGGCAGCAGCTCCGCCTCGTCGAGGCGCGGGACGAGCTCCCGCCACTCCGGCCGCAGCTCGAACGCGCGCGCGAACAGCGGGAGCGACTCTTCGACCCGGCCGACGCTCGCGAGCGTCACCGCGTGCCAGAAGATCGGCTCGGATTCGCCCGGCAGAAGCTCCTCGGCCTTCCGGTACTCCTCGACGGCCGCGTCGATCTCTCCCTGCGTGACCCGCTCGTCTCCCTCGTTCATGTGACGGTACGCCCGCGCCACGCCGAGCAGCCTGCGCAGCTCGACGAGGGGATCCGGGTGGTCCTCGACCCGGAGGTCGAACAGCCGGTCGGCCCACGGGCGCCCGGACGGCTCCGCGGCGACGACGAGCAGGGCGGCCGACTGCCGGCCGCGGATGTCCCCGCCCTCGGCTTCGGCGGCCTCGAGCGCGCGCATCAGCCGCTCGGCGAGGTCCCCGCCGGGCCCCTCGTACGCCCGGACCATGGCGTCGCACACGGTGCCGTTGTGCATCAGGTTCGCCTGGACGGTGAAGGAGACGCCCTGCCGGTCGCAGGCGTGGACGATCGCGAGCGTCCCCGTGTGCGCCGCCGCCCTCCCGGCGGCGTCGACCACACCCACCTGCCGCACCTCGGGAGTCGGGTCCGCCGCGAGCAGGCCCGCCAGAGTCTCCCCGGCCGTGCGTCCCGCCCGCATCAGCTCCAGCCCGAGCGCGCCGTAGGACGGGTCGATGAAGGACTGCGTCGCCACCGCCCCCGCGCCGCTCTCGGCCCAGACGACCGTCGAGCCGACGGAGAACCAGTGCGACTGGACCGCGACGCCGAGCTCGCCCGTGACCGGGTCCCGGGCGACGATCGAGTACGTGTGGGCAGGACGCACGGGCCGGAGCGCGGGCGCCTCCAACCCGGACGGGGCCTGGGCGGACGCCGGTGCCGCCAGCGCGCCGGCGAGGAGCGGCAGGAGAAGGGCCTGACGCCGGATCATCGGACACCTCCGGTCTGGGTTCGCGGTCCCGGTGCGGGGTCCCGTTCGCGAGGGGAGTGTAGTGCGGGAGCGGCGGGTCCGGAAGCCGTCGCGGGGCAGGGGCGCCCCGCGGCCGGGCGGAGACGGGTTGTGGCGCCACGGAACCCGTCATCCTGGAGGTCATACAAGTGGATACGGCTGAGTGAGGAAGCTCGTTCCATCTCATGTGGCTTCGAATGCGATTCCCGTCGGTGGACAGAAGGGTGGAAACATCGTATATTTCAAGCTCTGTTCGCCGGTTGCCGGTTTGACGGTCCCCAGGACTCGAGGTGTGCATGACAAGGCATTTCCGCGATGACGATGGTCGGCGGTGGAAGGCTTGGCTCGCCTCGCGCGAGGTCTTCTGGCCCGACCCGAAGGACAAGAAGGTGGTGGAGAACCGGGAGTCCGTGATCTTCGTCTGCTTTTCCGATCCCGCCGAGCCCCAGCGGAGGATCCGCCTCCCTACCGGCTCGTTCGAGGCGCTCACGGCGGATGACCTTTTGAGTCAGTTCGCACGGGCGAAGCCCGACCCCGCGATCCGTTAGTCCCGCGCGACGCGGGAGTGTCCCGCGGAGGGGCGTGACACCTCATGACGGGCGTCACGCCCCTTTTGCACGATCCGGCCGCACGGGGCGCACGGCTTCGTCCCACGGCCCCATCCACGGAGATTCATCGGATGCCGGAATCCAGCTCCCGCCCCGGCCTCGCGGGCGTCGTGGCCGCCGAGACGGCGCTCTCGCACATCGATGGCGAGGCGGGGCGGCTCTGGTATCGGGGCTACGACATCCACGCGCTCGCCGGCCAGGGGACGTTCGCCGAGTCGCTTTACCTGCTCTGGTACGGGGAGCTTCCGGGCCGCGCCGAGCTCTCGGCGTTCGAGGGGCTTCTCGCCGCGGAGCGCGCCCTCCCGGAGCCGCTCGTCGAGCTCCTGCGGTCGCTGCCGGCCGGGACGCCCCCGATGTCGGGACTGCGGACGGCGGTCAGCGTCCTCGGGCAGCTCGACCCGGAATCGGAGGATCTCTCGCACGCGGCGAGTCTCCGGAAGGCGTCGCGGCTCGTGGCCCGCCTGCCGACGGTCATCGCGGCGATCGAGAGGGCAGCCGCAGGTCTGGAGCCCCTGGATCCGGACGGGGGTCTTTCCCACGCCGCCAACTTCCTGTACATGCTCAACGGAAAGCTGCCGGGGAAGGCGGAGGAGTCCGCGCTCGACACGTCGCTGCTGCTCTACCTGGAGCATGGGCTCAACGCCTCCACCTTCGCCTGCCGCGTGGTCGCGTCCACGCTGTCGGACCTGCACTCGGCGATCACGGCCGGGGTGGGCGCGCTGAAGGGACCGCTGCACGGCGGCGCGAACCAGCGGGCGATGGAGATGCTGTTCGAGATCGGCGAGCCCGGGAACATCGGTCCCTGGCTCGACGCGACGCTCGCCGCGAAGCGGAAGGTGATGGGCTTCGGCCACCGGGTCTACCGGACCGAGGACCCGCGGGCCACCCACCTTCGCCGGATCTCCGGCGAGCTGGCGCGATCCACGGGCGACGACGGCTGGCACGAGCTGGCCCTGCGGACGGAGGAGGCGATGCGGGAGCGCACGGGGATCCGATGCAACGTGGACTTCTACTGCGCTACCGTGTATCAGGGCCTCGGTCTTCCCCTTCGCCTGTTCACGCCGCTGTTCGCGATCGGGCGGGTCGGGGGGTGGGCGGCCCACGTGATGGAGCAGTACGGGAACAATCGCCTGATCCGGCCGCGCGCCTCCTTCACCGGCACGCTCGACCGGCCCTACGTCCGGATCGACGGACGCTGATTCCCGGGAACGAACCGCAACCACTCGAGAGGCGAGCATGGCTTCCCAGCACCGATACGCGAAGGTTCCTGCCGAGGGCGCGCCGATCCGCGTCACGCCGCAAGGTCTCGACGTCCCCGACGAGCCGATCATCCCGTTCATCGAGGGCGACGGGATGGGCCCGGACATCTGGGCGGCGGCGGTCCGCGTGTTCGACGCGGCCGTCGAAAAGGTCTACGGCGGAGGCCGTCGGATCCGCTGGATGGAGGTGCTCGCGGGCGAGAAGGGCTTCCAGGTGACGGGGGAGTGGCTGCCCGGTGAGACGCTGGACGCGATCCGGGAGTTCTCTGTCGCGATCAAGGGCCCGCTCACGACGCCGGTCGGGGGCGGCATCCGGTCGCTGAACGTCACGCTGCGGCAGGAGCTAGATCTCTACGCCTGCGTGCGGCCGTGTCGCTGGATCAAGGGGACGCCGTCGCCGGTGAAGGAGCCCCAGAAGCTGGACGTGGTCATCTACCGGGAGAACACGGAGGACGTGTACGCCGGGATCGAGTGGGCCGCCGGGAGCCCCGAGGCCGAGAAGGTCCGCGCCTTCCTGAACGACGAGATGGGCTGCTCGATCCGCGAGAACAGCGGCCTCGGGGTGAAGCCGATCTCCGAGTTCGGGACCAAGCGGCTCGTCGCGATGTGCATCCGGGAGGCCCTGAAAGCGGGCGTGCGCTCCGTGACGCTCGTCCACAAGGGCAACATCATGAAGTACACAGAGGGCGCGTTCCGCGAATGGGGCTACGAGGTAGCGCGGGAGCAGTTCGGCGACGTGACGATCACCGAGACGGAGCTGTGGAGCGCCTTCGACGGCAAGCAGCCCGAGGGGAAGCTGGTGATCAAGGACCGCATCGCGGACGCGATGTTCCAGCAGATCCTGCTCCGTCCCGCCGAGTACGACTTTCTCGCTCTCCCGAACCTGAACGGCGACTACCTGTCGGACGCCTGCGCCGCCCAGGTCGGTGGGCTCGGGATGGCGCCCGGGGCGAACATCGGGGACGAGGTCGCGCTGTTCGAAGCCACGCACGGTACCGCTCCCAAGTACGCCGGGCTGAACAAGGTGAACCCGACATCGCTGATCCTCTCCGGCGTCATGATGCTCGAGCACATGGGCTGGCAGGAGGCGGCCGACGCGGCGCTGTCGGGCATCGAGCGCACGGTGGGCGAGAAGTACGTCACGTACGACCTCGAGCGGCAAATGGAAGGCGCGACCCTGGCCCGCACGTCGGAGTTCGGAGACAGGATCATCCACAACATCCGCTGACGAGGGACCCGGCCGTCGGGCCGGGCCCCCGAGCGGGAGACACGTCCGTCCGCCGGGCGGGGCGAAGTGGGCCGGTCCGCCCGACCGGGCGGGAAGGAAGCGGCGATTGGCGGTGCTCCGACGCTGGAGAGTCCGACCGGGGTCAGGTTCCGCGTCGGGAAGGGGGGCCCGCCGCGCGGGCCCTGCGCCGGGGCGCTTCGCGTCCCTCGGCCGGGCTCTTGCGGCGGCCCTCCTCGTCGCCGGGCCCGCGGCCGCCTCCGCGCAGGAGACGGATCGCCCGGCCCGGCCGGCCGCGGCCGGCGCCGACTCGGCGGGGGCGGCCGGGGACACGCTGGTCGGCCCCCTCGAGGTGCCGCTTGAGGGCGTCCTCCGCGACAGCGTCGGGGAGGCGCGGTACGCACGCCTCGTTCTCCCACCCGATCTCCCGCCGCCGGCCGGCGCCGCGGTGATCGCGGACTGGGCCCGCGACCGCATCCTCCGGAGCAATGCGCTCACGCTCCTGGAGCTCCTTCAGGAAATGTCCGACGTGACCCCGGTCCGCGCCCTGTTCTTCGGAGGACCTGCGCACGCCCTCGTCGGCGCCTTCGGGCCGGGCTTCGTCACGGTCCGGGTGGACGGGCGCGAGGCCACGGCGATGGACGGGGCGCAGCCGGACCTGACCCGGTTCCCGCTGGCGTACCTCCAGCGCGTGCGCCTGCTCCGGGGCGCGACCGGGGCGATCGTGGAGCTCACGACCCTGTCGCGGGAACGGAAGGACGCCTACTCCCGGATCGAGGGAGGGACGGGCGACCCGAGCCTCTCCCGCCTGCGGCTCGTCTACGACAACGGCTTCGGAAGCTCCTTCCGGGCCGCGGCGGCCGCCGAGCTCCTCGATGTCGACGCGGACCCCGCCTCGAGCGACTTCGACTTCTGGGTGAACCTGGAGTGGGCTCCGGGAGAAGGGGGGTCGGGGCTCGAGCTCGCGTACGGGACGGAGTCCATGGAGCGCGATCTCTACGCGACCGAGAAGATCAGCCGGGGAGAGCTCGTGCTGCGCGGCCGGCTCGCCCTCGGGGAGGCGCTCCTGCTGGAGGCGCACGGCGGGCGGACGAGATGGAAGCTCGAGGACGTCCTGGGCGAGGACGTTCCGGAGCGGTCCGTCGCGAGCGGTGGCCTGTCGCTCGCAGGGCTCTGGGACCGCGCCTGGTTCCGGACGGAGGCCGCCGCCTGGGACGGCGCGGCGTATCCCACCGTCCAGTTCGAGGCGGACGCCGGACTTCGGGTCGCGGGGCCGCTCGGGCTCGATGTCGGGGGCCGGCTCGGGTCGTGGGAGGACTTCGGCAGCTCCGAGCTCCGGGCCGGCGTCGGGCTCGCCCTGCCGCTCGGGCTCACTCTGCGGGCGCAGGCGGCTACGGGGACGCGGGGCGTCTCCTACCCGGCCCTGGAGCGCGCGGACTCCGTCGGGTTCGACGCCCTGACCGGTCGCCTTGACTTCCGCGGCGGGCCGTTTCACCTGTACGGCCTCGCCGAGCGCCAGAGCCTGGACCGGCAGCTCCCGTTCGGCGCCACGTTCGACCGGCTCCAGGCTCCCGGTGGTCCGGCCGACGTCACCGGCCTGGAGGGCGGTGGAGACGTGCCGGTCCTTCCCCTGTCGTGGATCGCGGGCGGACTCGATCCGGTCCGGGCGCGCGGCTTCTTCCGCCGCAACAATTGGGACGGCGACCAGGTCGTGCTCTACCTGCCCCAGTACCTCGCGCGCGGCGAGCTGTCTTTCGTCGACGAGTTCTTCGACGGAAACCTCGAGGTCCGGCTCGGCTTCGGCGTGAACCACCGGGCGGCCATGCGGACCGCCTCGGCCGACGCCCCGACCACGGAGACGGACGCGACGACTGCCGTGCCCGCCTTCACGTTTCTCGACTGGAACATGGGGATCCGCGTGATGAGCGTGCTCGTGTACTTCCGCTTCGACAACATGTCGCGTCGGGCCGCGGGGGACCTTCCGGGCCTCGCGTTCCCGATCGCGCGTTCGGCGTTCGGCGTGAAGTGGGAGTTCCTGAACTGATCCGCTCGACCGCGACCCCGGGTTACGGGCCATTGTAACCGTCCGTATGTCATATCGATGCAACTTGTGATCTTAGGTGATTTCTCGGTGTTCGGGCGTTGACTCGGGACGATCCGCCGGCGTATGATCTTCCGTCTATGATCCGGAGCATGACAGGGTTCGGCTCGGCCGACTTCGAGTCGGCCGACGGAACGGGGAGCCTCGAGCTCCGCTCGGTGAACTCCCGGCACCTGAAGCTGAACTTCCGGCTTCCGCCGGGCGCGGAGGTGGCCGAGGAGCTCCTCCGGGAGGCGATCTCGGCAGAGGTTCGTCGCGGTCACGTAGACGTCGCGCTGCGGCTCGGACAGGGAACCGGGTCGGGGTCGCGGCTGGCGCTCGACGAGGGCCGGCTGGAGGATTACCTGCAGGCCTTCGGGGCGCTTCGGGCGCGACACGGGATAGAAGGCGATGTCGATCTCGACCTCGTGAGCCGGCTCGACGGGGTCATCGCCGAGCGGCTGGAGGAGCGGGGCGACACGCTCGACACGCAGGCGCTCCGGACGGCGGCGGCGTCCGCTCTCGCGGAGCTGCTCGAGATGCGCCGTCGGGAGGGCGACCGCCTGGCGACCGAGCTCCGCGAGCGGCTGGCGGCGATCGGAGCGCGACTCGAGGCGGTCGAAGAGCTGGCGCCGAGGCGGCTCGACGCCGAGCGCGAGCGGCTCCGCCGGTCGGTCGAGGAGCTGGCGGCGGGGGTCGACCTCGACCCGGATCGCCTCGTGCGCGAGATCGCGATCCTCGCCGACCGGTGGGACGTCCGGGAGGAGATCGTGCGGGCGCGGGCGCACGTCGCCGCGTTCGCCGATCTGCTCGCGCTCCCGGAGGACGAGCCGGTCGGGAAGCGTCTCGGCTTCCTGAGCCAGGAGCTGCTCCGGGAGATCAACACGATCGGCTCGAAGGGGAACGACGCGACGATCGCCCGGCACGTGGTCGAGGCGAAGAACGAGCTCGAGACGCTCAGGGAGCAGATCGAGAACGTGGAATGAGCGGTCTCCGGGCGCCGGTCGCCCTGGTCGTCGCGGGTCCCTCGGGCGGCGGGAAGACGACGGTCTGCCGGCGTCTCCTCGCGCGGCGGAGCGATGTGGAGTTTTCGGTCTCGGCCACCACGCGCGGGCAGCGTGACGGGGAGCGCGACGGAGTGGACTACCGGTTCCTCTCCCGTCCGACGTTCGAGGCGCTGACCGCGGCGGGCGAGCTCCTCGAGTGGGCGGAGGTGCACACCGAGCTCTACGGGACGCCGCGCGGGAATCTCGAGGCGGCGCGGCGAGCCGGACGGAGCCTGCTCCTCGACATCGACGTGCAGGGCGCCCGGCAGGTGCGGGAGCGCGTGCCGGACGCGGTCCTCGTGTTCCTGCTTCCGCCCAGCGCCACCGTGCTGCTCCGGCGGCTGCGCGGACGGGGGAGCGAGAGCGGCGACGCGGTCCGGCGCCGGATGCGAACGGCGCTGTCGGAGCTCGCGGCGGCGTCGGAGTTCGATTACGTCGTCGAGAACGACGACCTGGACGCGACGGTCGACACCGTCGAGGCGATCCTCGACGCGGAGAGCCGTCGCACCTCGCGATGCCGGGAGCGCATCGCGGAGCGCGCCGCGATCCTGCGGGAGGCCCTCGAAGCCGAGGCGGCCGGCGCGGAACCCTGAGATCAGGAGACGAAGACGTGACGAAGGTGTTCAGCCCCGACGACCTCGTTCCGAACGCGCCCGACAAGTACATGGGCGTGCTGGTGGCCGCGAAGTACGCCCGGGAGCTCAACGCGCTGCCGCTGGAGCGCTCGCCGTACGGAGCGCGGAAGCTGACGACGATGGCGCTCGAGGCCCTCGGATCGGGGAACCTCGAGTTCCGTCTCACGCAGCGACGTCGCCCCGGCGTCGACTGAGGCGAAGGCCGTGCGCCCGTTCGACGGGAGGCGGATTCTCCTGGTCGTTTCCGGGGGAATCGCGGCGTACAAGAGCGCGTACCTGCTCCGCCGGCTCGGCGAGGCGGGCGCGGTCGTTGACGTCCTGATGACTCGAGCGGCGGAGCGTTTCGTCGGCCCGGTGACGTACGAGGCGCTGTCGGGCCGGCCCGTGCACACGGACATCTGGGAGCGGCCGCTCGCGCACGTTGAGCTCGGGCGCGACGCGGAACTCGCGATCGTCGCCCCGGCGACGGCGGACCTGCTCGCGGGAATGGCGCACGGGCGGGCGGACGACCTGGCGACGGCGACCCTGCTCGCGGCGGCCTGCCCGATTCTGGCCTGCCCGGCGATGAACGGGCGCATGTGGGAGAATCCCGCCACCCGCGAGAACGTCCGGGTGCTGGCGGAGCGCGGCGTGCGGCTGCTGGGTCCCGCCTTCGGTCCGCTCGCCGAGGGCGAGATCGCCCTCGGACGGATGGAGGAGCCGGCGCGGATCATGGCCGAGGCAGGACGCCTGCTCGAGACGGGCTCGGCGTTCGCCGGCCGCCGCGTGGTGGTGACGGCGGGCTCGACCCGGGCTCCGGTCGACCCGGTCCGGTACGTGGGGAACCGATCGTCCGGTCGCATGGGATTCGCTCTCGCGGAGTCGGCGTGGCGTCGCGGGGCGGAGGTGGTCTGCGTGCACGGTCCCGTCACGGTAGAGCCGCCGCACGGGCCGCGCCTCGTCGCCGTGGAGACGAGCGCCGGGATGGGCGAGGCGCTCGCGCGCGAGCTCGAAGGGTCCGACGTACTCCTGATGGCCGCCGCCGTCTCGGACTTCGTGATGGCCGAGCCGCGGAGTTCGAAGATCCGCAAGGAGAGCGAGGGGGGCGGAGAGCTGCGGCTCCGGATGGTCCGGGGGCCCGACCTGCTGGGCGAGACGCGGGAGCTTCGCGCGCGGCAGGGCACGTTCACGCTCGGCTTCGCGCTGGAGATGGAGAACGGTCCGGAGAACGCCCTGCGCAAGCTGAAGGAGAAGGGGATGGACCTCGTCGCCCTGAACGACGCAGGGCGTCCGGACACGGGCCTCGAGGCGGAGACCAACCGGATCACGCTCATCGACGCCTCCGGGGCCAGCGAGGAACTGCCGCTCCTGTCGAAGCGGGAGGTCGCCGACCTGCTGCTCGACCGGGTCGAGGCCAGGCTGAACGCCCGCCCGGTCACGGCGGGCTGAGACCCTCCGTGTCGGACGCCGCCCGGCTCCTCCGCGCGCACATTCTGCACCGACGCGCACTCGGCGAGAAGGAGGTGTTCCTTCCGCCCGGGACCCGCGGGACCATCCTCGCCCGCATCTCGTCCCTCGCCTCCGGGGCGGCGGGAGACGACGGTCGCCCCCCGGGCCCCGTGCAACCCGGCGCCCCGGCCACCCCGGCCCCAGCCAGGGCCCGGGCCGGCCGCCGTCCCCGTGAGGAAGAACGGCCGGCCGCCGTCCCGGCACCGGCCCGGCTGACGGGCGAGCTCGCCCGGCTCGCGGCCGCGGGCACGGCCGCGGAGATCGAGGCGCTTCCCGACCTCGCGACGCTGCGGGCCGTGGCGGACGCCTGCACGCGCTGCGCACTGCACGAGGGCCGGTCGCAGCCGGTGTTCGCGGACGGCTCCCCCGACGCCCGCGTGCTCTGCGTGGGCGAGGCCCCCGGACAGCGGGAGGACGAGACCGGCCTCCCGTTCGTCGGGCGCGCGGGCCAGCTCCTGGACCGACTCCTGCTGAGCGTGGGGCTGCGGCGCCACGACGTGTTCATCTGCAACGTCCTCAAGTGCCGGCCTCCCGGAAACCGGAACCCGCTCCCCGCAGAGATCGAGCTCTGTTCCCCCTTCCTGCGCCGGCAGGTAGCCCTCGTCGAGCCGGAGGTCGTCGTCGCGTTCGGGACATTCGCGGCCCGCACCCTGCTCGGCACGGCGGACCCGCTCGGCCGGCTTCGCGGCCGGACACACCGGTTCGAGGGCCGTCCGACGGTCGTCACGTACCATCCGGCGGCGCTGCTGCGGAACCCCGGCTGGACGCGGGCGACGTGGGGGGACCTGCAGCGGGTGCGGGCGCTCCTGGAGGGTGCGGAGGGCGGGCCGGCCGGAGGGGAGACGGCGGGCGGCGCCGAGCAGTCGGAGCTGATCCCGGGAGTCGACGATGGCTGAGCTCGGGGCGCGCGTGACGGCGGAGCGGGGGGACTACGGGTCGCGACAGCCGCCGTGGTCGGAGGAGGCGGAGATCTCCGTTCTCTCGGCGATGCTGATCGACGGCGACGCCGTGGCCCGCGCCGTCGAGATGGTCGACGACGGCTCGTTCTACAAGGAGGCGAACCGCAGGGTCTTCCGGGGCATGCTGCGCCTGTACTCGCGCGGCGAGGTGATCGACGTCGTCACCCTCTCGGACGAGCTGAAGAGCTCCGGCGAGATCGAGGGGGCCGGGGGGATGTCCTACCTGGCGCGTCTCGTAGACGCGGTTCCGACGGCGGCGAACATCGAGTACCACTGCCGGATCCTGAAGGACAAGGCGGTGCTCCGCCGCCTGATCGAGGCCGCCACCGACATCGTCCAGGAGGCCTACGAGGCGCCGGCCGGCGAGGTGGACGACACCCTCGACCGGGCGGAGCAGCGGATCTTCCAGATCGCCCAGGCATCGGAGCGGCAGGGGTTCGTCTGGATCAAGGAGATCCTGTGGCCGGCGTTCGAGCGGATCGAGGAGCTCCAGCGCAGCCCCGGATCGGTGACCGGTGTCCCGAGCGGCTTCCCCGACCTCGACAACCTGACGGCGGGCTTTCAGCGGAGCGACCTGATCGTGGTCGCGGGCCGTCCCTCGATGGGCAAGACGGCGCTCGCCCTGAACTTCGCGCAGAACGCGGCGATCGAGCACGACGTGCCGGTCGCCGTGTTCTCGCTCGAGATGTCGAAGGAGTCTCTCGTGCAGCGCCTTCTCTGTGCGGAGGGCCGGGTCGACTCGGGACGCCTCCGCCGCGGCCGCCTCCAGGACGACGAGTACGCGCGGCTGGCGACGGCGGCCGGGCACCTGAACACGGCGCCGATCTGGATCGATGACACGCCCGCGATCACGCCGCTCGAGGTGCGCGCCAAGGCCCGTTGGCTGGCTGCGGAAGTCGACCTCGGGCTCGTCATCGTCGACTACCTCCAGCTGATGGCAGGACCGCGGAACGTCGAGAACCGGCAGCAGGAGATCAGCGCGATCTCCCGGAGCCTCAAGGCGGTCGCGAAGGAGCTGAACGTCCCTGTCATCTCCCTGTCGCAGCTGTCGCGCGCCCCGGAGCAGCGGACGGACAAGCGGCCGCTCCTGGCCGACCTGCGGGAGTCCGGCGCGATCGAGCAGGACGCGGACCTGGTGATCTTCGTCTACCGCGAGGAGGCCTATCGCAAGGCCGGGGACCTGCTCGACGAGAAGGGCGAGTCGCTCGAGGGACGGGCGGAGATCATCGTCGGCAAGCAGCGGAACGGCCCGACCGGCCTTGTGAACCTCTACTTCCACAAGTCCTACACCCTGTTCGAGTCCCTGGCGCCGCGGGAGGACGACCGCTGAGCCGTCCGCGACCGACTTTCTTCTGTCGCGAGTGCGGGGGGGAGTCCCTCCGCTGGGAGGGGCGCTGTCCCGCGTGCGGGGCGTGGAACGCCCTCGTCGAAGCGCCCGCGCTCGGGACGTCGGCCCGGGAGGGCCGCTGGAAGGACGCGTCGCGCGGCGAGACCCGACCCGAGCCCCTCGCGGGCGAGACGCCGCCGGAGGCCGCCCGGATCGCAGTGGGGCTCGGCGAGATGGATCGCGTCCTGGGCGGAGGACTGGTGCCGGGCAGCCTGCTGCTCCTGGGCGGAGCGCCGGGCGTCGGCAAGTCGACGCTGCTCCTTCAGGCGGCGGGCGCGGTCGCCGCCGCCGGACGGGACGTCCTCTACGCGTCGGGCGAGGAGTCGCGCGACCAGGTACGGCTCCGCGCCGGGCGCCTCGGGGCGGCCGCGGGCGCGGTCTCCTTCCTCGCGACGCGGAGCGTGGAGGAGATCCTCGCCACCGCCGACCGGGTGCGGCCGTCGCTCCTCTGCGTGGATTCCGTGCAGACCCTGGCGAGCGCCGAGGTCGGCTCCGCGTCCGGGACCGTCTCTCAGGTCCGCGCCTGCTCGGCCGCGCTCCAGCAGCTCGCCAAGTCCACCGCAGCCGCGACCGTGCTGGTCGGGCACGTCACCAAGGACGGGAGCCTGGCGGGGCCCCGGACGCTCGAGCACCTGGTGGACGTGGTGCTGCACTTCGAGGGGGGCCGCGCCGGCGAGTACCGGATCCTCCGCGGGGGCAAGAACCGGTTCGGCGCCGCGGACGAGCTGGCCGTGTTCCGGATGACGGCGGCGGGCCTCGAGCCCGTCCCGGACCCGACGTCGCTCTTCCTCGAGGACCGGAACGAGTCGGTGAGCGGCTCGGCGATCGCGGTCCCGCTCCACGGGAGCCGCCCGCTGCTCGCGGAGGTGCAGGCGCTCACGGCGCGCTCCCGGTACCCGACGCCGCAGCGCGTCGCCACCGGCCTGGCTCCGCGGCGCCTCTCGATCCTCCTCGCGGTGCTGGAGCGTCGGGGCGGGATCGACCTCGGGGAGGTCGACGTGTTCGTGAACGTCATCGGCGGCCTCCGCCTCTCGGATCCGGCCTCCGACCTCGCCGTGGCCGCGGCGATCGCGTCCGCCCGGCTCGACCGCCCGCTCCCGGCCCGCACCGCGTTCGCCGCGGAGATCGGGCTGGGGGGCGAGCTGCGGACGGTCGCCCGCCCGGAGGCGAGGATCGCGGCGGCCCGCAGGGCGGGACTGGGGTCGGTGGTGCTTTCCGCGGGACACGAGGCGGCGCTCGGCGCGGAGCCGGGGGCCGTGTTCGCGCGCTCCCTTGCGGACGCGCTGCGGCTCGGCGAGGGGCCGTGAGCGCGGCGGCGGTGGTCGTGGCGGGGGGCGAGGGCCGTCGGCTGGGGGGCGGCCGCAAGCAGTTCCGCCGGCTCGGCGTGGCCCCGTTGCTGGCCTGGTGCTGCGAGGCGCTCGCGCGGCACCCGGGAGTCTCGGAGCTCGTGGTCATCGTTCCGGTGGACGTGGCGGAGGCGCCTCCCAGCTGGCTGGCGGCGGTCGCGGACCGCGTGGTCGCCGGCGGCGCCACACGTCGGGAGTCCGTGCGGCGGGGCCTGGCCGCGGTGGAGGGAGCGCACGACGTGGTTCTCGTCCACGACGGCGCCCGTCCGTTCCTCTCGGAGGCGCTGGTCGACCGCGTCCTCGAGGCCGCCGCGGTGGGCCCCGCGATTCCGGGACTCCCGCTGTCCGATACCGTCAAGATGGTGGGCGACGACGGCCGGGTCCGCGCCACGCTCGACCGGGACCTGCTCCGGGCCGCGCAGACGCCGCAGGGCTTCCCGCTGGCGCTCCTCCGGGAGCTGCACGAGTCCGCGGCGGGGGACGACGGAGGGCCGGACGGCGGGGCCGCGGCCGGCGGCGTCACGGACGACGCGTACCTCTGCGAGCGGGCGGGGGTCCCGGTCCGGGTGGTGCCGGGAGAGGCGTGGAACGTGAAGGTGACGACCGCGCTCGACCTGGCGTTCGCGCGCTGGTGGGCGGAGAGCGGTGCGGCGGAGGCGGCGGGGGTCCGGTCGCCCCCGGCGACCTGACGCGATGGCGGGATACGAGGACCTCGGCGCGCTGCCGGGACCGGAGGAGAGGATCGCGGCGGCGGCGGACGGCCTGGCGGCCGGCGCGCTGCTGGCCCACCCGACGACGAGGGTGTACGGGGTCGGGGGACCCGCGACGCCGGCCGCCGACGCGGAGCTGTCCCGCCTTAAGGGCCGGAGGCCGGAGGGTCCGGTTCTCCGGATCGGGGCCGACGTCGGGAGGCTCCGCTCCCTGTACCCGTCCGCGGCCTGGAGCGCGGACGCGGCGCGCCTCGCGGAGCGGTTCTGGCCCGGCCCGCTCACGCTGGTGCTCGACGACGGCACCGCGCGGGGCCTCGCGCTGCGCGTGGAGGCGCACCCGCTGACCCGGGCCGTCCTCGCCCGGTGGAGCGGCGCGCTGGGGTCCACCAGCCTGAACCGGACCGGTCACCCTCCGGCCCGGACCGAGGCCGAGGCGCGGGAGGCGCTCGACGCGCTGCTCGAAGCGCTGCCCGGGCCGGCGCTCCGCCTGCTGTTCCTGCCCGCCGGGGACCTGGCCGGGCCCCCGCCCTCGACGCTGCTCTCGCTCCTTCCGCCGGGCCCCCGCCTTCTCCGGGAGGGGGCGATCCCGCGCGCGGAGATCGAGGCCGCGCTCGGCCGCGGGGTCCTCCCGTGACGGCGCGCCGGGTGCTGTTCGTCTGCACGGGGAACACCTGCCGCAGTCCGATGGCGGAGGGGATCGCCCGGGCGCGAGCCGGAAGCGGCGCCGGGGCGCCGGAGTTCACGTCGGCGGGGACCTGGGCGGCCACCGGCTTCCCGGCTTCGGAAGGCGCCGTCCGCGTCGCGGCCCGCCACGGGATCGACCTCGGGTCGCACCGGTCCGTGCCGCTCACGGCGGGGGCGGTGGCGGGGGCGGATCTCCTCGTGGCGATGACTCCGGACCATCGCGAGGCGGCCGCCGAACTGTTCCCGGCGGTCCGGGCCCTGCTCGCCACCGAGCTGCTCCCGGACGACGACCCCCGGCACGGACGGCCGGTTCCGGACCCGTTCGGCGGTCCGGACGAGGCGTACGACGAGACGTGGGACGTGCTCGCCGACTGCGTCGATGCCCTCCTCGCCCGACTGGAGGAAGACGGTGAGCCGGCCTGATCCCCTCGTGCTGGGGCTGGTCGGGGACCCCGTCTCGCACTCCCTCTCGCCGCGCATGCACGCGGCCGCCTTCCACGCCCTCGGGATCGCGGCCGAGTATCGGACCGTCCGGGTGCCGGCCGACCACCCGGACGAGGTGGAGCCCGCGCTCCGCGCGCTCGCGTCGACCGGGGGCGGCAATGTCACGCTGCCGCACAAGCAGACGGCCGCGGCGGCTCTCGACGTCGCCTCGGAGGAGGTGCGGCTCACGGGGGCCTGCAACTGCTTCTGGGAGGACTCCCGCGGACGGCTGTGCGGGGACAACACTGACGTGGGCGGGGTCCTGGGGGCGCTTGGCGAGTTGCGGGGATTTCGGCCGCGGGGGGCGCGGGTGCTCGTGCTGGGCGCGGGCGGCGCCGCGCGGGCGGCCGTGGTCGCCTGTGCTCGTGCCGGTGCGGCGCGGGTCGCCGTCCGGAATCGGGACCGGGGCAGGGCGGAGGCGCTGGTGGCGTCGCTGGTGCGGGACGGCGGCGCGGCGCTGACCGTGGACGACGGCGGGGCGCTCGACGGGCGGCTGGACCTCGTCGTCCAGGCGACCTCGCTCGGACTCTTGGTCGGGGACCCGCTCCCGCTGCGCCTGGACGGCCTCGACGTCGGATCGGCGCTCGACCTCGTCTACGCGCCCGGCGGCACGGCCTGGACCCGACACGCGCGCGCCGTCGGGATCGACTCGGTTGACGGGCTGCGCGTCCTGCTCCACCAGGGAGCGCTTTCGCTGGCGCGCTGGCTCGGCTCCCCGCCGGACGCGGCGGTCGTGCGGGCGATGGAAGAGGCGCTGGCGTGATCGGGGCGGCGCGCCGGGGCCTGCGGCGGACGGTGGACCTGCTGGACCGCCTGATTCCGGCCGCGTGCGCCGGGTGCGGAGCGGCGACGCCCCCTGGACGTGCGCCCGTCTGCGGCGCCTGCGTCGCGCGGCTGCCGGAGATTCCGCTGCCGCACTGTCCGCGCTGTGGCTTCACTCGGATTCCGGGGATCACGGGAGGCGCGGGATGCGGCGAGTGCGAGGGCTGGTCCGACGCCCTTCCGGGGGCGGCCGCGGCGTTCCTCCACGAGCCCCCGGCGGACCTCCTGGTCCACGGGCTCAAGTACCGCGGCTGGACGGCGCTCGCCCCGTGGATGGGAGCGCGGATGGCGGGGCCGGCGCGCCGCCTCGCCGCCGGCGAGGAGCCGTGGCTCGTGCCGGTGCCCCTCTCCCGGTCCCGCCTGCGCGAGCGGGGCTACAACCAGGCCCTGCTGCTGGCGCGCGGACTGTCCGCGGCGACGGGCTGGCCGGTGGCGGAGCCGCTGCGCCGCGGCCGGGCATCGGCGAGCCAGGCGGGCCTCGGGCGCTCTGCCCGCGCGCGGAACGTCCGCGGGGCGTACGAGGCGGTTCCCTCGAAGCTCCCCGGACGGGACGGCCTCCCGCCGGCCCCGTCGAGGGAGCGCGCGGGCCGGGCGCTGCTCGTGGACGACGTCCTGACGACCGGCGCGACGGCCGCGGCCTGCGCCGAGGCGCTGCGGGCGGCCGGCCTGTGGTGCCTGGGCGTCGTGTGCTTCGCGAGGACTCCGCCCCGGGAGCCGGGCCGCTGACCGCGGGGGTTGTCCGCGGTCCGCCGGTCCCGCAAGCTTCAGGCTCGCCCGCCGGGACGAGTGTGCCGGCGCGAAACGGACCGGATCCTCAGTCGCGAGGAGAACGCATATGTCGGTGAAGATCGCCATCAACGGATTCGGCCGGATCGGCCGCAACATTCTCCGCTCCGCGCTCGGGCAGGGCATGGGCGAGCTCGACCTCGTAGCCATCAACGACCTGACGGACGCGAAGACGCTCGGCCACCTGTTCAAGTACGACTCCGTGCACGGTCGCTACGACGGCGACGTGAGCGTGGACGGCCACGACCTCGTGGTGGACGGAGAGCGGTTCACCGTCCTCTCGGAGCGCGACCCGGCGAAGCTGCCGTGGGCGGACCTCGGCGTGGAAATCGTGTTCGAGTCGACGGGGGCGTTCCGCAAGCGCCCGGACATGCAGAAGCACATCGACGCCGGAGCGCGGAAGGTCGTTGTCACGGCGCCCGCCGACGACCCGGACCTCACGATCGTGCTCGGCGTGAACGACGAGGCCTACGATCCGGCGACCCACCACATCATCTCGAACGCCTCCTGCACGACGAACTGCGTCGCGCCCGTCGTGAAGGTGCTGGTGGACGAGTTCGGATTCCGGAACGGGCTGATGACGACCGTCCACAGCTACACGAACGACCAGATGATCCTGGACCTGCCGCACAAGGACCTCCGGAGGGCGCGCGCCGCCGCGGTCTCGATCATCCCGACCACGACGGGCGCGGCGAAGGCGACGGGCCTCGTGATTCCCTCCGTGAAGGGCAGGATCGACGGGATGGCGATGCGCGTGCCGACGCCCAACGTCTCGATCGTGGACCTCGTGGCGACGCTCGAGCGCGAGACCTCCGTCGATGAGCTCAACGCCACGATGCGCTCCGCCTCGGAGGGCGCTCTCGCGGGGATCCTCGGCTACGAGGAGACACCGCTGGTCTCCGTCGACTACATCGGCGATCCGCGGAGCGCGATCGTGGATGCGCTCTCGACCGCCGTGGTTGGCGGGAACCTCGTCAAGGTCGTCGCGTGGTACGACAACGAGTGGGCCTACTCGACCCGCTGCGTCGACCTGGCGCGCCTCATCGGCGCGAGCCTCTGATTCCGGGAGGCCCGATGCGACGCCGGACGATCGACGACCTGTCGCCGGAGGTCCTGCGAGGGCGCAGGGCCCTGGTGCGGGTGGACTACAACGTTCCGATGGACGACGACGGTACCGTCCGGGACGCGGCGCGGGTCGAGGGGAGCCTCCGGACTCTCCGCCGCCTGCTGGAAGCCGGCGCCCGACCGGTGCTCCTGTCCCACCTGGGCCGGCCGAAGGGGGAGCCGGACCCACGTTACTCCCTCCGCCCGGTCGCCGCGGTGCTCGAGAAGCTGCTCGGGGCGCCGGTCAGATTTCTGGAACAGACCGACGGCGAAGAGGCCGTGAAGGCGAGCACGATGCTGCAGCCGGGCTCGGTGCTCCTGCTCGAGAACACCCGGTTCCTGCCGGGCGAGACGAAGAACGACCCGGCCCTCTCCAAGCGGCTGGCCCGGCTGGGCGACTTCTTCGTGAACGACGCGTTCGGCAGCACGCACCGGGCGCACGCGTCGGTCGTGGGCGTTACGGAGTTCCTGCGTCCGGCGGTGGCGGGACTGCTCGTGGAGTCGGAGCTGGAGGCGCTCTCGTCGCTGCGATCGCCGCGGGCCCGGCCGTTCGTCGTGGCGTTCGGGGGCGCGAAGATCGCCGACAAGGTTCCGATGATCGAGACCCTGCTGGAGCGGGCGGACATCCTGCTGATCGGCGGGGCGATGGCCAACACCTTCCTCCGCGCGCAGGGAATGTCGATGGGCGCTTCGCTGGTGGAGGAGGAGGCCGTGGAGGCGGCGGCCGACTTCCTCGAGCGGCCGGGGAACGGGCTGCGGCTGCCAACCGACCTCGTGATCGCCGAGCAGGGCGCCGCGGACGCCTCGCGGTCCAGGATCGTCCGGGTGGACGCGATTCCCGACGGAATGGCCGCCTACGACATCGGACCCGAGACGCGGGAGACGTTCGCGCAGGCGATCGGCGAGAGTCGGACGTTCTTCTGGAACGGTCCGATGGGTCTGTTCGAGCGGCCGGGATTCGACTCCGGCACGGTCCGGATCGCGGAGGCGGCGGCCGGGGCCACGGCGGAGGGCGCGTTCACGGTGGTCGGCGGGGGAGACTCCGCCAGCGCGATCCGGCAGGCGGGCCTCGCCGGCGCCGTGTCGCACGTCTCGACCGGCGGCGGCGCTTCCCTCGAGTATCTGGCCGCCGGAACGCTGCCGGGGATCGAGGTGCTGGACGAGGCGTCCCGATGACGGCGCGCGCCACGCCGCTGTTCGCCGGGAACTGGAAAATGCACAAAGGGCCCCGCGACGCCGGTCGCTTCGTCGCTCGGTTCTCGGAACTGCACGCGCCCCGTTCGGATCGCCGCGTGGCGTTCTTCCCGGCCGCGGTCAGCCTGCCGGCCTTCCTCGCCGCGGCGGCCGGGCGTCCGGACCTCGAGGCGGGCGTGCAGGACGTCCACGAGGAGGCGGAGGGCGCGCACACCGGGGCGATCTCGGCGTCGATGGCCGCCGAGGCCGGCGCGAAGTGGTCGCTCTCGGGGCACTCCGAGCGCCGGCGGGAGTTCGGCGACGACGATGCGCTGGTGGCGGCGAAGACTCGCCGCATCCTCGAGGCGTCCCTGAAGCCGATCGTCTGCATCGGCGAGACGCTCGAGGAAAGGGAAGCGGGACGGCTGGAGGAGGTCCTCGAGCGCCAGGTCCGCACGGTACTGGCCGGGCTCGCGGGGGACGCCGCGGCGCGGCTGACGTGGGCGTACGAGCCGGTGTGGGCGATCGGCACCGGTCGAACCGCGTCCGCGGAGGACGCGTCCGCGGCGCACGGGATCGCGCGGGACGCGATCGCGGCCGGAGCGGGGGACGCGACCGCGGAGTCCGCGACGCTCCTCTACGGGGGCAGCGTCAAGCCGGCGAGCATCGCGGAGCTGATGGCGGCACCCGGAGTGGACGGCGTCCTGGTAGGGGGAGCGAGCCTGGACCCCGAGGCGTTCGCGGCGATCTGCGCGAGTCCGCTTCCCGCGCGTTGACGGCCGGCGGGGCGCCGACTAGCTTCCTTTCGTTGCGGGCCGCGAGGCCCGCGGCGCGTTTCTACCCGGAACCGAGGTCTGATGTTTTACACGCTCCTGGTTGTGCTGATCAGCGTCCTGGCGATCCTCCTGATCTCCATCGTGCTCCTGCAGTCGGGCAAGGGCGGCGGGCTCGCGGCAGAGTTCGGCGGCGCCTCGTCCTCGACCGAGTCCATCATCGGCGGCCGGCAGGCGGCGAACGTCCTCACCCACGCGACCTGGATCGGCGGGGGCGTGTTCCTCGTGCTCTCGCTCCTGCTCGCGATCCTCTCGGCTCGCGTGGGGGGTCCTCCGGAGTCGATCCTGCGCAGCGAGTTCCAGACCGGACCGGCCGGCCAGGTCGCCCCCGCCTCGGTGCTCGAGACGGAGGGCGAGCGTCCGCCGTCGCTCCTCGACGACGCGCGAGAGCCGGGCGAGGTCCCGGAGAGCGGTCGGGTCCCCGCGGGCGAGCCCGCGCCGCCTCCCGACGGGGGCGGTTCGAACTGACCGCGATCGGCTGACGGCGGGGACGCGTCGTCGCGGCCCGGCCCTCAGCTCCCGGCCGGCGGAGCGGGCCGGAAGGAGTCGTCCGGCGGCAGGTCCAGCCAGTCCTCGAAGCGACCGCGTTCGCGCTGCTCCTCCAGCCACGCCTCGAAGCCCGACGGAACGAGTCCGTCCTTAGCGGCGCCGGTGCGGGCCGTCCGCACGGCGAGGTCGTTCGCGTATTCGTTCTTCGGGTCGTCCGCGTGCCCGCGCGTCCACCGCCACTCGACCCGGTGGCGACGGCTCTCGTCGACGAGCCGGCGCCAGAGAGCGAGGTTCTCGATCGGGCCGCCCTTTCGCTTCCATCCGCGGCGCGCCCAGCCGTGGACCCACTCGTTCATTCCCGTCACCAGGTACCGGCTGTCCGACGTGAACACCACCTCGCAGGGACGCCTGAGGGACGAGAGGCCCAGGATTCCGGAGACGAGCGCCATGCGGTTGTTCGTGGTGTCCGGCTCGAATGCCGCGAAGTCGCGCCGGTGCCAGCCGCGCCGCTCGTCGAACCGCTCGATCAGACCCGCGGCCGCCCCGGGGCGGGAGCGGTCGCGGAACTGGTTGCCCAGACAGGACTCGTCCGCGTAGATATAGACCACCGTATCGTCCAAGCGATGCCTCGTCGGATCGTTCGTCGCCGCCTCCGCCCCAGGTGCAGGAAGGAACCGGGCCCGTGTCCCTGACGCAAGACTTCGACGGAGCCCTCGTGCTCGAGGACGGCCGGCGCTTTCCCGGCCGGCTCGCCGGATCGGGCGGGGAGGGGGTGGGCGAGATCGTGTTCACGACCAACCTGACCGGGTACCAGGAGGTGCTCACGGACCCCTCCTACGCCGCGCAGATCGTCGTGATGACCGCCCCGATGATCGGCAACTACGGGGTGCGGGACTCCGACGCGCAGTCGCGCCGGTCCTGGGTGGCGGGCTTCGTCGTCCGCGAGCTGTCGGACGCGGGACACGGCTGGCGGGCCGAGGGCACCCTTCCGGCCTGGCTTCGCGAGGGCGGGATCCCGGCACTCGCGGGGGTCGACACGCGCGCCGTGACCCGTCACATCCGGTCGCTCGGCGCGATGCGGGCCGCCATCGTCCCGGCCTCCTGGTCCGACGAGAGGGCGCTCGGCCGCCTGCGCGCGGAGCCCCCGATGGAAGGGCGCAACCTGGCGACGGGCGTCAGCGCGCCCGAGCCGTACGACGTCGCCCCCGAGGGGGAGGAGAAGGGCCTCGTCGCGTGCCTGGACTACGGCGTGAAGCAGGAGAGCCTCGACCTCGTGGCGGCGGCGGGATTCAGGGTCCGCGTGCTTCCCGCCTCGACCGGCGCCGCCGAGGTGCTCGAGCTGCGGCCGGCGGGCGTGTTCGTGTCGAACGGGCCGGGCGACCCGGGGGCGATCCCGGAGGCGCCGGAGAAGATCCGGGCGATCGCCGAGGCCGGCATCCCGGTGTTCGGGATCTGCCTCGGTTGCCAGCTCGTGGCGCGGGCGTTCGGCGGCGACACCTGGAAGCTCCCGTACGGCCACCGCGGGGGCAACCACCCGGTCCGGAATCTCGACACGGGCGCGGTCGAGATCACCTCGCAGAACCACGGGTTCGCGGTCCGCGAGAAGGAGGGCGCGGTGGCCGGGGCCTCCGCTCTACGGGTCACGCACCGGAACCTCAACGACGGCACGATCGAGGGCCTCGCGCACCGGGAGCTGCCGGTGTTCGCGGTCCAGTACCACCCCGAGTCCGCTCCCGGGCCGCACGACAGCAGGTACCTGTTCGAGCGGTTCGTGGAGTCGATTTCCGCAAGTCGCACTCCTTCAACCGGTTGACAGTGCCGATCGCCGGGCGCTAGGTTTCTGGCGGAGTCCCCGGCGGAGCGGACGCGCCGCTGGGCCTCACCCTTCCTCGATCCATGGGGACCCGGGTTTTGCAGCGACGCTCCACCGTGCTCGGAATCGTGCTGCTGCTCGTGCTCTTCGCTTCGGGCGCCGTCCTCACGCTCCGCCTCCTGCTCGGCGGCCGCGTTCCCGGCCTCACGCCCCGACGCGTCGCCGTGCTTCCCATCGTGGGGATCATCGACTCGGAGACGAAGTTCGTCCGGGACCTCGAGGCCTTCCGCGGGGACCCGACGGTGCGGGCCTTCGTGCTGGAGATCCAGTCGCCCGGGGGCGCCGTGGGCGCCTCGCAGGCGATCCACGCCACGCTTCGGCGGCTCCGGGAGGAGGACGATCGGCCGCTGGTCGCGTGGATCGGCGACATCGGCGCGTCGGGCGGCTACTACGTGGCGCTTCCGGCGGACTCGATCTTCGTCCTTCCCGGCTCGATCACGGGATCGATCGGCGTGATCATGCAGTTCCCGAATGCGGAGGAGCTGCTCCGGAAGGTCGGACTCGAGTTCGAGGTCGTGAAGAGCGGCGCCCTCAAGGACATCGGATCCCCGACCCGCGAGCTGACGGACGAGGAGAGGCGCGTGCTCCAGCGGCTCGTCGACGACGTGTGGGAGCAGTTCGTGCAGGCGGTGGCGGAGGGCCGCGACCTGGACCGCGAGACGGTGGTGTCGATCGCCGACGGGCGCGTGTTCTCGGGCGAGGCGGCCGTGGGCCTCGGGCTTGCGGACGGGATCGGCACCCTGCAGGACGCGGTGGATGCGGCGGGCCGGATGTCGGGCCTCGGCGAGCGGCCGCGCGTGGTCAGGCCGGTGGAGCGTCGCGTCGGGCTCCGCGACCTGATCGGAGGCGTCGAGGAGTCCCGGCTCGCGACGTGGATCCGATCCGTGCTTCCCGGGGCGGGCGCGACGCCCCGTTTGCGATACGAGTGGCAGTGACGCACCGGCGTTCCGAGCGGACGTCGGAAGAACCGGCGGGAGGGAGTGAGCCATGACGAAGGCCGACCTGGTGGAACAGGTGTACGAGGCGATCGGGCCCGGCGTGACGAAGAAGGACTGCGCGGCGGTGGTCGACGCGTTCCTGAACGCCGTGAAGCTCGCGCTCGCGAAGGGCGAGCACATAGAGATCCGGGGCTTCGGGACGTTCAAGGTCCGCCAGCGGAAGCCCCGCATCGCCCGGAACCCCCGGACCGGCGAGACCGTCGAGGTCCCGACCCGGGCGGTGCCGGTGTTCAAGCCCTCCCGGCTGTTCAAGGCCGAGGTCGACGAGGACCGCCAGGGCTAGCGACCGCGCACGCCGCCTTCCCGGGGACCGGGCCGGCGCGCCGGCCCCGCGGAAGGGCGGCGCGCCGGGACCGTCGGGGGATCAGGACCGGGAGCCGAAGAAGGCGCGGATTCGGTCCGCGCCGTCGGCGAAGGTCTCGTCCCCCACCGAGAAGTTCAACCGCAGGAAGCCCGGAGTCCCGAACGCCTCGCCCGGCACGCTGGCGACGCCCGACTCCGCGAGCAGCGCCTCGGCCGTCGCGGCCGAGTCGAGTCCCTTCGGCGCGTCGGGTCTGAGGCGCGCGAAGAGGTAGATCGCGCCCCGCGGCTCGGGGACTTCGAGGCCCGGCACGTCCTGAAGCGCGGCGTGCGCGGCCCGCCTCCGCCGGTCGAGGATCTCCCGGAACCCGGACACGATGGCCTCGCGCCGCTCCGAAGCGAGCACGGCCGCGGCCGCGTACTGAGAAGGGGCCGCGGCCCCCGACGTGGTCTGGCTCTGGAGAGCCGCTGCTTTCCGGATGAGCTCGGGTGGTCCCGCCGCCCAGCCGATGCGCCACCCCGGCATCGAGAAGGCCTTCGAGAGGCCGTCCATCGCGATCACGGTCTCCGGCCGGGTCTCGACGTCGAGCACGGAAGGCGCCGCCGCCGGGCCATCGTAGTAGAGCCGTCGGTAGATCTCGTCGGACAGCACCCAGATCCCGTGCTCGCCCGCCCAGGCGCAGATTTCCGCGAGCGTCCGCAGGTCGTAGACGGCGCCCGAGGGGTTGGAGGGACTGTTGAGGAACAGTCCCCTCGTGCGGGGCGTCCGCCGGGCCTCGATGGCGGAGACGTCGAGCGCGAACCCCCGCTCGAACTCGGTCGGAATCGTCACCGGCCGCGCGCGGGCGAGTTCGACGATCGCGGTGTAGGAAGTCCAGTACGGCTCCGGGATCAGGACTTCGTCGCCGTCCCCGAACAGGCAGTAGCAGAGGTTGAACAGCGCCTGCTTCACCCCCGCGCTGACCAGCACCCCCTCGGGGTCGTCGGGCGCGTGGACGGACGTGTCCGACAGGTAACGGATCACTCCCTGGCGCAGCTCGGGGATGCCCGGAACCGGCGGGTAGCCGGTCCACCCGGCCCGCACCGAGGCGGCGGCGCCTTCGGCGGCCACCTCGGGCGTCGGGAAGGACGGCTCGCCGGCGGACAGGTCCACGATCGATCGTCCCTCCGCCCGCAGCGTCTTCGCCCGCGCGGTGATCGCGAGCGTGGCCGAAGGCGTGAGGGCGGCAACGTTGGTCGAGAAACGCACGTCAGCTCCCGCGTGGGGTGATTGAAGGAGGAGGGAGGGAACGATACCTTGCCCCGCGTCTCTCCCCGGTGCGGAGCCGCCGGGACGGATGGGGCCCCGACCCGCGGGGAAAACGTATCCAGGGCGCCGCGAAGGCGTCAAGCTGGCCGGGAGAACCGAGATCCATGATTACCGAGACCGTCAGCGCGCTCAGCCCGGAACGGGTGATCGAGGAGGCGAAGCGCTTCTTCACCGGGGGACAGGCCGTCCTCCCGGCGCAGATCGTGGACGAGAGCGACCGGCACCTGACGGTGAGCACCTTCCGGAGCCGCGTCGCGGTCTCGGCATTCCCGGACCCGGAGGGCGCGGGCACCCGCGTGCGGGTCAGCACGCTCCGCCGCAACGACGCCGTCGGCAAGCTCGTCGCCTTGCTCGCGACGGCGAGCGACGCCGCGCCGGCCGCCGGGGAAGGATGACGGCGCCCGCGATTCCCGTCCGGATCCTGCTGTTCGGCCGCTACCGCGAGCTGGCCGGGACGGGCGAGCTCCGGATCGACCTGCCGCCGGGGAGCCGCGTCCGGGACCTCGTGGCTGCCCTCCGCGAGCGCCCGGCGCTCGCCGCGCTTCCCCCCGATCCCGCCGTCGCCGTGAACCGGAGGTACGGGGGCCCCGATCGCGATCTCGCCCCCGGAGACGAGGTGGCGCTCATCCCACCGGTCGCGGGAGGCTGACGTGACGGACGCGACGCCGGTCCGGGCCGCGACGGTGACTCCGGAGTCCATCTCCGCGGCCGGCCTCGCCGAATCCCTGGCAGACACGGGGCAGGGGGCCGTCGTGTGCTTCGAGGGCCGGGTCAGGGATCGGAACGGGGACAGGCGCGTACGAGCCCTCCGGTACGAGGCCTACGAGGAGATGGCCCGCGACGTGCTGCGGGAGATCGCCGCCGAGGCCGCCGGCCGGCACGGGGCGGAGGCGATCGCCGTCGCGCACCGCACCGGCGTGCTGGTGCCCGGGGATGTGAGCGTGGCCATTGCTGCGGCCGCCCCGCACCGGGACCAGGCGTTCGCGGCGGCGCGGCACGCGATCGAAGAGATCAAGCGTCGCCTGCCGATCTGGAAGCTCGAGGCGTACGAGGACGGGTCGGAGCGCTGGCTCGATGGCACGCCACCGGCGCCCGGCGGCGAGGAGGGCGGATGAAGGACCAGTTCGGCCGCCGGATCGACTACCTCCGGGTCTCGGTTACGGACAAGTGCAACCTGCGCTGCACGTACTGCATGCCCGTCGAGGGCCTGGACTGGATCCCTCGCCCCGAGCTTCTCACGTACGAGGAGATCGTCTCCGTCGTGCGGCAGATGGCGGAGCTCGGCCTCCGCCGCGTCCGCCTCACGGGCGGTGAGCCGCTCGTCCGCCGGGACCTGCCCGACCTCGTGCGCATGCTGCGGGCGATCCCGGAGATCGAGGACATCGCCCTCTCGACGAACGCGGTGCTCCTGCCGCAGTTCGCCACGGAGCTGCGGGACGCCGGGCTCGGCCGCGTGAACATCAGCGTCGACACGCTGCGCCGCGAGCGGTTCGAGGCGATCGCCCGGCGGCCCGTCCGCTTCTTCGACGCGATGCTCGAGGGGGTCGAGGCCGCCGAGCGGGCCGGGTTCGCGCCGCTCAAGGTCAACACCGTGATGCTGCGGGGCCTCAACGATGACGAGCTGCCCGAGCTGGCCGCTATCACGCGGGAGCGCCCGTGGCACGTTCGCTTCATCGAGCTGATGCCGGTGGGCGAGAATCTCCACCTCACGGACCGGTTCGTGAGCGCCGACGAGATCCTGGGACGCGTCGCAGCCCTGGACGAGCTCGTTCCGGACGACGGGCCGCCGGGGAACGGTCCGGCGCGCTACTTCCGGTTCCCCGGCGCTCCCGGCTCGGTGGGGGTGATCACGCCCATGTCGCACAATTATTGCGACAGGTGCAACCGGATGCGGCTCACGGCGGACGGACAGCTCCGGACCTGCCTGTTCGGCATGCACCAGGTGGACCTCCGGGCGCCCCTGCGGGCGGGGACCCCGATCCGGGGCGCGGTGCTGCGGGCGCTCGAGGGAAAGCCGGAGCGGCACCTGCTGCAGCTCGGGACGTCGAAGGGCAGCGGCGGACTCGCGGCGCTGAGCCAGGTCGGCGGATGACGGCGGGAAGGAGACGACGATGACGTGGGAGGACCGGCATCGCTACCAGGAGGAGCGG
This sequence comes from Gemmatimonadota bacterium, assembly GCA_046484665.1. Taxonomy (GTDB): domain Bacteria; phylum Gemmatimonadota; class Gemmatimonadetes; order Palauibacterales; family Palauibacteraceae; genus Carthagonibacter. The sequence goes on from JAWOIN010000160.1 coordinate 28,766, forward strand.
GAGGGCCTCGACGCCTTCCGGGCGCGGCTGCACGAGGGCGATCCCGACGCGCCGCTCACCCGGGCGGACGCCCTCGAGCTGCTCGAGCTGCTGGAGCGCTTCGTCGACCGCATGAGCCCGGAGCGCTGGGACCGGGCGCTCGAGGCGATCGCCGAGGAGGCGGCGCGTCGGGCGGACCACCTCGCGGCACGGAGAAACTGAGGCGCCCAGTCCCGTCGGGCGGCCCGGGTCGACCCGGTCCCCGACCCTGAGCGAAGCGCCCGGCCCGAGCCGGGCGCTCGTCGTGTTCAGACGGCTCGGGCGTCGCCTCGCGTTCGCTGCCAGTCCCATTCCACCCGTGCGATCTTCAATTTCCGATCCTCGTCGTCGAGGAAGTGGAGCTTGAGGTGGATCTTCAGCTCGTTGCCGGCCTCGTCCGCATACTACTCGTTGCATAGTCCGTGCTGCGAGCCCTTTCTCGTCGATGACCGGCGCGACCGGCTGCTGGCTGCAGCTCACGGCGGGGAGGCCGAAGAAGGGGAGCAGGAGTCGGATTCGCCATCGCAGGGGACATCTCCTGTGCGTGAGTGCGGCCAGGGGGCCACGGGTCGCACATGGGTGTCGCGTCGGAGAGAGTCTGACGCGGCAGGCCCGGAACCTGACTGCAAGTCAGGTCGCGGGGGGCGCAAGGTCCGGGCGACCGCGACGGCCTGGCGATCGGGAGCAGGTCCCGCCGCCGACTCCGCTCGCGTGAGTGCGAGGCGACGGCGGCGGTTCTCCCGCGGTGGACGCGGACCGTCGCCGTGCGTAGTTTGAGCCGCACGAACGGGCCTTCTCGCACAGAGGGATGTTCGGCATCCCTCCCCACCATGAGCACGGACGGGTCATCGTGGACAGGATCACCGTAGTCGGAGCGGGTCACGTCGGGGCGACGACGGCCCAGCGGATCGCCGAGCGCGAGCTGGCGCGCGAGGTCGTGGTCGTCGACATCCTCGATGGTGTGCCGCAGGGCAAGGCGCTCGACCAGTGGGAGTCGGCGCCCGTCGAGGGTTTCGACACTCGCGTCGTCGGAGCGCAGGAGTACGGGCCCAGCGAGGGCTCGGGCGTTTACGTCGTGACGGCGGGGCTCGCCCGCAAGCCGGGGATGAGCCGGGACGACCTCCTCAAGATGAACGCGGACATCGTCAAGGGGATCGCGGAGGAGATCGCGAGGCGGAGCCCGGATGCGATCATCGTCATGGTCACGAACCCGCTCGACGTGATGTCCTACGTGGCGATGAAGGTGACGGGGTTCCCGCGCGAGCGGGTCGTCGGGATGGCCGGAATCCTAGACACCGCGCGCTTCCGGAGCTTCATCGCGCTCGAGCTCGACGTGAGCGTCGAGGACATCCAGGCGCTCGTGCTCGGCGGGCACGGCGACAGCATGGTACCGATCGTGAGCACCGTGACGGTGGGCGGGATCCCGCTCACTGAGCTGCTGCCGGCGGACCGGATCGAGGCCCTCGTCCAGAGGACGCGGCAGGGCGGCGGCGAGATCGTCAAGCTGCTCGGCACGGGAAGCGCTTACTACGCGCCCTCGTCGGCCGCGGTCCAGATGGTCGAGTCGATCGTCCGCGACAAGAAGCGCATCCTCCCCTGCGCGGCCTGGCTCGAGGGCGAGTTCGGGCTCGAGGGCCTGTTCCTCGGCGTGCCGTGCAAGCTCGGGCGCGAGGGGCTGGCGGGCCTGCTCGAGCTGCCGCTGACCGACGCGGAGACGAAGGCGCTCCACGCCTCGGCGGACGCGGTACGGAGCACGATGTCGCTGCTCGACATCTGAGTCCGCCGCACGGGGAACCGCGGGCCGGGAGCGCGCGTGAGCTACCTCGAGTTCCTGGCCCGCTGGCACAACCTGCCGTTCCTCGCCCTCGCCCTCGGCGCCCTCGTCGCGGGGCTTCGGGGACGGACGACGCGGCGTCGCACGACCGCCCTGTCGACGGGGCTCGCGGCGGCCGCGTTGATCGGGCTCACCTGGAACGGCGCGCTGCACGACCTCGGGGTCGAGGACTACGGCCGCCGGTTCCCGCTGGTCCTCCTCGTCTCCCTCGTCGCCGGCGGCCTGCTCGGCGTCGGGCTCGACCGCCTCCGCCGACGCGTGTTCCCGCCCGTGGAGGGAGTCGCGTTCACGGAGCCCGGCCTCGAGGGGAGCGATGCGCGGATCGTCTCGCGCACGGCCGGTCCGGAGCCGGCGTCGGGCCGCGCCCAATGGCAGGACGAGGCCGGGGTGATCCACGTGATCCGGGTCCACACGTCGGGCGACGTGCTCCGGTTCGGCAGGCGCGTGCGCCTCGCCGAGTGGGACGAGGCCGCGCGCTCGTATCTCGTGGAGACGGTCTGAGAGGTCGACGGGCCGCCGGGGCCCGTCCCCGCATCAGGTCAGCGGCAGCTCGCTTTCGAGCAGCGACCGGCTCACCGTGACGTCGGGGACCGATCCGAGGTCCAGCCGGCGGGGCGGATCGAGCGGGCGCCAGTCCGCGTCCCACGCGAGCTCGACGACGGGCCGGAACAGGTTCTCCGGGTCCGTCTCCACCACCCGCCCGATCCCGCCCGTGCTCAGTTGCACCCAGCTGTCGAGCGGGAACGCCGAGATCTCGTTCACCAGCGCGGCCACCACGCCGGGGTCGAACCACTCTCCCGCCATCCCCGTGATCTGTTCGAGCGCCTCGAGCGCGGTGTTCGGCGAGCGGTAGGTCCGCGGGTGCGACAGAGCCTCGAACACGTCGGCCACGGCGAGCGTCCGGGCGAGGGGGTCGATCGCGGTCCCGGACAGCCCGATCGGGTATCCCTGGCCGTGCCGTCGCTCGTGCTCCTGGAGGACGGCCCTCCGCAGCCAGTCGTGGCGGGGGAGGTGCGGCTCGAGGAGCGCGGCCCCCAGCTCCGGATGGCGGCGCAGCTCGGCCCGGTCCTCCTCCGACCACCGGCCGGGGTTCTCGAGCAGGCGAGCCGGCAGGAGAGCCATCCCGAGGTCGTGGACGAGTCCGGCCTGCACGGAGCGGATCACGTCCTCGGACGGGAGCGCCATGCCCATCGCGATCCGGCCCGCGATCACCGCGACGTTGACGGAGTGGCTCGCGAGATCCGTCGCAGGGTGCGGCTCGAGCGACCGGTTCACGAGGGCGTTGTCGTGGATGAGCGCGGTGTGGATCCGCTCCGCCGCGACCCGCGTCTCCTCGAGCTCCGGAGCCCTGCCGTCGCGGGCCGCCGCCAGAACGGCTTCCGCCGCCGCGCGGGCCCCGGCGTAGAGCCCTGCGGCGTCGCCGCGGGCCGGGCCGCGGACGCGGGCGCGGACGGAGGTCCCGCTCCGCCCTCCGGCCCGGGCGAGGAGCCCGCGGCAGGCGGCGACGAGCACGTCGGCCGAGCAGGGGAGGGAGAGGTGGAGCGCCGCGTCCCCGGGGCCGGGGGCGCCAGGAGTCTCGGGGTCGAGCAGCAGCAGCGCCGGCGGAGCACCGGGGCCGAGCAGCTCGCGGGCTCCCGGGGCGGCCGCGTGGACGACGACGAGGCCGGTCGCGGGGTCGGGCCGCTCGCCGGGCGCCAGGAGGCGGAGCGACGCGTCCACCTCGCCGAGCGCGGCCCGCAGGCCCTCCGCGCCCGAGCCGGGCAACAGGGCGGCCAGCGCGGGAGCGTGCGGCGCACGCGATGTAGTCTCGGCGTCGTTCATCGGTCCGTCTCCGGGTGTCGTGCGCCCGTCCGGAGCGGGCGGCATCGGTACGGTCCGTGCAAGTTCCGGGCTCGCGGCCCCCGGGTGAAGTGCGGTCCCCTCGCGCGGCCCGCGCCCCCCGCCCATCTTCCCCGCATGCAGCGGCTCGCGTGGGTCCTCGGCTCCCTGTCCGCCTTCGCGGGCGTCGCGGCGGGCGCGTTCGGCGCGCACGCCCTCCGCACCCGCATCGCGCCCGAACTGCTGGCCGTCTACGATACGGGGGTCCGCTACCAGCTGTTGCACGCCCTCGCGCTGCTGCTCGTCGGACTCGCGGCCGCCCGCTGGCCGGCGGGCGGCTGGTCCGGGCCGGTCTGGCTGTTCGCCGCCGGGACGGTCCTGTTCTCGGGCAGCCTCTACGCGCTCGCGATCTCCGGCGTCCGCTGGCTCGGCGCGATCACGCCGCTCGGCGGGCTCTGCTTCCTCGCGGGCTGGGCGCTCCTCCTCCTGGCAGGGCTCCGCTCCGTCGACTGACACCCCCGGCCGCAGGCGACGCGACGCCGTCCCGCCCGGTCAGAGCCGCGGCGGCGTGACGCCCCGCTGCCCCTGGTACTTCCCCTTCTTGTCGGCGTAGCTGACCTCGCACGGCTCGTCGGACTCGAAGAACAGGACCTGCGCGATCCCCTCGTTCGCGTAGATGCGGGCCGGGAGCGGGGTCGTGTTGCTGATCTCGAGCGTCACGTTGCCCTCCCACTCGGGCTCGAACGGGGTGACGTTCGTGATGATCCCGCAGCGCGCGTAGGTGGACTTTCCGACGCAGATCGACAGCACATCGCGCGGAATCCGGAAGTACTCCACCGAGCGCGCGAGCGCGAAGGAATTCGGGGGCACGATGCACACGTCCCCCTCGAACTCGACGAACGAGCGCTCGTCGAAGGCCTTCGGGTCGACGACCGGGGCGAGCGCGTTGTGGAAGATCCGGAACTCGTTCGAAACGCGCATGTCGTAGCCGTAGCTGCTGAGGCCGTAGGAGATCCTGCCCTCCCGGACCTGCCGCTCCTCGAAGGGCTCGATCATGCCGTGCTCCATCGCCATGCGACGGATCCAGCGGTCACTCTTGATGCTCATCCCGGCTCTCTCCCTCGGTCGACGATCCGCGGCTCTCCCGCCCGGAGCGGGACTCGTCCAGCCCGGCGATCCAGCGGGCGACCCGGTCGGGCTCCTCCTCCGGGATCCCGTGGGCGCAGTCCTCGAGCACCGTGAAGCGGGCGCCCAGCGCGACGGCCCAGCGCCGCGCCGTCTCCACCGGCGTCCGGCGGTCGAGACGCCCCGCCACGACGTGCGCCGGGATCGCGAGCGGCCGCTCCGGCACCGCCAGCTCGGCGGGCCGCCAGTCGGCCAGCGCCCGGACCAGGGCCCGCGCCCGCGCGGGATCCGCGAACGGCGCGGCGTAGCGGTCCACGGCGTCCTCCGTGGCGGCGCCGGCGTCCGCGTACACGCGCCGCGTGAGGATATAGCGGGTCAGCGGGCTGCGGAAGTGTCGAAGCGGGCCGGCGCAGAGGCGCGGCGCAGCCGGAAGGCGCAGCAGTCCCAGGATGGCCGGCCGCGCTGTCCACGGCGTCACCGGGTTGAGGAGGATCAGACCGCGGCACTCGGTCCTCCGCGCCAGCGACACGGCGAGCGCCGCGCCGTGCGAGTGTCCGGCGACGAGCGGAGGTCCCGACCCGGTCGACGCGAGGACGGCGAGCAGCCGCTCCGTCTCCTCCGCGAGGCCGAACCGGGCCCGGGCCGAGCAGGCGGACTCGCCACGGCCCGCGAGGTCGGGCACGATGACCCGGAACCGACCCTCCAGGAGAAGGGTCACGGCCTCCCACTCCCCTCCGTGGGCGCTCAGCCCGTGCACGAGGAGAAGGTCGGGGCCGCCGCCGCCCACCTGGACGGAGAGGGTCGCGTCGCGTGTCTCCACCCGGACCCGGCCGGGCCTCGCGCGTGGCTCTTGTGCGATGGGACCCCTCGTTGTCTCTTGTCCGCAACGCGTTCCGGCCGACCCCGCGGGGGGCCGGAGAGGACCTCGTAACTTCGCACTTTTTCTTGACGTCTGAAACCGCCGGACCATAAGTTCGGCGCGGCATGTGACACCCTTCACAAAGTGCCGGGACGGGCCATGCGCCAGGCATACATCGGCATCGCGATCCTGCTCCTCGTCGGGGTTCTCAACGCGCTGCTCTTCCTCGTCCTTTCGCACCTCTCGAGCGTGCGACGGCCGACGCCCGCGAAGGCGGCCCCGTACGAGTCGGGGATGAGCCCGCTCGGCGACACACGCGAGCGCTTTTCCGTGAAATTCTACATCGTCGCGATGCTGTTCATCGTGTTCGACATCGAGACGATCTTCTTCCTGCCGTGGGCGGCGGTCTTCCGCGAGCTGGGGCTGTTCGGCCTGGTCGAGATGTTCGTGTTCGTGCTCGTCCTGGCCGTCGGCCTCGCCTACGCCTGGAAGAAGGGGGCCCTCGAGTGGGACTGACCCAGGGACGGGATTCGGATGGCGAACGGACGGATTGACCTCCCTACGATCGGGAGCGCGGATGCGGGGGAGCTGGACACCGGCGTGCCGCGCTCGTGGATCACGACGCGGCTCGACTACCTCATCAACTGGTCGCGGCGGAACTCGCTGTGGCCGATGCCGTTCGGCACGGCCTGCTGCGCGATCGAGATGATGGCGGCCGCGGCGTCGAAGTACGACCTCGCGCGCTTCGGGATGGAACGGATGTCGTTCAGCCCCCGGCAGGCGGACCTGATGATCGTGGCGGGGCGCGTCTCATACAAGCTGGCGCCTGTGATGCGGCGGATCTGGGACCAGATGCCGCAGCCGAAGTGGTGCGTCTCGATGGGGGCGTGCGCGAGCAGCGGCGGCATGTTCGACAACTACACGATCGTGCAGGGGATCGACCAGATCGTGCCGGTGGACGTGTACGTGCCGGGCTGCCCGCCCCGTCCCGAGAGCCTCATCTACGGCCTCCTGATGATCCAGGAGAAGATCAAGGGCGAGTCGCTGAAGAACGAGGCGCTGCGAGCAGAGAACCCGGACGCCGCGGGCCGCCCGAATCTACCTCCCGACGCGATCGAGCTCGTGGCGCAGCCGTTCGGGAACTCCACCCGCCAGAACCGCGTGAGCGGCATCGAGGGAGCGGGCCCGCTCCAGCGCCCGCGCGATCGACGCGAGCGGCTGCTCGAGCACCAGGACTGACGACATGGCCTCGACCCCCGTTTCCCAGGCGCCGGCGGAGCTGATCGTCGGCGCGCGCCGGCGGGAGGGCGGCCCCGCCGCCGACCCGGCCGTCGTCGCGCTCCGCAGGCGGTTCGGCGCCGCGATCCTCGCGGTCGGCGCCGACGCGATCGGCACCCCGGTCGTCGTCGTGGAGCCGTCGCGCTCGTTCGACCTCCTGGAGTTCCTGAAGACGGACCCAGCGACGTCCTGCGACCACCTCGCGGACGTGATGGGCGTGGACGTCGGGGGGGGGCGGCCGATCCGGGTCTGGTACCAGCTCTGGTCGCACCTCCACGGGCATGCCCTCCGGGTGGAGGCGCGCGTTCCGTACGACGACCTGCGGCTCCGTTCCGTCGTCCCGCTGTGGCGCACGGCGAACTGGCTGGAGCGGGAGGTCTACGACATGTTCGGCGTGACCTTCGACGGGCACCCGGACCTGCGCCGGATCCTGATGCCGGAGAACTACGACGAGGGCTTCCCGCTCCGGAAGGATTTCCCGCTCCGCGGCAGGTTCACCCGCTCCGAACAGGTACGCCGCTGCCTGAGCCGGAGCGCCGAGGACGTGTACGCCCGCGAGGAGCTCGAGATGGCGGGCGTCCTCCCCGGCTCGAGGGCGCCGGGCGACGAGGCCCCGGGGCTGACCGAGCTCCCGGCCGGGACGATGCCGGAGTCGGTAGCCGACGGTCTCGAGGCCCGGAGGATGGTGATCAACATGGGCCCGCAGCACCCGGCCACTCACGGCGTGCTGCGGCTCGTGCTGCAGCTCGACGGCGAGACGGTCGAGCGCTGCATCCCGCACATCGGCTACCTCCACACCGGCTTCGAGAAGACCTGCGAGTACCGCGAGTGGAACCAGGTGGTCCCCTATACGGACCGCATGGACTACCTCGCGCCGATGATCTACAACGTGGCGTACGCGGGCGCGGTGGAGAGCCTGCTCGGCGTCGAGATCACGCCCCGCTGCCGCGTGTTCCGGGTCATCCTCACGGAGCTGAACCGGATCTTCGGACACCTGCTGTGGCTGGGGACGACCGCGATCGACCTCGGCGCCTTCACCGTGTTCCTCTACACGTTCGAGGAGCGCGAGAAGATCCACAACTTGCACGAGGCCTACTGCGGGGCGCGGATCACCAACTCGGCGACCCGGATCGGCGGAATGATGGCGGACCTGCCCGTGGGGTGGTTGGAGGCCTGCCGTGAGTTCGTCCGGAACCTCCCTCCGACGATCGACGAGAGCGAGCGCCTGCTCACGAACAACGCGATCTGGCAGGCCCGGACGATCGACGTCGGCGTGATCGACGCCCCCACGGCAGTCAGCTTCGGTCTCACGGGCCCGAACCTCCGCGCGAGCGGCGTTCCGTACGACGTCCGCAAGGCGCGGCCGTACCTGGGCTACGAGGAGTACGACTTCGACGTCCCCGTCGGCGAGCGCGGCGACGTCTACGACCGCTACCTGGTCCGGCTCGAGGAGATGCGTCAGAGCCTCCGCATCCTCGAGCAGGCGCTGGACCGGCTGCCGGGCGGTCCGATGAACGTCGACGACCCGACGGTGATTCTTCCGCCCAAGAGCGAGGCGATGTCTTCTATCGACACGATGATCGCCCACTTCAAGCTGGTGATGGAGGGGCTGCAGGTCCCGGCGGGCGAGGTGTGGTACTCGGTCGAGGCCTCGAAGGGCGAGCTCGGGATCGGAATCGTTTCGGACGGGGGGTCCAAGCCCGTCCGCTGCCGGTTCCGCGCGCCGTCGTTCGTGAACCTCGGCGCCCTGCCGTACCTGGTCGAGGGCGGGCTCGTCTCGGACGTCATCGCCGTGAACGCGAGCATCGACATCGTGCTCGGCGAGATCGACCGCTGAGCCGGACGGACCCGGTTTTCCCGAGGCAGAAAGAGCGCGAGACGTGAAGAAGATCCATCCCGCCGTGGTCGCGGCACAGCCGTTTCAGGTGGCCGAGAACCGTCCGGTGGAGCGGCTGTTCGGGGACGAGGAGGGGAGGGACCGGCTCGCCAAGGCCGTGAGCCGCTACCCCGAGAGGAAGGCGGCGCTGCTGCCGATGCTCGCCTACGCGCAGGAACGGAACGGCTGGGTGTCGCCGGAGGCGATGGAGGAGATCGCCGGGGCGCTGGAGCTGACGCCCGCCTACGTCCGGTCCGTGGCCACGTTCTACACGATGTACGCGAAGCGGCCCGTGGGGCGGAACTGGATCCAGGTCTGCACCTGCATCTCCTGCCACCTGAACGGGGCGGAGGAGGTGTTCGAGACCTTCCTCGAGGAGACCGGCACGCGCGCCGGGGAGGTGTCGGCCGACGGGAAGTGGACCGTGATCGAGGCCGAGTGCCTCGGCGCCTGCGGCTTCGCGACCGCCGTGCAGGTGAACGACCGGTACTTCGAGAACGTCACCCCGGAGAAGGTGCCGGAGGTGCTGGCAGAGCTCGAGAAGGGGCGATCCGAGGGATAGATGGGATACCCGCACAGTCACGACCTCGAGGTCGGGACGATCCTGTCCCGCCACTTCGGGGACCCGAAGGCCCGCGAGCTCCGGACGTGGCTCTCGTACGGGGGCTACGAGGGACTGAACAAGGCCGTCGGGATGGAGCCGTCCGAGATCACGTCCGTCGTGAAGGACGCCGGGCTGCGCGGCCGGGGCGGGGCCGGCTTTCCGACCGGCCTCAAGTGGACCTTCATGCCGCAGGAGAAGAAGGGTCCCCACTACCTCTGCTGCAACGCGGACGAGTCCGAGCCGGGCGCGTTCAAGGACCGCGAGATCCTGCGCTGGGTCCCGCACCTCCTGGTCGAGGGCTGCCTGATCGCGGCGCGCGCGATCCGGGCCGAGCACGCCTACATCTACGTGCGCGGCGAGTACTTCCCGTTCACGAACATCCTCGCCGATGCCGTGGTCGAGGCGTACGAGGCGGGCTACATCGGCGAGAACGTGCTCGGGAGCGGCTGGAGCTGCGACCTCACGGTCCACATCGGGGCGGGCGCCTACATCGCCGGCGAGGAGACGGGCCTCATGCACTCGCTGGGCGGCGGCCGCGCGGAGCCTTGGATCAAGCCGCCGTTCCCGGCGCAGGCGGGCGTGTTCGGTCGCCCGACCACGGTGAACAACGTCGAGACGCTCGCCGCGGTGCCGATGATCCTCGTGAACGGCGCCCCGTGGTACCGGCAGTGGGGCACCGAGAGGAGCCCGGGAACGAAGCTGTGGTGCTGCTCGGGCCACCTGCAGCGGCCCGGCAATTACGAGCTGGCGCTGGGCGTCCCGCTGAAGGACGTGATCTACGACGTGTGCGGGGGACCGCCGAACGGGAAGAGGGTGAAGGCCGTGATCCCGGGCGGCTCCTCGACGGCGCTTCTGACGGCCGACGAGCTCGACGTGGAGACCACCTACGAGGGCCTCCAGGCGGCGGGGAGCTCCCTCGGAACGGCGTCGCCGATCGTGATGGACGAGGACACGAACATCGTCCGCGCGACGCGGCGGATCGCGGACTTCTACGCCCACGAGTCCTGCGGACAGTGCGTTCAGTGCCGGGAGGGGACGGCGTGGGTGGCCAAGATCCTGAAGCGGATCGAGGACGGCGACGGAAGGCTCTCCGACCTCGACACCCTGTACGACCTGTGCGAGCAGCTCACCGGGCGCACGATCTGCGTCCTCGCCGACAGCGTCGTGTTCCCCCTCCGGTCCTCGCTGGACAAGTTCCGGGGCGAGTACGAGGCGCTGATCGGCGGAAGAGCGTGAACCGAGCCCTGCGACGCGCGAGAGGCGCATGAACGCACGCGAGACCGGGACGATCAGCCTGCGCATCGACGGCGTGGACGTCTCCGTGGAGAAGGGGACCACGGTGATCCGGGCCGCGGAGCGGGCCGGGATCGTCGTCCCGCACTACTGCTACCACCCCGGCATCCCGAGCCGGCCGGCGCAGTGCCGGATGTGCCTCGTGGAGATCGAGGGACAGCCCAAGCTCCAGCCTTCCTGCGTGCTCGAGGCGCAGGACGGGATGGTGGTGCTCACGGAGAGCGACAAGGCGAAGGAGGCCCGTCGCTCGGTGATCGAGTTCCTGCTCCTGAACCACCCGCTGGACTGCCCGATCTGCGACGCGGCCGGACAATGCATGCTGCAGGACTACGCGTTCGAGACGAAGCAGCTGAAGAGCCGCTTCGCGGAGGCCAAGCTCGTGCTCGGCCGCGACCGGATCGCGGACGACATCCTCTATTTCGCGGACCGGTGCATCCTGTGCACCCGCTGCGTCCGCTTCATGCGCGATGTCGCGAAGGACGACGCGCTCATCGTCGCGCAACGCGGGCACAAGGCCTACATCGACACCTTTCCCGGCCGGGACCTCGAGAACGTGTTCCGGGGGAACATCGTGGATGTCTGCCCGGTCGGGGCGCTCGTCCACGAGGACTTCCTGCTCAAGGCACGGTCGTGGGACATGGACCACGCTCCGAGCATCTGCGCGGGCTGCTCGAACGGCTGCAACATCGAGATCGACGTCACGGAGAACCAGGTCGTCCGGGTCAAGCCCCGCTACAATCCGGAGGTGAACGCCTACTGGATGTGCGACGTCGGCAGGCGCCACCTCGTGATGGCGAACCGGGGGCTGCGGGTCGAGCTCCCTCTCATCCGGAGGAACGGAGAGCTCGAGGCGGTCCACTGGAGCGAGGCGCTTGCCTGGCTCGCCGAGAACCTGCCCGCGGGGAAGGGCGGCGCCGCGCTCGTGTCGCCCTCCGAGTCGACGGAAAACCTGTTCTACCTGCGCGCCCTGCTGCGGCGTCTCGGGATCAGAGGCGGAGTGTACCGACTGGAGCGCGGCACGGAGGCGACGCTGCCCGGATTCCCGTCACTCTCCCTTCGCGCCGAGCGCGCGCCGAACGGCGCCGGCGCGGAGGCGCTCGGATTCCGCGAGACGGAGGACCTGCCCGAGGTCGGGCCGGACGGAACGCTCGTCGTGCTCGGCGACCGGCTGCTCGACGCGGAGCCGGGGTACGGCGCCGACGCCGGGTTCTTCCTGTACGTCGGTTCCCACGTCTCGTCCGCGGCGCGTAACGCGACGGCCGTCCTGCCGGCGACGAGCTTCGCGGAGCAGGAGGGCAGCTTCGTGAGCCACGGAGGCCGGGTCCAGCGATTCCACCAGGCGCTGCGGCCGCCGGGCGTCGCCAGGCCGGCCTGGATGTCGCTCAGCCGCCTCCTGTCCCTGCTCGGCGACGGCGACGGCGTGATGAGCGCGGACGCGGCGTTCGAGGCCATGGCTTCCGGGGTCCCGGGCTTCTCAGGGCTCACGTGGTCGGGGCTCGGACTCAAGGGCGCCCGGGCCGGCGACGCCGCCCCGGCGCGGCAGGGGGCGTGACATGGACCCGATGAGCGCGACCTCGTTCGTGGTCTTCACGACCCTCAAGATCCTGGTGTTCTTCGTCCTGCTGCTCGTGTTCGTGGCGCTCTCGACCTACTTCGAGCGCAAGGTCGCTGGCTTCATCCAGGACCGCAGCGGTCCGAACCGGGTCGGCCCGCTCGGCCTGCTCCAGGTGATGGCGGACGGCCTCAAGTTCATTCTCAAGGAGGAGCTGGAGCCGGGCGGCGCAAACCTGAAGTTCTTCTTCCTGGCTCCCGTGCTGGCGCTCGTCCCCGCCACGGTCCTGTTCGGCGTCATCCCCTTCGCCTCCCCGCTTCCGACGAAATGGGGGCTGAGCGAGATGATCGTGGCCGACGTGCCGATCGGCTTCCTTTACGTGCTCGCGATCGCCTCCTTCGGGGTGTACGGAATCGTGGTGGCGGGGTGGTCGTCGAACTCGAAGTACTCCTTCCTGGGCGGCCTTCGCGGTTCGGCGCAGATGATCAGCTACGAGATCGCGCTCGCGATGAGCCTCGTCCCGGTGCTGATGCTGGTCGGCAACGTCGCGATGCCGGAGATCGTCGCGGCGCAGCAGGGAGCCGGCGGCGCGCACGGCGGGTACGGCGTCTGGTTCGTGCTCCCGCTCATGGTGTCGGCGCTGATCTTCGTGATCTCGGGCCTCGCCGAGACGAACCGGATCCCGTTCGACCTGCCGGAGGCGGAGGGCGAGCTCGTCGGCGGCTACCACACCGAGTACTCGGCGATGAAGTTCGGCATGTTCTTTCTCGGCGAGTACGCGCACCTGATCACGACGGCGGCCCTGATCACGGTATTCTTCCTCGGCGGGTGGGATATCCCGTTCTGGAGCGGGGACGACATCCGGGTGCTCGCGGACGGGACGGTGCTCGGCGATCCGACCTGGTGGAAGACCCTGCTCACCTTCACCGCCTTCTCGGTGAAGACGCTGCTGCTCGTCCTCGCGTTCATGTGGATCCGGTGGACGATCCCCAGGTTCCGCTACGACCAGCTGATGGACCTGGGCTGGAAGGTCTTCCTGCCTCTGCTGATGGGCTACATCCTGCTCACCGGCCTGGCGATGTACCTGCTCGACGCGTCGGGCGTTCCCGTGGGCCTCCGTTACGCGGCGATCCTGACGGCCCTCAACCTGGTGCTGATGGCGATCCTCCTGTGGGGTCTCGACCGCGGTGCGATCGTGCAGGGAGGCACCGCACGGACACGCGTGATGCGGGGGCGGCCGCGACCGGTCGTCACCGCGCGAAGCGAGGCGGACTGACATGCCGGGAAGCGTGAAGGTGGTGCGACGGCCCGAGGAGAAGGCCTCCTACATCCGGGCCGTCTCGAAGGGGATGGCGATCACGCTGAAGCACCTTCTCGATCCGAAGAAGGTGACGCAGCAGTACCCCGACGAGAAGTGGGAGCTGTCGCCCCGGATGCGGGGCACCCACCGGATGGCCACGCACGAGGACGGGCGGGCGAAGTGCGTCGGCTGCGGGCTCTGCCCGACGGTCTGTCCGGTGAACTGCATCAAGCTGATCCCCGCCGAAGACGAGAACGGGGAGCGGTACGCGGCGGTCTACGAGATCGACGAGTTCCGCTGCATCTTCTGCGGCTTCTGCCAGGAGGTCTGCCCCGTCGAGGCCATTCACCTGGGTGTCCACTACGAGAACGCGGAGTACAGCCGGGAGCGCTGGGTCTACGACCTCGAGCGCCTCACCGAGCTCGACCACCCGTTCACTGCGCTCTGGGACCCCTTCGACCCCGCCTCCGAATGATCGAATACTTCTTTTTCCTGCTCTTCGCCGTCATGGCCGCCGTCGGGGCCGTGATGATGATCGGGAGCCGCAATCCGGTGGCCAGCCTCATGTACCTCGTGCTGGCCTTCTTCGCCCTGTCGGGGATCTTCGTCCTGCTCGACGCCCACTTCCTGGCCGCCGCCCAGGTGATCGTCTACACGGGGGCGATCCTGGTGCTGTTCCTGTTAGTGATCATGCTCCTCAACCTCGGGCACCGGGAGGAGATCGACCTGCGCGGGTTGACGGCGAGGCTCGTGGCGCTCGTGGCCGGGTCCGCCCTGTTCGCGTTCGTCGGCGCGCTCGTGATGCGCGGGCGTCCCGCGACGATCGCCGGCGAGTCGAGCCGCGAGGCCGTGGCACTGCTCATCTCCTCCCGCGGCGCGGTCGCGGCGGTCGCGGAGCCGCTGTTCACGAGCTACCTCGTGCCGTTCGAGGTGACATCCCTGCTCCTGCTGGTGGCCATCGTCGGGGCGATCGTCCTGGCGCGGCGCCGCGCGCCCTGAGGCACCGGACATGCACATGGACATCGAAAGCGGCTCCCTGCTGCTCAGCGCCTTTCTGTTCGCGGTGGGCGCGGCGGGCGTGCTCGTCCGCCGGAACGCGATCATCATGTTCATGTGCATCGAGCTCATGCTCAACGCCGTGAACCTCACGCTGATCGTGTACTCCCGCTCGCTCGGCCTCGAGGCGCAGGTGCTCGTGTTCTTCGTCCTGGCCGTGGCGGCCGCCGAGGCCGCGGTGGGGCTCGCGATCATCATCGCGATCTTCCGCCACTACGAGCTCGTGGACGTGGATCGCTTCAACATCCTGAGGTGGTGACCCCGTGGTGAGCCTTCCGATGCTCCTCCAGGAGGCGCACGCCGCCTACGAGCCGATCCTCCCGGCCCTCATTCTCGCCCTCCCCCTCGCAGGAGCGGCGGTGAACGGCCTCGGGGCGTTCCTGTGGCGGGAGAACAAGGCGATCCCGAGCCTCGTAGGGCCGCTCGCGGTGATCGCTGCGTTCGGGATCGTCGTCGCGAACTACCTCGCGATGCGGGGGGCGGGGCTCCACGACCCCGCCGTCGTGCCGTTGTGGACCTGGATGGCGTCCGGCGACCTCCGGGTCGGGGTCGACCTCCAGTTCGACCAGCTCTCGGTGCTGATGGCCCTCGTGGTGACCGGGGTGAGCTCGGTCATCCACGTCTACAGCGTCGGGTACATGGGTGAGGACCCGGGATACTCGCGGTACTTCTCCTACCTGAACCTGTTCGTCTTCTTCATGCTCGTGCTCGTGCTGAGCGCGAACTTCGGCTTCACTTTCGTGGGCTGGGAAGGGGTCGGGCTCTGCTCGTACCTGCTGATCGGCTTCTGGTACGAGAACCGGGATTTCGCGAGCGCGGGCAAGAAGGCGTTCATCGTGAACCGGATCGGGGACTTCGGCTTCCTGGTGGCGATGTTCCTGATCCTCGTCCACTTCGGCACGCTGGACTACCGCGGCGTGTTCGGCGCGGCCCCGGCGACGCTCGCCTACGGCGGGGCGGTGATCACCGCGATCACGCTCTTCCTGTTCCTCGGCTGCACCGGGAAGTCGGCGCAGATCCCGCTCTACGTGTGGCTGCCGGACGCGATGGCGGGCCCCACCCCGGTCTCGGCCCTGATCCACGCCGCGACGATGGTCACGGCGGGCGTGTATCTCGTGGCCCGAGCCGGCGTGCTGTTCGCGATGGCGCCGGCCTCGCAGGCGGTCGTCGCGGCGGTCGGCGCCGGCACCGCGATCTTCGCGGCGACGATCGCCACGCAGCAGTACGACATCAAGAAGGTCCTCGCCTACAGCACGGTCTCGCAGCTCGGCTACATGTTCCTCGCCGTCGGGATCGGCGCGTACACGGCGGGGATCTTCCACCTGATGACGCACGCCTTCTTCAAGGCCCTGCTGTTCCTCGGGTCGGGCGCCGTGATCCACGCGATGCACCACGCCTATCACGCGACGGACCGGCATGACGACCCGAACGACATGCGGAATTACGGCGGTCTGCGCCGCACGATGCCGATCACGTTCGCGACGATGTGGGTGGGAACGCTGACGATCGCGGGGATCTTCCCGCTCGCGGGGTTCTTCTCGAAGGACGAGATCATCTGGTACACCGGCGCCTACGGCTACGGTCTGCTGTGGGGCGTGGCGCTCCTCGCGGCGCTGCTCACCGCCGGCTACATGACGCGCCTCATGGTCATGACCTTCCACGGCGACAACCGGACGGGGGAGGCGGAGCGGAAGCACCTGCGCGAGGTCCCGGCGGTGATGTGGGTCCCGCTGGCGGTGCTCGCCGCGGCGTCGGTCGCGGGCGGCTGGGTGAACGTCCCGGACGCGCTGCCGGTCCTGCCGGGCGTGCACGCGCTGCACGACTGGCTGCACCCCGTGTTCGCGCCGGCCCGCGGCGTGCTCGAGGCCCACGGGCTCCACGAGGCCCACGCCTCGCCGATCGGGGGGGGAGAGGCGATGTGGGCGGGCCTCTCGACCGTCGCGGCGGCCGTCGTGATCCTGCTGTCGTTCCGGGCGCTGGCGCGGCGGCGCCAGCTGCCGGCGGCGGAGGCGGTGGAGCCCACGGGCCTCGCCGGCGTGCTCTACAACAAGTGGTACGTGGACGAGCTCTACGACCGGGTGATCGTTCGCCCCCTGCTCGCGCTGTGGCGCGGCTGCTGGCGGATCGTCGACGCCGGACTGATCGACGGGACGATCAACGGCCTCGCCATGGGCTCCCGGGCGGTGGGATGGGTCGGCAGCCTGTTCCAGACTGGGCGCCTGGCCACGTACATGTTCTACTTCGTGACCGGGGTCCTCGTGATCCTCGCCACCTTCCTGCTCTGAGCGGAATCGAGCCGTGAGCTTCTTCGAGAGTCACTGGGTCCTCACCGCGCTCCTCGTCCTCCCGCTGGCGGGAGGGGCGCTCTGCCTCGCCGCGCGCGAGGGGGACGCGAAGCACGTGGCGATGGGGACGAGCCTGCTGACGTTCCTCCTCTCGGTGCCGCTGTTCTGGAGCTTCCGCGAGGGCACGGCCGCGATCCAGAACTACGTCTCGATCCCCTGGATCGGGCAGTGGGGAATCAGCTACGCGGTCGGCGTGGACGGGATCTCGCTGCTGATGGTCCTGCTCACGACGTTCATCGTGCCGCTCGCCATCCTCGGGTCGTACAGCTACATCCGCCGTCAGCAGCGGGCCTACTACGCGATGATGATGCTGCTGACCACGGCGATGATCGGCGTCTTCGTCGCGCTCGACCTGTTCCTGTTCTTCCTGTTCTGGGAGATCATGCTCATCCCGATGTACTTCCTGATCGGGGTGTGGGGCGGCGAGCGGCGGATCTACGCCGCCGTGAAGTTCTTCCTGTTCACGGCGGTGGGGTCGCTGCTGATGCTCGTGGCGATCCTCGCGCTGGTCTACCTCTACCACGGCCAGTACGGGACCGTGACGTTCGCCTACAACGAGCTCGTGCAGCTGCCGGTGGCGCGGTCGCTCCAGTTCTGGCTGTTCGCGGCGTTCGCGCTCGCGTTCGCGATCAAGGTGCCGCTGTTCCCCTTCCACACCTGGCTTCCCGACGCCCACGTGGAGGCGCCGACGGCCGGGTCCGTGATCCTGGCCGGGGTCCTGCTCAAGATGGGGACATACGGATTCCTCCGCTTTGCGCTCCCGTTCTTCTCGCACGCCGCGACGAACGAGGTCGTGGTGAACACGATCATCGTGCTCAGCGTGATCGGCATCGTGTACGGGGCGTGGGTCGCGGCGGTGCAGCCCGACGCGAAGAAGCTGATCGCCTACACCTCGGTGGCGCACCTCGGCTTCGTGATGATGGGGCTGTTCGCTCTCACGACCCCGTCGGTGCAGGGCGGGATCCTCCAGATGGTGAATCACGGCATCTCGACCGGGGCACTGTTCCTCCTGATCGGGATGCTCTACGAGCGACGGCACACGAGGATGATCGAGGAGTACGGCGGGATCGCGAAGACGATGCCGGTGTTCGCGTTCGCCTTCCTCGTCGTCGCCCTCAGCTCGATCGGGCTCCCGGGGACGAACGGTTTCGTCGGAGAGTTCCTGATCCTGGTCGGGACGTTCCGCACGCACCCGGTCGCCGCCGTGGTCGCCACGACCGGGGTGATCTTCGCAGCCGCCTACATGCTGCCGATGGTCCAGCGCGTCCTGTACGGGAAGCTGGACCGGGAGGAGAACCGCCAGCTGCGGGACATCGGACTGCGCGAGCGCGTCATCCTGCTCCCGGCGCTGGTGATGATCATCCTGATCGGGGTCTACCCGGGCCCGTTCCTCGCCCGGACCTCCGCGTCCGTGGACGCGCTGCTGGAGCAGGTCGAGCGGCGCGCCCGGCAGGCGCCCGCGGTGGAGGCCCCGTCCGACCTCCGTTTCGATCGCATGCCCATCCTGGGCCTCGACGAGTTCTGAGAGGGTTGACGCCGTGATCCTGGATTTCAGCTCGCAGGCGCACTACTTCTGGGCGCTCCTCCCGGAGATCGTGCTCGCGGTCGTCGCCCTCGCGGTGCTGCTGCTCGACGTGTTCCGGCGCGGCAAGGGCAGCGGCGGAGCGGCGCGCTGGCTCGGCTGGCTGGCCGTGGCCGGCGTCGTCGCGGCGGCCATCGCGAACGCCTGGCTCCTGACGGTGGATGCCGTAGGAACGACTGGGATGATCGCCCTCGACGGGTTCCGGGTCGCCACGAACTTCGTCGTGCTCGGTGCGGTCGGGCTCGGCCTCCTGTTCTCGTTCGACTGGCTGGAGCGCGAGGACCTGCAGATCGGGGAGTACCACTTCCTCGTGCTGATGGCGGCCGTCGGGATGATGCTGCTCGGGGGAACCCGGGACCTGATCGTCCTGTTCGTCGCGATCGAGCTGATGTCGATCTCGGTCTACGTGCTCACGGGCCTGAACCGCCGCGACCGGCGCTCCGCGGAGGCGGCGCTCAAGTACTTCCTGATCGGCGCCTTCGCAAGCGGGTTCCTGCTGTACGGGATCGCCCTGATCTTCGGCGCGGCGGGGAGCACGAACCTGAGCCTCGTCACGGTCGAGCTCGCCCGGGGCGTCGCGGAGCGGAGCCCGCTGCTGTACGCGGGCGTGGCCCTGCTGCTGGTGGGCTTCGCCTTCAAGGTCTCCGCCGTGCCGTTCCACATGTGGACCCCGGATGCCTACGAGGGCGCGCCGACGCCCGTCACCGGGATCATGGCCGCCGGCGTCAAGGCTGCGGGGTTCGCGGCCATTCTTCGGATCCTCACGGTGGAGCTCGCGCCCGCGATGCCCTTCTGGCAGGGGATCGTCTGGTGGCTCGCGATGCTCACGATGATCGTCCCGAACCTGATCGCTCTCGCCCAGGACGACGTGAAGCGGATGCTGGCGTACTCGTCGATCGCGCACGCGGGCTACCTGCTCGTGGGGATCGCGGCGGCGAGCGCGCTCGGGCGCTCGGCGACGCTGTTCTACCTCGCGGTGTACGCGATCATGACCCTCGGGGCGTTCGCCGTCCTCTACGTGGTGGCGGGGAAGGGCGACGCGCGCGCGCGGCTGAGCGACTTCCGCGGGCTCGGCTGGAGGCGGCCGCTGCTTGGATTCGCTCTCGTTGTGTTCCTTCTCTCCCTGGCCGGCTTCCCACCGACCGGCGGCTTCATCGGAAAGGTCTACCTGCTGAGCGCGGCCGTGGAGGCCCGGCAGATCGCCCTGGCGATCACGCTCGTGCTCACGAGCCTGCTCTCCTACTACTACTATCTCCGGGTGGTCTGGAAGATGTACTTCGAGCAGGCGCCCGACGGAGCACCGCTGCCGGCCACGCCCGGCGTGGCGTTCCGGCTCGCGGCAGCCTCCGCGGTCGTCGCGATCCTGGCCGCAGGACTGTTCCCGGGCCACGCGCTGCGGGCAGTGGGGCGCGCCGGGGCCGACCTGAGGCCGCGGACGGCGGTGGTGGCGCCCGACGTTCCCGGGACGCCCGTTCCGGCCACCGCGCCCGTGAATCAGGACGAGAGCGCGACGCCGTAGTCGAGGTCCTAGGCGGGGCCCGCCGGCCGCCCGCGCGGAGGTTCACCCCGAGGCGCCGTCTCCGGGTCCCGGTTTCCCGCCGCCTCCGCCGGGAGGGGCGACGGGGCCGCAAGGGGCCCGGGACGGCGCCCCGCACGAGGATGAGATGAACGTATCGAGCACGATCTTCCGGGAGTACGACATCCGCGGCATCGTCGGCCGGGACCTCACGGCCGAGATCGCCCGGGCGGTCGGGCGCGCCTACGCGACCCGCCTGCGCGAGAGGACGGGGCTGGCGCGGCCGACGGTGGCGGTCGGCCACGACAACCGTCCGAGCTCGCCCGACCTGACGGATGCGCTCTGCGCGGGGCTCAACGCGTCCGGGGCGGATGTGAGCCTCGTCGGGCTCGCCCCGACCCCGGTCCTCTACTACGCCGCAGCCGAGCTCGAAACCGACGGCGGGATCCAGGTCACCGGCTCGCACAATCCGCCGGAGTACAACGGGATCAAGATGATCGTGGCGGACGGATCGTTGTACGGCGAGGCGATCCAGGACCTCCGGCGGCGGGTGGAGACCGACGCCTGGGCGGAGGGCGCGGGCGAGACGACGCGGGTCGAGATCCTCGAGCGGTACCGCGACGCCGTGGCGTCGGCCGTGAGCCTTCCGTTCCCCGTCAAGCTCGTCATCGACTGCGGGAACGGGACCGGCAGCATGATCGCGGTCGAGGCGCTCGAGGCGGCCGGGGTCGAGGTCGTTCCCCTGTACTGCGAGTCGGACGGCACCTTCCCGAATCACCACCCGGACCCCACCGTCGACGCGAACCTGGTGGACCTGATCGCGCTCGTGCAGGAGAGCGGCGCCGCGATGGGGATCGGCCTCGACGGGGACGCCGACCGTCTTGGCGCTGTGGACGAGAACGGCCGGATCGTGAGGGGGGACCACCTCCTTCTCCTTTACGCGCTCGACATCCTCCCAGAGTGGCCGGGGGCGGAAGTCGTGTTCGACGTGAAGTGCTCGAAGGCGCTGCCTGAGATGATCGAGCGCGCGGGCGGCGTGCCGGTGATGTGGAAGACCGGACACTCGCTGATCAAGGAGCGGATGAAGGCCGGCGGATCGCCGGTGGCGGGCGAGATGAGCGGTCACATCTGCCTTGCCGACCGCTGGTATGGCTTCGACGACGCGATCTACAATGCGGCGAGGCTCGCCGAGCTGGTGGCGCGCACGGGGCGGCCGCTCTCGGAGCTGGCCGCGCGCATCCCCTCCTACCCGTCCACGCCCGAGATCCGGGTCGACTGCCCCGAGGAGCGGAAGTTCGAGGTCGTCGAGCGGACGGTCGAGCACTACCGCGCCTCTTACGACGTGATCGACATCGACGGCGCGAGGGTCCTGTTCGACGACGGATGGGCGCTCGTGCGCGCCAGCAACACGCAGCCCGTGATCGTCTGCCGGTTCGAGGCGGACACGGAGGAGGCGCTCCGGCGGATTCGGGACGACGTGGCGGAATGGCTGGAGAGGCAGGGCGTCACCGTGCCCTCCCTCGACGGCTGACCGGGGGCGCATGAGCCCGGACCGGATGTCGGTGGTCGTCGCGATCGGCGGCAACGCCCTCTCGCCGTCGGGCGAGTCGGCGTCCATCTACAACCAGTTCCGCCACACGCGGGAGAGCCTCGCCTCGATCGTGGACCTGGCCTGCGGCGGCTGGCGGATCGCGATCGTCCACGGCAACGGGCCGCAGGTGGGCGACGAGCTGCTGCGCAACGAGTCGGCCCGGGCCGAAGTGCAGCAGCTCCCCCTCGGCGTCCTCGTCGCGGGGACGGCCGGCTGGATCGGCTACATGATCCAGCAGTCGCTGCAGAACGCGCTGGCCAGGGCGGGCAGCGACCGGCGCGTCGTCACGCTGATCACCCAGGCCCGGGTCGAGCCGGACGACTCCGCTCTCGGGGAGCCCACGAAGTTCATCGGCCGCAGCCTGCCGGCCGACGTCGCCGAGGAGCTGCAGGCCGACGGAATCCACATCGAGGAGGACCCCCGGGGGAACCTGCGGCGGCGGGTGCCCAGCCCGATCCCGGTAGAGATCGTCGAGGCCGAGATGGTGGGCGAGCTCGTTGCCCGGGGCGACATCGTGATCGCCGCCGGAGGCGGAGGCATCCCGGTGTACCGCGACCCGTTCCTCGGGCTCGAGGGGGTGGACGCGGTCGTGGACAAGGATCGCGCCGCCGCGATCCTCGGCCGCGAGATCGGCGCGAGCATCCTGCTCATCCTGACCGACGTGGACGGCGTGTACGCGGACTGGGGCACGGACCGGGCCCGACGGCTGCCCCGGCTCACGGCCCCGGAAGCCCGCGAGCTGCTCGGGTCGGACGTCCTCGGCACGGGAAGCATGCGGCCGAAGGTCGAGGCGGCCGTCCACTTCGTGGAGGCCGGCGGCGACCGGGCGATCATCGCCGCGCTGGAGGAGGGGCCCGCCGCGCTCGACGGCGAGGCCGGCACGACGATCGTACCCGGCCCTTGACGGGGCCCGTGGAACCGTACCCGGAAACGCGACGAAGGCGGAGATGAACATTCACGAATACCAGGCGAAGCAGATCCTCCTTTCACACGGGATCCCGGTTCCTCCCGGCAGAGTGGCGACGACGCCCGAGGAGGCGGAGTCGATCGCGCGGGAGATCGGAGGCAGGGTCGTCGTCAAGGCGCAGGTGCACGCCGGCGGCCGCGGCAAGGCGGGCGGCGTGAAGCTGGCCGCGGACCCGGCCGACGCGAAGGCGAAGGCGGGAGCGATCCTCGGGATGTCGATAAAGGGACTGACGGTCGAGAAGGTGCTCGTCACCCCGGCAGAGGAGATCGCGTCGGAGGCGTACGTCGGGATCGTGATGGACCGCGGCTCCCAGGGTTCCGTTCTGATGGTCTCGCCCGAGGGCGGCGTGGACATCGAAGAGGTCGCCGCGACCAAGCCCGAGGCGATCCACAAGCTGCGGATCGACCCGCGCTACGGGCTGCTCCCGCACCAGGCGATGGGCCTCGCGTGGGCCCTGTACGACGACGCGAAACTCGCCCGGCAGGCGGGGGAGATCATCCGGAAGCTCTACGAGGCCTACCAGTCGGCCGGCGCGACGCTGGTCGAGATCAACCCGCTGATCGTCACGCCCTCGGGAGAGGTGAAGGCGATCGACGCGAAGATGAACATCGACGACAACGCGCTGTTCCGCCTTCCTGAGGTCGAGGCGATGCGGGACACGAGCGCCGAGCCGCCGTCCGAGACGAAGGCCCGGAACGCGGGACTCACCTACATCAAGCTCGATGGACGAGTCGGCTGCTGCGTGAACGGGGCGGGGCTGGCGATGGCCACGATGGACATGGTGAAGCACTACGGCGGTGAGCCCGCGAACTTCCTCGACATCGGCGGCTCGTCGAGCCCCGAGAAGGTCGTGACCGCGCTCGAGATCATGACGGCCGATTCGAACGTGAAGTCGATCCTGTTCAACATCTTCGGGGGAATCACCCGCTGCGACGACGTCGCGAACGGGATCGTCGAGGCGACGAGACGGATCGACATTGGCCTCCCGATCGCAATCCGGCTCACCGGGACGAACGAGGAGGAGGCGGTCGAGATCCTTCGTACGAACGGGTTCACGGCGATGACGGACATGGACGAGGCCGTGAAGCGGGCCGTCGCGCTCGCCGCGGCCGCCGCGTGAGCGGCGGCCCGGGCGCGGACGACAGCAAGGGAGACCAGGCGGCATGAGCATTTTCATAGACGGGACCACGCGGCTGGTGGTGCAGGGGATCACGGGGCGTGACGGCTCCTTCCACACCCGCCAGATGATGGACTACGGCACGCGGGTCGTGGCAGGCGTCACGCCGGGGAAGGGCGGACAGCGGTTCGAGGACGAGGTCCCCGTGTTCAACACCGTGGCGGAAGCGGTGAGGCAGGCCGGTGCGAACACGAGCGTGATCTACGTGCCCGCCGCCTTCGCGGCCGACGCCGTGCTGGAGTCGGCGGACGCCGGGATCGGGCTCATCGTCTGCATCAGCGAGGGCGTGCCGGTGCAGGACATGATGCGCGCCCTGCCGTACGTGCGGGAGAAGGGCGCGCGGCTGCTCGGCCCGAACTGCCCGGGACTGATCACCCCCGGCGCCTGCAAGGTCGGGATCCTGCCCGGCCAGATCGTGACGCCGGGGCCGGTGGGCGTCGTGAGCCGGTCGGGAACCCTCACCTACGAGGTGGTATACCAGCTCACGCGCGCCGGAATCGGCCAGACCACGTGCGTGGGCATCGGTGGCGACCCGCTGATCGGCACGAACTTCGTGGACTGCCTCGAGGCGTTCGAGGCGGACCCGGACACGAAGGCCGTGTGCATGATCGGGGAGATCGGCGGCACGGACGAGCAGGTGGCCGCCGAGTACGTCCGCGACCGGATGTCGAAGCCCGTCGTCGGGTTCATCGCCGGGCGCACGGCGCCTCCGGGCCGCCGGATGGGGCACGCGGGAGCGATCATCTCGGGTTCCGAGGGCACGGCCGCCGAGAAGATGAAGGCCTTCCGCGACTGCGGAATCGCCGTCGCCGAGCTGCCGGCGGACTTCGTGAAGCTCGTGCGCGAGCGGCTCTGAGCCGAACCGCGCGAGGGAACAGGAGACGCATGAGCCAGACCCTGACGCTCGCCATCCTCAAGCCGGACGCGTTCGGGAGCGGGAAGACGGGAAAGATCCTCGCCCATCTCGAGGAGAGGGGGTTCCGGCCGGTCGCGGCGCGAGTGCTCCGGCTGCGGCGCGAGCAGGCCGAGGCCTTCTACGCGGTACACAGGGAGCGGCCGTTCTTTCCGTCGCTGGTCGCGTTCATGACCTCGGGACCGTGCATGCCCGTGGTCCTGGAGCGCGCGGACGCGGTCGCCGCCCTGCGCGAGTCGATCGGGGCGACGGACCCGGCCGAGGCGGCCCCGGGCACGGTCCGGGCCCTGTTCGCGGAGAGCAAGGAGCGGAACGCGATCCACGCCTCGGATTCGCCCGAGACCGCCGGGGCCGAGATCGCCTTCTTCTTCGCCGGGGCGGACCTGCTCTGACGCGCGCGACCGGCTCCGGGGAAGCCCTTGCCGGGCGGGAGCGTTCGATTGACAGACGGTGATGGAAGGGCTATGAATTATGGTTTCCCGGTGGGCGTTCTCGCCCTCGACCGCATCGAGAAGGGAGCGGTCGAGTGGTCGGGGCGCCTCCAGGCCGACGGGGCGGTGTGGGACCTCGGCGGGCTCGAGCTGCTGGATGCCCCGCGGATCTCGATCCGGGCGGAGCCGGCGGGCGAAGGCGGGGTCCGCCTCACCGGACGGCTCGAGGCTACGGTCCGGCTGGAGTGCCGGCGCTGTCTCGCGGAGATCCGGCACCGGACGGATCTGCGGCTCGACCTCCGGTTCGAGCCGCAGATCGGGCGCTGGGAGGAGAGCGAAGGCGTCTACGCGCTCGACCCGAAGGAGGCGGAGCTGGACCCGCTTCCCGCGCTGCGCGAGGAGCTGCTGCTCGCGTTGCCGGCGTTCCCTCTCTGTCGGGCTGACTGCCCCGGGCTGTGCCCGAGCTGCGGGAAGGAGTTGGCGAGCGGAGACTGCGGGTGCCGCGATGTCGGCGGCGACCCGCGCTGGGATGCGCTCAGGAGTCGGTTCCCGGGGGAACCCGTGCAGGGTCAGAACGGGCGCGGGTCGGACGACGGATAGAGGATGGAGACATGGCCGTACCGAAGAGAAGGACCTCTAAGCAGCGGAAGCGGAAGCGCCGCGGTCACGACGTGGCGCAGACGGTCGCGCACCAGGCCTGCCCGCGGTGCGGCGACCCGCGTCGCCCGCACCGCGTCTGCCCGAACTGCGGGCACTACGGCGACCGTGAGGTCGTCCGCGTCGAGGAGTTCTGACGGGGGCCCGGTTCGCGCCGGGTCCGCCTCCGTCCGATCGTCGGCGCCGCTCCCCGATACCGCAGGCCCCGGACTCCCCCGGGAGAACGGGGCCGGAGTGTTTCTGTCGCTCGGCCCCGCGCGACGGGCCGGCAGCCCTCCGATGAGACGGTGATGAGGCCGATCGCCCTCATGATGCCGGGGCAGGGATCTCAGTTCGTGGGAATGGGCCGGGAGCTCGCCGAGGCGGCGAGCGCGGCCCGCGAGCTCTACGAGCGGGCCGACGACGTGCTGGACTTGCCGATCTCGCGGATCTCCTGGGAGGGTCCCGACGAGGAGCTGACTCGCACCGAGAATGCGCAGCCCGCGATCCTGCTGCACTCGTTCGCGGCGTGGACGGTCCTGTCGCCGGAGGTGCGTGGCGCGGTCCTGGTCGGAGCCGGCCACTCCCTGGGGGAGTTCACGGCCTACCTCGCGGCCGGCGCGCTGGGCTTCGACGACGCGCTCCGCCTCGTGCGCCGTCG
Organism: Gemmatimonadota bacterium; assembly: GCA_046484665.1. Lineage (GTDB taxonomy): Bacteria > Gemmatimonadota > Gemmatimonadetes > Palauibacterales > Palauibacteraceae > Carthagonibacter. Next base: position 55,198 of record JAWOIN010000160.1, read on the forward strand.
CGGGGAGCTGATGGCGCGGTCGGGCGACGAGCGGCCGGGCACGATGGCGGCGATCCTCGGCATGGACCCCGATCCCCTGAGGGAGCTCTGCGAGGCCTGCTCCACTCGGGACTCGGTCGTGGTGCCGGCCAACTACAACGCGCCGGGCCAGATAGTGGTCAGCGGTGACGTCGCGGCAGTGGAGCGCGCCTGCGAGGCGGCGCCCGGGGCCGGGGCCCGGAAGGCGATCCCCCTCAACGTGAGCGGCGCCTTCCATTCGCCGCTGATGGAGACGGCCCGGGACGGTCTCGCGGCGGCGCTGGCCGGGGTGCGGGTCGGCGACGCGGACTTTCCCGTGATCTCGAACGCGAGCGCGCGCCCCGTGGTGGTGGTGGCCGACGCGCGGGAAGGCCTCGTCCGGCAGTTGACCTCCCCCGTGCGCTGGGTAGAATCGGTGTCGGCGATGCGCGAGCGGAAGCCGGCGGCATGGCTCGAGCTGGGGCCGGGCAAGGTCCTGTGCGGGCTCCTGAAGCGGATCGACCGGAACCAGGTGGGGCTCGCGGCCGGCGAGCCAGCGGAGATCGAACGTCTGCTGGAGACTCTTCATGCCTGAGCTCGACGGAGTCGTCGCCATCGTCACCGGCGCCTCGCGCGGAATCGGCTTCGCGATCGCCGGCTCCCTGGCGGAAGGAGGCGCCCGCGTGGCATGCGTGGCGCGGGACCTCGAGCGGGCTCGCGGCGCGGCCTCGCAGGTGGGAGGCGCAGCCAGCGGATTCGCCTGCGACGTCGTCGACCCCGACGCCTGCGCGGCGCTGGTGGGGGCGGTGGAGGAGGCGCTGGGGCCGGTCGGGATCCTCGTGAACAACGCCGGTGTCACGCGCGACAACCTGCTGGTCCGACTGCGGGACGAGGACTGGGACGTGGTGCTCGACACGAACCTGCGCGGCGCCTTCCACATGACGCGGGCTGCGGCGCGCGGGATGATGAAGCGCCGGGCCGGCCGCATCGTGAATATCGCCAGCGTGGTAGGCTTGACGGGGAACCGGGGTCAGGCGAACTATGCGGCGTCCAAGGCGGGTCTGGTGGGCTTCTCCAAGTCCGTGGCGCAGGAGCTGGCGTCCCGGAACGTGCTCGTGAACGTCGTGGCACCCGGCTTCATCGAGACGGACATGACGTCCGGGCTCGGAGCCGAGGCCCGCGAGGCCCTGACCGAGCGGATTCCGCTCGGTCGGATAGGCACGCCGGAGGACGTCGCCGCGGTCGTCCGGTTCCTCACCGGTCCGGGGGCGGCCTACATCACGGGACAGGTGATCGTCGTGGACGGTGGGATGGTCATGCAGGGCTGACGGTCCCCCCGGGGGCCGGAACGGGGCCGGCGCACGTGGGCGCGCCCCGCGAACCCAGAACGCGAGAGGGAATCGAGATGGCGGATACGGCGGCGAAGGTCAGGGAGATCATCGCGAACGAGCTCGGCGTGGAGATCGAGAAGGTCACCGATGACGCCTCGTTCGTGGAGGATCTCGGCGCCGACTCGCTGGACACCGTGGAGCTGGTGATGGCGTTCGAGGAGGAGTTCTCGATCGAGATTCCGGACGAAGATGCCGAGAAGATGCAGAGCGTCGGCGACGCGATCCGCTACCTCCAGGAGAAGCAGGGCTGACCTGCCGGTGCACCGGAAGCGTCTGACATGAACGAACGCACCCGTGTGGTCGTGACCGGCCTCGGGCTGGTCACGCCGGTCGGCCTTGACGTCGAGCAGACCTGGGACGCCCTGCTGGCGGGACAGAGCGGGGCGGCTACGATCACCCGGTTCGACCCGGTCGATCAGCCGGTCCGGTTCGCCTGCGAGGTGAAGGGGTTCGACCCGGAGCGGTGGATGGACCGGAAGGAGGCGCGGCGCGCCGACCGGTTCCTCCAGTTCGCGATGGCGACGGCCGGCCAGGCGGCGACGCAGGCCGACCTAGAGGGGATCCTCCGCGCGACGCCCCCGGAGCGGGTCGGCGTGATCGTCGGCAGCGGGATCGGGGGCCTGGCCACGCTCGAGCAGCAGCACGCCCGCATGCTCGAGAACGGCCCGGGCCGGGTGTCGCCGTTCTTCATCCCGATGTTCATCGGCGACATGGCCGCGGGCATGATCTCGATGCGCTACGGTGCGCAGGGCCCGAACTTCGCCACCGTGTCCGCCTGCGCCTCCAGCGCGCACGCGGTCGGCTCCGCCTTCCGGGCGATCCGCTGCGGGGAGGCGGACGTGATGGTCGCGGGTGGCACGGAGGCGACAGTCACGCCGCTGTGCATGGCGGGGTTCGCCTCCATGAAGGCGCTGTCCGAGCGGAACGACTCTCCTGCGACGGCGTCCCGGCCGTTCGATGCCGGCCGGGACGGTTTCGTGCTGGGCGAGGGCTCGGGAATGGTCGTGCTCGAGTCTCTCGAGCACGCGCGGGCCCGGGGGGCCGCCATCCTTGGCGAGCTCGCGGGGTACGGCCAGAGCGCCGACGCGCACCACATGACGGCGCCCTCGCCCGAGGGGGCGGGCGCCCAGATCGCGATGCGGGCCGCGCTCCGCGACGCCGACCTCGCGCCGGAGGACGTACAGTACGTGAACGCCCACGGCACATCGACCCCGGCGAACGACGCCACGGAGACGACGGCCCTCAAGGCCGTGTTCGGGGAGCACGCCCGCGAGCTGGCGGTGGGCTCCACGAAGTCGATGACGGGCCACACGCTCGGAGCGGCGGGGGCGATCGAGACCGTGATCACGCTTCTCGTCTGCGCCCGGGGGGAGATCCCGTCCACGATCAATTACGAGGTGCCGGACCCGGAGTGCGATCTCGACTACGTGGTCGACGGCCCGGTGTCCCGCGAGGTCCGCGCAGCGATCAGCAACTCGTTCGGGTTCGGGGGACACAACGTGTGCCTCGCCCTGCGCCGGTGGGACGGCGACTGAGACGAGGCCGGGGAGCGGAGAACGTGGCCAGGGTGCTGATGCTGATGGGCTCCGAGTCGGACCGGCCCGCGATGGAGAAGGGGGCGGAGGTCCTCCGCGACGCGGGCGTCGAGCTGGACATCTTCGTGAGCAGTGCGCACCGGGACCCGGTCCGGACGGCGGAGCTCGCGTCGGGGGCCCGCGAGGCCGGATACGGCGTTGTGATCTGCGGAGCGGGCCTGTCGGCCGCGCTCCCGGGCGTCGTGGCCGCCCACACCGACCTGCCGGTGATCGGGGTTCCGATCTCGGCGGGAACGCTCGGGGGGCTCGACGCCCTGCTGTCGATCGCGCAGATGCCGCCGGGCGTGCCCGTGGCGGCGGTCGGGATCGACAACGCGCGGAACGCGGCGCACCTCGCGCTGCGGATTCTCGGAACCCGCTCCGGCGCCTGACGTCGGGCGCGCGGAGGCCGCCGTGCGCGTAGGGATCGGTTACGATTCCCACCGGTTCGATCCGGGTCGGCCGCTCGTGCTCGGAGGTGTCGGGATTCCCGGCGCCCCGGGCCTCGCGGGCCATTCGGACGGCGATGCCGTGACGCACGCCTTGATCGACGCCCTGCTCGGCGCCGCCGGCCTCGGCAGCATAGGAGACCGGTTTCCGGACACCTCCCCCGAGTGGAAGGGCGCCCGCTCGCTCGACCTCCTCGAGCAAACCATGCGCCTGGTGGAAGAGCGGAACTACCAGGTCGTGAACGTCGACCTCACGGTCATCACGGAGCGTCCCAGGATCGCCGGCCACGCGGCGGCGATGGCCGAGGCCCTCGCCTCGTACCTGCGCATCGGTCCCGGCTCCGTCTCGGTCAAGGGGAAGACGAACGAAGGAATGGGCTGGATCGGCCGGGCGGAGGGTCTGGCGGTGATCGCCGTCGCGCTCCTCGACCAGATCGGCGACATCGACGCGCTTCACGCGAGCATCCGCGCGGGCGGCTGAGCTCGCATGCGCGAGCAGATCGACGCGCTCCTCGGCCTGGTCTCCCACGTCCCCGTGGAGACGATGTACCTGCTCGTCGGGGCGGGAGCCGCGATCGAGAACCTGTTTCCCCCGGTCCCCTCCGACATGGTCGTCGTCGCCGGTGCGGTCCTCGCAGACCGGGGCTTTCTCGACGGCCGGCTTGTCTTCCTCGTCGCCTGGGCCAGCAACCTCGTCCTCGCCCTCGGGGTCTACTTCGCGGCCCGCCGGTTCGGGAAGGGCCTGTTCGAGACACGCTGGGGCCGCTGGCTGCTCCGCCCGGCGCAGCTGCGGCGGATGTCGGTGTTCTACGAGGAGTACGGCACGCTCACGATCCTGGTCAGTCGCTTCTTCCCGGTGTTCCGGGTCCTCGTCCCGGCGTTCGCGGGAATCAGCCGGCTCGGCTTCTGGCGCACCTCGATACCGCTCGCGCTCGCGTCCGCGGCCTGGTACGGCGTGCTCGTCGCGGCCGGCGTGATCTTCTCGCGCAACCTCGATCGCCTGCTCGGGATGCTGGGCGCCGTGAACACGACGGTGGGCGCGGTGGCCGCCCTCGCCGCGATCCTGCTCGCCCTCCTCTGGTGGCGGACCCGGCACGGGGATGAGGAGGACGAGGTGTGAGACGGGCCGGCAGGGGGGGCGAGGCGGGCGATCGGGACGGCGAGGACCTCGAGGAGAGGCGGCTCGCCCCTTTCCTGCTCGAGCCGTTCGCGGACTTCCTCCGCTTCGAGCGGAACCTCTCGGAGCGGACGGTGGATGCGTATCTCAGGGACTGCCGCGGTCTCGTGCGGTTCGCGGCAGCGCGGGGACACGCGTCTCCCGGCACGCTCGACTACGCCCTGCTCCGCGCCTGGATGGACGCGCTCGCGGCGCGGGGCCTGGCCGCGTCGTCGGCGGCGCGGGCGCGCTCGGCCGCGCGCACATACTTCGCCTGGCTCGTCGACGACGGAACGCTCGCCGAGGACCCGACGGAGCGGCTGGAGGCCCCGCGGCGCGGCCGAGCGCTCCCCGGCGTGCTCTCGTACGCCCAGGTCGCCTGCATTCTCGACGTCGCCTGGAAGCAGGCCGCGGAGGCGGAACTGGCGACGGATTCGTTGCCCCGGCAGAGGGCGGCAGCGGTCCGGGACGCGACGATGCTCGAGGTCCTGTACGGGGCGGGGCTCCGGATCTCCGAGCTCACGGCGCTGCGGACCCGGGAGCTGCTGCTCGACGAGGGCCTGATCACGGTCCGGGGAAAGGGGAGCAGGACCCGGATCGTCCCGCTGGGGGGACGTGCGGCCGGGGCCATCCGCGACTACGTGGAGAAGTGGCGACCGGGGCTTTGTCCGAGGGCCGGGGCATCCGGAACCCTCTTCCTCAATCAGCGGGGCCGCGGGCTGAGCCGGACGGGGGCGTGGGGCATCGTGAAGCGGGTCGTGAGGGACTCCGCGTGCGAGTTCGAGGAGCGCGGGATCGACTTCCCCCGGCGGGTGACGCCGCATACGTTCCGGCACAGCTTCGCCACGCACCTCCTCGAAGGGGGCGCGGACCTGGTCGCCGTTCAGGAGATGCTCGGACACGCCGACATCGCGACGACGCAGATCTACACGCACGTGGATCGGACGTATCTCCAGCAGGAGCACCGGAGGTACCATCCCAGGGCGTGAGCCATCGTGAGTCACATCTCCCGCGTCTACAGTCTCGCCCGGAACCGGCAGCCGGTGCAGCGCTTCGCCGATCGACCGGTTCCCGGGGAGCTCCTCGCGCGGATTCTCGACTGCGGGCGCTACGCCCCTTCGGCGGGGGAGGACCAGCCGTGGCGGTTCGTGGTAGTCCGGGACCCGCTCACGCGCCATCGGCTGGCGGAGGCGGCGTTCAACAGCGAGCTCGTCCGTTCGGCCCCGGTGCTCGTCGCCGGTTGCGCGCGCAGCCACACCCGGATCAGCGGACACGGGAGGCACGCGCACCCTGTGGACCTGGCGGCCGCGACGCAGAGCATGGCGCTCGCGGCCGCCGACCTCGGCCTCCAGGCGTCGTGGATACCCGGGTTCCGGGAGCCGCTCGTCCGCGAGCTGCTGGCGATCCCCACGGACGTGCCGGTGATCTCCCTGCTGGCGATCGGATACCCGGAGGGCTTCGCTCGCCTGCCGGAGCGGCGTCCCGAGGCCGAGGTGGTCGCTTGGGAGAGCTGGGAGGGGGGGGCGGCGTGAGGCGCCACGGGCCCGCGACGAGGCGGGGGAGGGTCCTCCCGGCGCTGCTGACCCTTGCCCTGCTCGCGTCGACGCCGTCCGCGCACGGCCAGGAGATCCGCTTCACGGCGCGAGCGGAGGTAGTGCACGAGCGGCGCCTCGCGGACTTCCTGCGGCGCGGCGAGCACCACACCTGGACGGTCGACACGGTGCTCGCGGCCGGCGACACGGTGTCCGGCGATCTCCTCGTCCTGCGTTCTGCCGCGCGGATCGCCGGTGTCGTGACGGGCGACGTGTTCGTCGTGGCGGGGGATCTGTTCCTGCGACCCGGGTCGAGGATCCTCGGTGACGTCGTCGTGCTGGGAGGTGGCTACTACGCTTCCGGCCTCGCCGCGGTAGACGGAGCGATGGCGTATCGGCCGAACGACCTCTACTCCGTGGTCGCGCGCGACTACGGCTGGGCGATCTACCCGGCGTGGGAGACGCCTCGCGCCGTGGAGCTGCCGGGCCTGCACGGTCTTTCCTTCCCGACCTACCAGCGCGTCGACGGGTGGACTCTGGAGTGGGGGGCCCGCCTCCGGGCCGTGGGCTGGGGGTGGCAGCCCTCGCTCGAGCTGTCGGGGCGATACCTCACCGAGCGGTCGGAGCTCCAGGGCACGGTCGGACAGTACTGGCACCCCTCCGGGTCCGTGCGATTCGGGTTCGAGTACGAGCGGGCGACGCGCACGAACGAGACGTGGGTGCGCGGCGGCGTTTCGAACACGTTCTCCTTCCTCTTCGTGGGGGACGACTTCCGGAACTACTTCGACGCGGACCGCGCGGCCTTCGTGATCGGCGGGATCGAAGGGCGGCCGTGGCGGCCGACGCTGTCCGTGCAGTGGGAGAAGGCCCGGAGTCTCGAGGCGGAGGAGCGGTTCGTCCTGTTCGGAGAGGACGAGCCGATCCCGAACCCGGCGGTCGACGAAGGGGAGACGGTCAGCCTGATCGCCGGTCTGCACGCGCGCCGCCGCGGCCCCGGGACGAGGCTGGAGGCGTCGGTGCGGGCCGAGTGGGCGGACTCTTCCGTGGCGGGGGACTTCAGCTTCCTGCTCGGAGAGGGAAGGGCCTTCCTTCTCCTTCCCGGCCTCGGGACGCACGAGGTCGAGCTGTTCGCGCTGGCGCGCGGCGACCTGTTGGGGAGCCTGCCCCGGCAGCGGTGGACGGCGTTCGGTGGTCGCGCCACGCTCCCGACGTTCGAGCTCCTGGGCTTCCACGGCCCGCGCGCCCTCTACGGGCAGGCCACGTACCTGGTCCCGGTACATGCCCTGCGGGTCACGATGATCGGTCCTCCCAAGCTCCTGCTCCGGGCCGCGACCGGGACGGCCTGGGGACCGGGCCAGGACCCGGAGCTCGCGCTCAACCTCGTGGCGGGCGTCCGCTGGTCGGTGCTCGAGGCGGGCGTGGCGGCGGACCCGGGGACCTCCGGCTGGGACCCGAAGGTGTACGGGGTCTTCCGCTTCCCTGGCGATCTGTGATCGGATGGACCTGTACCCGAGCGCGCTCCCGCGGGGCTCGATCCCCCTTTGACAGCTGTCTCGGAGCCGGATTACGTTGCGGGGCGTGAACGGAACCGGCTCTCCATCCCGCTCGCGCCCCTGATGGCGGTCCTCTGCGTCCTTCCGGCGCGGATCGCCAGCCAGCGGATCCCCGGCAAGCCTCTCCAGCGAATCGCCGGCCGTCCCCTCGTCGAATGGAGCTGGCGCGCCGCCCGACGCATCCCGGGAATCGACGCGGTCTGGGTGGCGACGGATGACGCGGGGATCGCCGACGTGGTGCGGGGGTTCGGGGGCGTCGCCGTGATGACCTCGGCGGAGCACCCCTCGGGAACGGATCGGGTGGCGGAAGCGGCCCGGCGGCCGGAGGCGGCGGGGTTCGACGTGATCGTGAACTTCCAGGCGGACGAGCCGCTCCTCCCGCCCGAGCACGCCGCGGAGGCGGTCCGGCCGGTCCGGGAGGGGAAGGCGGCGATCGCGACGCTCGCGACGCCGATCCGGACCGTCAAGGAGTGGGAGTCCCCGGCCGAGGTGAAGGTGGCGAGGGCGGCCGACGGACGGGCCCTGTACTTCAGTCGCGCGCCGATTCCGTGGGCCGCCGGGGGGACGCCGCCGCTGGACGCCGGAGGGGGACCCTGGCTTCGACACCTGGGTCTTTACGTTTACACGCGCGAGGCGCTGGAGCGCTGGGTCTCGCTGCCGCCGTCGCCGCTCGAGACGCTCGAGCGGCTGGAACAGCTTCGCCCGCTCGAGGCGGGAATCAGGATCCACGTGGCGATCGTGGGACCGAGCGGGATGCCGGTCGAGGAACCGGCCGACCTGGAGCGGGCCGCGCGGATCCTCGCGGCCCGGAACCACGAATGACAGGGGACGCATCGTCCATGTCCGAACAGACCCGACCGCGCACGAAGTACATCTTCATCACCGGGGGCGTGGTCTCGTCTCTCGGGAAGGGCATCGCCGCGGCCTCGATCGGGCGACTGCTCGTGGAGCGGGGCCTCTCGGTCACGATCCAGAAGTTCGACCCTTACATCAACGTCGATCCCGGCACGATGTCGCCGTTCCAGCACGGCGAGGTGTACGTCACGGACGACGGCGCCGAGACCGACCTCGATCTAGGGCACTACGAGCGCTTCATCGACGAGTCTCTGTCGCAGGCGAACAACGTCACGACCGGCCGCATTTATCAGAACATCATCACGAAGGAGCGCCGGGGGGACTTTCTCGGGGCCACCGTCCAGGTGATTCCCCACGTGACGGACGAGATCAAGTCCTACGTTCGGCGCCTGTCCGAGGGCCACGACGTGGTGATCACCGAGGTCGGTGGGACGGTCGGCGACATCGAGTCGCTCCCGTTCCTCGAGGCGATCCGCCAGTTCCGGCAGGACGTCGGCCGTGAGAACACCCTGTTCATCCACCTCACGCTCGTCCCGTACATCGCAGCGGCCGGCGAGCTGAAGACGAAGCCCACGCAGCACTCGGTGCGGGAGCTGATGGAGATCGGGATCCAGCCCGACATCCTTATCCTCCGGACGGAGCGGCCACTCAGCGAGGAGGTCCGCCGAAAGGTGGCCCGCTTCTGCAACGTCGAGCTGCGGCACGTCGTGGAGTCCCGCGACCTCGACACGATCTACGAGGTGCCGCTCCGGTACCACGAGCAGCGGCTGGACGGCTCCATCGTCGAGGCGCTCGGGCTGCGGACCCCCGAGCCGGACCTCGCCGCCTGGGAGTCGATCGTCGAGCGGGTGAAGAGCCCGGGCGGCGGCCCGGCCCGGATCGCCGTGGTCGGGAAGTACACGTCGCTCGTCGACTCCTACAAGTCGATCCAGGAAGCCCTGATCCACGGGGGGATCGCGCACGACGCGAGCGTCGCGATCGACTGGCTCTCCTCCGAGACGATCGAGAGCCGCGGCGACGAATTCCTCCACGGGTACGACGGCGTGCTGATTCCGGGCGGTTTCGGAGGCCGGGGCGTGGAGGGGATGGTCGACACGGTCCGCCGGATTCGCGAGGGAGGCATCCCCTTCTTCGGAATCTGTCTCGGGCTGCAGTGCGCCATCATCGACTTCGCCAGGAACGCCTGCGGGCTCGAGGGCGCGGACTCGGCGGAGTTCGTGCCGGATGCCGTCCACCCGGTGATCTCGCTGCTCGACTCCCAGCGGCAGGTGACGGACAAGGGCGGCACGATGCGGCTCGGCGCCTACCCCTGCGAGCTCGTCGAGGGAAGCCGGGCGCGGCAGATCTACGGGACGGACGCGATCTCCGAGCGACACCGACACCGGTTCGAAGTGAACAACGCTTATCGGGAGCGCCTCGCCGCGGAGGGCCTCCGGTTCAGCGGCCTCTCGCCCGACGGGGGCCTCGTGGAGATCATCGAGCTTCCCGCGCACCCCTTCTACGTCGCGACGCAATTCCACCCTGAGCTGAAGTCGCGGCCCACCCGGCCGCACCCCCTGTTCGCGGCGTTCGTCGGCGCCGCCCTCGACCGGGCCCGCGCGAGGGGCGGGGAAGCGGGCGCGGAGGAGTCCCTGCGGTGGGAGCCGGCGGAGCTGCGGTGAGCCGCTCCGGCGCCGCGACGCGGGTCGCGCGGTGGAAGCGCGCCCTTCCCGTCTCCCTCGCCCTCTGCGCCGGGCTGGCGGCGGCGTGCGGGGGAGGCGAGGCGCGGCCGACGGGCACCGCCCCGGAGGTGTTCGTGGAGGGAGCCGGCCAGGTGATGGTCGGCATGGAGAACTTCCTCACCCGGAACGGTGTCCGTAGCGCCGTCCTTCGCGCCGACACGGCCTACACCTTCGACGAGGCGGGGCGACTGGAGCTGCGTTCCGTCACGCTCGTCTTCTTCGGAGACGCCGGCGACACCACGGGCGTCCTGACGGGACGCGAGGCGGTGTACGAGCTGGCGGCGGGAGACGTGCGCGTCCGCGGCGACGTCGAGGTCCGGCTCCGGTCGGGAGAGACCTTCAGGGCCCCTTTGCTCGCCTACATTTCGGCCTCGAACCAGATCCGGGCCGACTCGGGCTACGTCCAGACTCTTCCGGACGGTACCGTGGACAGCGGGGTCGACGCGATGTGGGACCTCGGGACGGACGAGAGGCGCTACGGGGCGGGCCGTACCACCACCCCGGAGATCACGGTGCCGCAGTGAGCGCCGCGCAGGCCGTCAGGGCGCTCGTGCCGCTGGCGGCGATCGTCCTCGTCCCGTCCTTCGGTCCCGGTGGCGGGCTCGGGGCGCAGGGGGTGAGCCGCTGCGCCCTCAGCATCGGGCGCGCCGGACCCCGGGTGGAGCGGCCGGATCCGGAGCGGGAGGGAGCGATCACGGCGTATCTGGGCGGGCCCGTCACGGTCACCTGCGGCGACGCCGAGATGACGGGCGACAGCGCCGTGTGGCGACAGGTCCAGGACGAGGCCGTGATGATCGGGAGCGTCCGTTACCGGGATACCACCCGGACCCTGGAGGCCGAGCGCCTCACCTTCATCGGAGCGCGGGACGCGGTCGTGGCGGAGGGAAACGTCCGACTCGTGCGCCTCGCCAACCGAGCCACCCTGGCCGGCCCCCGCGTCACCTTCACGCGCACTCCCTTCGCCGGAGCGCGCACCACAGCGACGGAGCGGCCTCGCATGACCCTTCCATCGGGCCGCGGCGCCGCCGGAGGGGTGGAGGCGAGCGTGATCGACGCGGACCTTGCCGAGTTCGTCGGGGACGAGGAAGCGTTCGCCCGGGGAAGCGTGGTGCTGGAACGCCGCGACCTCACCGCGACGGCCGACAGCGCGCGGTTCTCGGACTCGGCGGGCCGCGCCGTGCTGTACGGCGACCCGGTGGTGCGCGGGGAGGGGTACCGGCTGGCAGGAGACAGTATCGTGGCCGGCTTCGAAGTCGGCCTCCTCCGCGCCATCCACTCCTTCGGCGACGCGACGGCGTCGGGCGAGCGGTACGAGCTGCGCGCCGACCAGATCCTCGCGCGGATCTCCGGAGACGAGGTCGAGACGATCTGGGCGTTCGGGGAAGGACGCTCGCTGGCGGCATCGGCGGAGTTCGTCCTGGCGGGCGACTCGATCGTATTCGCCTTCGTGGAGGGCCGTGCCGACTCCGTCACGGCGGTCGGTGCCGCGTCCGCCGTCCAGGTTTCCTCCGCTCCGTCCCCCCCGGGGGCCGGAGCGGAGGAGCTGATGGCCGCCGACTCGCTCCCGGTGAAGGTGCGCGAGGCCGAGAGGCCCGAGCCGGCGCCCGGCGCCGGGCGCGACTCCGCCCGCGCGGCCGCGGTCGACCGGACCGGGGCGCAGACCCGCTTCCGGCGGCAGGGACTCGAGGAACCGCCGCTGTCGACAGCGGTGGGAGCGAACTGGATCGCGGGGGACACCGTGCGGGCGCGGTTCGCGCCCGCCTCCGCGGATCAGGCGCCAGCCGAGGCGAGGGCGGCGGCCGACGCGCAGCTCGAGCTCCTGGTCGCGACGGGGTCGGCGCGCTCGTTCTACGCGGCCGTGCGGGACACGGCGCGCAGCGCGTCCCCTTCCCGCAATTACCTGCTCGGAAGCCGGATCGAGGTCCGGTTCAGGGACGGCGAGCCGACGATCCTCGAGGGGACCGACGCGATCGGGGTCTTCCTCGAGCCGATCACCGGGGAGGAGGGCGGGTGAACAGCGTGCTCCGGGCCAAGAGGCTGGTACGCTCGTTCGGGAAGCGCCGGGTGGTCGACGACGTCAGCCTCGAGGTGCGACAGGGAGAGATCGTCGGGCTCCTGGGCCCGAACGGGGCGGGGAAGACGACGGTCTTCTACATGATCGTCGGCCTGCTGAAGGCCAACGCCGGCCGGGTCGTGCTCGATGACCTCGAGCTCACGAAGATCCCGATGTACAGACGGGCGCGGGCTGGAATCGGTTACCTTTCCCAGGAGCCCTCTGTCTTCCGGAAGCTCACGGTCGAACAGAACGTGATGGCGATCCTCGAGACGCTCGACCTCTCCCGCAAGGAGCGGGAGCGCCGCCTCGACGAGCTCCTCGACGAGCTCTCGATCGGGCACCTCCGGAAGAGCAAGGCTTACAGCCTCTCGGGCGGCGAGCGGCGGAGGCTCGAGATCACCCGCGCCCTCGTCACAAGTCCGAAGTTCATGCTGCTCGACGAGCCGTTCGCCGGAGTGGACCCGATCGCGGTGGACGACATCCAGCGGATCGTGGCGGGACTGCGCGAGAAGGGGCTCGGCGTCCTGATCACGGACCACAACGTCCGCGAGACCCTCTCGATCACGGACCGGGCCTACCTGCTGTTCAACGGGCGGATCCACATCGAGGGGCCGGCGCAGACGCTCGTCGAGGACCCGGAGGCCCGCAAGATGTATCTGGGACTCGACTTCCAGCTATGACTAGCAAGGGGCGTGCCGTGGCGGCCCGCCCCCCCTATCTTTCACTCCGTGAGGCCGTGACGCGACGGACGTCCGGCGCGGAGTTCCACGGAGCTCGGACACGGGGGCCGATGGCGAACATCAGGCGAGGGCTTGGCCAGAGCCTCGGGATGCGGCAGGAGCTCAAGATCAATCCACGCCTGTACCAGGCGATGGACCTGCTGTACATGCCACTGCTCGACCTCCAGCAGCATCTCAAGCAGGAGATGATGGCGAATCCGTTCCTGGAGCTCGCCGAGCCGATCGAGGAGGAGGAAGAGGAGGAGAAGGAGGAGGAGAAGGCGGACGAAGACGAGATCGACTGGGAGGAGATCCT
>JAWOIN010000024.1:0-4410 GCA_046484665.1 Gemmatimonadota bacterium
CGCCGAGCCCGATAGGTCGATGGCCGGGTAGATACGCCGGTCCGCGAGTTCCCGAGAGAGCAACAGCTCGCTGTTCCCCGTTCCCTTGAACTCCTCGAAGATCACCTCGTCCATCCGGCTGCCCGTCTCGACCAGCGCGGTCGCGATGATCGTGAGGCTGCCCCCCTCCTCGATGTTCCGGGCCGCCCCGAAGAACCGCTTCGGCTTGTGGAGCGCGTTCGCGTCGACGCCGCCCGAGAGGATCTTCCCGGAGTGGGGCACCGTCGTGTTGTAGGCGCGGGCGAGGCGGGTGATCGAGTCGAGCAGGATCACGACGTCCCGCTTGTACTCGACGAGCCGCTTCGCCTTGTCGAGCACCATCTCCGCCACCTGCGTGTGACGGTCGGCCGGCTCGTCGAAGGTGGACGAGATGATCTCGGCGGCGACGTTCTCCTCCATGTCCGTGACCTCCTCGGGCCGCTCGTCGATCAGCAGCACGATGAGGTGGACGTCGGGGTCGTTCTCGAGGATCGCGTTCGCGGTCTTCTGCAGGATGATCGTCTTGCCGGCCTTCGGCGGGGAGACGATCAGCATCCGCTGCCCCTTCCCGACCGGGCTCATCAGGTCCATCACCCGCATCGAGATGTCGCCGTCCGACCGCTCCAGCTTGAGCCGGTCCTCGGGGTACCGCGGTCGCAGGTTGTCGAACCCGATCCGATGCTTCGCCTTCTCGGGGTCCTCGCCGTTCACCTCCTCGACCTTGAGCAGGGCGAGATACCGCTCGCCCTCCTTCGGCGGGCGGACCTGGCCCAGCACCGTGTCGCCCGTGCGGAGGTCGAAACGCTTGATCTGCGAGGGCGAGACGTAGATGTCGTCCGGTCCGTACAGGTAGTTCCAGTCCTGGCTGCGCAGGAAGCCGTAGCCCTCGGGGAGGATCTCGAGGACCCCTTCGCCGCGCAGCACGACTTCCGAGTCGAGGAGGTTCTGCTCGATGCGGAAGATCAGGTCCTGCTTCCGGAGGCCGGAGAAGTTGGCGATCTGCATCTCCTCGGCCATCTCGTGCAGCTCGCTCACGGACTTGGACTTGAGTTCGGCGATGTCCACGGGGGTCGCTCCGTCGTGGTGCGGTCCCGGCTGGCGCCGGCGAGCGGAGCGCGCGCGGCAGCGACGGGACGGGGGATCATCGGAATCCTGAGAATTCCAGCGTCGTTATCGGGGCTCGAAAGCTCGGGTGGCGTCGGGGTCGGCTCGGGCTACGATATGCGCGCGCATCCGGGCGGTCAAGATCGCGGCGCCTCCCGTCGCTCCTTACGTTCCGGAGCGGCTCGGGTTCCCTCATCACACCGGCGGGAGCGGAGGATGGCGCGCCACAACCGCGAGGCTCGGGGTCTGGACCAGAAGGGGCGGCTGTGGAGGATCGAGTATCAGCCGGACTGGCTGAGCCGGATGAAGGTCTCGCGACGGCTTCCCGGCGGCCGGCGCCGCTCCAGCCAGACGCTGTTCCGGAACCCCGACCGGCGGGCGCAGGCCTCGCCGGGGAGCGTCGTCCGGACGGCGATCCGGTCGGCGGACGGGGCGCTCCTGTTCCGGGTGGCCGTCGAGGACCCGGACCGGGTCGTCGAGGAGGTGATCGTCGTCACCCGGCCCGCGAAGGACGGGCCGCGGGGAGAGCTCGTGAGGTTCTGCCTGGAGTCCCGGCTCCCTCCGCCCCGCGCCTGAGGGCCCGCCGCGCCGGGACGCAGCCTCAGAACAGCCGGATCCGGAGCCAGCGGAGAGGATCGGCGACGAGCGCCGGGCCGAGCGCGCGGAGGGCCTCCCGCGCCGCGGCCGTCTGCTCCGCGAGCGCCGGGTCGTGCAGGGCCCGTCCGGCCGTGCCGCGCGCCGCATCGAGCCCCGCCGCGAGCCGCGCCGCCCGCTCCCCGAGTCCCGACGCCGCGTCCATCAGCGCGAGGAGCGAGTCGGAAGCGCCGCCGGCGCGTCGAGCCGCCTCGATCTCCCGCAGGGCCGCGGCGGTGCGCCGCAGGGCGGCGCGCACGCTGTCGTCGCGCGCGAGGCGCGCCAGGCCGTCGCCTTCCCGGAGCGTCGCCGTGAGCCGGACCGACCGGAGCCGGACCGAGTCGAGCCGCGCCAGGGCGGCTGGATCGTCCCGGAAGCGGGCGACGGAGCCCGGGCCGTCCTCGAGGCGGGCGGCCAGCCGCCGCCTGTCCGCGGACAGCGTGCCGATCGCCTCGCGGACGGTGTCGGCGAGCGAGCGGAAGCGCTCGAGGTCGGGCGTGGGGTGGACCCGGAGCGTGTCGCCGCTCCGGAGCGGGGGCGCCGCCCCGGTGCCGGGAGTGAGCTTGAGCACGGCGGGGGCGAGCAGGCCGGAAGCGCCGATCGACGCTCTCGCGTCCGCGCGCATCTGGGGCATCGCCTCCCGCCGCAGCACGGACTCGATCACGACGCGAGACGACTCCGGCCCCGCCGGATCGTCGAACCGGATCCCGAGCACCCGGCCCGACGGCTTGCCGGCGATCCAGACGGTCGAGCCGGCCTGAAGGCCCTCGCCCTCGGCCGCGAGCACGACGACCCGAGGCCCCTCGGCGAACCGCCGTCGCACCTGGTCCATCAGGAAAGTGAGGGTGGACGCGACGAGCAGCGCCGCGAGGATGGCCAGCCCCGGCAGCACGTCCTTCCAGTCGGTTCCGCCCCTGCGTCGCGCCATGGGAGGATCGTACGGCGGCGCTGGACGCTCCCGCCAGCGCGAGGTAACGTCCCCCCATGCGCCTGCTCGCGGTGATCGGATGGATCGGGCGCGCCGCGACCGATGTCGCGGCCCTCGTGGGGCGCGCCGGCGCCTTCGTCTGGTCCATCCTCCGTTCGCTCTCGGACGTCCGCACCTGGGTCCCGCTCGCGGCGGCGCAGGTCCGGCGGATCGGCCTGGACTCCGTGCCCGTCGCGCTGTTCATCGCCGTGTTCACGGGCATCGTGCTCGCGCTCCAGAGCAGCTACACGTTCACCGGCGTCGTCCCGCTCTACTTCGTGGGCGTCCTCGTCGCGAAGTCGGTGATGCTGGAGCTCGGACCGGTGCTGACGGGGCTGGTGCTCGCGGGCCGGGTCGGCGCGAACATCGCGGCCGAGATCGGCACGATGCGGGTGACCGAGCAGGTCGACGCGCTCGAGATGCTCGCCTACGACCCGGTCTCCTTCCTGGTCGTGCCGCGGGTGGTGGCGGGCGTGATCACCTTCCCGATCGTCACGGCGCTCGCGCTCGTCGCCGGGATCGGGGCGGGATGGGTCACCTCGGTCAACCTGCTCGACCTGTCGACCCAGGAGTTCGTGCGGGGGGTGCGCATGTTCTACCAGCCGTTCGACCTCAGCTACCCGCTGATCAAGGCCGCCAGCTTCGGCTTCGTCGTGACCGCGGTCGGGGCCCTGTGCGGCTACGGCGCGACGCGGGGCGCCGAGGGCGTGGGGATCGCCGCCACGCGGGCGGTGGTCGCGGGCGCGATGCTGATCCTGGTCCTGGACGCGTTCTGGGCCATCCTCCTGCTCTGAACATGATCCGGCTCGAGCGGGTGACGAAGGCGTTCGGCTCCAACCTCGTGCTCAGGGAGCTCGACCTGGAGGTCCCGACCGGGCGGACCATCGCCGTGCTCGGGCGCTCGGGCTCGGGCAAGTCGGTCCTCCTCAAGCACGTGGCCCGGCTCCTGCGCCCGGACTCGGGCGTCCTGGCAGTATGCATGGTCAAAGGATGCCGCCCCTGTTTCAATGGTGATCTTCCCCACATCTGCAATGGCGTCTTTGGCATTGACACACAGGTTCACCAGAATCTGATCGATCTGGGAAGGATCTGCCTTCACCGTCCCCAGGCCTGAGCCGGGGTGCCAGACCAGGTCGATATCCTCTCCGATGAGCCGGCGCAGCATGCTGAGCATGTTTTCCACAGTGGTATTCAGGTCCAGCACCTTTGGCGCGATGATTTCTTTTCTGGCAAAGGTGAGTAGCTGCCTGGTCAGATCCGCCGACCGCCTGGCCGCGGTGAGCACCTCCTGTAAATTCTTATGCACCGGCCCGGACGGGTCTGTCTGGTCCATGGCTGCCTGGGCATATCCCAGGATCACGGTGAGCATATTATTGAAATCATGGGCAACCCCACCGGCCAGCCTTCCCACTGACTCCATTTTCTGGGCCTGAATCAGCTGTGTTTGGAGACTTTCTCGTTCCGCTTCTGCCTTTTTTTGTTCAGTTATCTCCAAAAATGCGGCAACAAAATGGTCTGGTTTGTACTGATATCCCACACAATCATACCACCGGTCATTGTGTTGTAAATGCTGCTTAAATCTGATCTCTTCACCGGTTTTGGCAACCTTGCCAAATGTACTGATCCAGTCAAAGGGATCTGTTTCAATACCGGGAAATGCCTCTGTAACCAGTTTTCCTGTTGGATCA
>JAWOIN010000029.1:0-7234 GCA_046484665.1 Gemmatimonadota bacterium
GCAGCCCGGCGACGAGGGCGCGGCGGAAGAACGGGTAGGAGAGCGCCTCGGCGATCAACGGCCCGCCTCGTGGTCCGGGAGCACCCGGTGCGGGACCCCGTGCGCCAGGAGGTCGACCGGACAACCGTACGTCGCCTCCAGCATCTCCCGCGACAGCTCCCGGGAGTGGTGGTAGTGGAGGCGCACATTGAGGCAGGCGATCGTCCGCACGTGCCGCGAGATCACCCCGATGTCGTGGGACACGAGCACGATCGGGATCTCCTTCGACAGACCGTCGAGCAGCTCGTAGACCGAGCGCCCGATCCGGGAATCGAGGCTCGCCGTCGGCTCATCGAGCAGCAGCACGCGCGGCTCGGCCGCCAGCGCCCGGGCGATCAGGGCGCGCTGGAGCTTCCCGCCCGAGAGGGCGCCGATCCTCGAATCCGCGACGTCCGAGAGCGCGACCCGCTGCAGGGCGCGTTCCACGGCCGCCACCTCCCGCTCGCGGCTCTCCCCCCGGCAGCGCGGGCCCAGCCGTCCCATGCG
Source organism: Gemmatimonadota bacterium (assembly GCA_046484665.1). Lineage (GTDB taxonomy): Bacteria > Gemmatimonadota > Gemmatimonadetes > Palauibacterales > Palauibacteraceae > Carthagonibacter. The sequence goes on from JAWOIN010000029.1 coordinate 526, forward strand.
GACGGCCTCGAACACGCTGATCGGGAACCTCCGGTCGAATCCCGCCTCCTGCGGCACGTATCCGACGAGCCCGCGCGCGCGTCGCGGGGGGCGCCCGTACACCCGGACATCCCCGCGCTCGGGACGCAGGAGCCCGAGGATGATCCTGAGGAGCGTGGTCTTCCCTCCCGCGTTCGGACCGATGATCCCCAGGAAGTCGCCTTCACGGACCTCGAGGTCGACCGCCTCGAGGGCCGGCGTCCGGCCGTAGGAGTACCAGACGTCCCGCAGCAGGATCGTCGGCGCATCGGGCGCGGCCTCGCTCCCGGAAGCGCCCCGGGGCTCGCCCGTTCCGCGCGGGGCGCTCACGGGGCCGCCGCCCGGCCGAGCACCCGAGCCGTCTCGACGAGCAGGGACACGGGGTCGCGCCGCAGGGGGTCGAGCACGGCCACGTCCCCGCCGATCTCCTCCGCCACGACCCGGGCCACCTCCGCGCTGTACTGGGGCTGCACCACGACCGTCCGGATTCCCTCGCGCCGCGCCCGTTCGATCACGGCGGCGAGCCTCGCCGCGCCACTGTCGCCGCTCCCGTGCGAGAGGATCGACACCTGCTCGAGGCCGAACGCCCGGGCGAAGTAGCCCCAGGCGGGGTGCACGACGAGGAACGTCCGTCCCGCACCCGGACCGAGAGCGCGCGAGGCCTCCGCCGCCGCCGAGTCCGTCGCCGCGACCAACCGGTCGAGACGCGCCCCGATCTCCGGGCCGTGCTCCGGCATCGCGGCGGCGAGCGCCGCCGCCGCGGCACGCGCCATGATCTTCAGGCAGTCCGGGTCCAGCCACACGTGAGGGTCGTCCGCGATCGAAGGGCACGTCCCGGCCAGCGGGACGGCCCGGTCGCTCTCCCGACCGACCGCGTCCGCGAGCCAGGTCCGCTCCCACGTGAACGCCGGATGTCCGATCAGGAGGATGACCCGCGCGTCGGACAGCTGGCGGAGCTGAGCCACTCCCGGCTCGAACGCGTGCGGCGAGGAGCCGGCCGGGACGAGCACCACGACGTCCGCGGTCTCCCCCGGCAGCAGCCGATCCACGAGGCCGGCGAGCGGAAGCAGGGGAACCGCGACGACCGGGTGCACGCCGGAATCCGCCGAGCCCGCATCGGCGCCGCCCCGGTCACCCTCCCCGTCCCGGCCACAGGCGGGGACGACGAGGAGAGCGGCGAGGAGGAGCAGTCGGAGCGGGCACCGATGCGGAACTCTGATCATTGTGCAATCTACCCGGCCGGCGGGCCACCCGGCGAGATCGCGTGTTCCCCGCGGCGGTCGGGCGCACGGCGCGCGACGCTTGCCGGGCGGCGTTCCCGGTCCGAGCTTGCCTCGCCATGAGACCCAGACCCGTCAGGAACCGGATCCGTCCCGTCGCGGTCCTTCCCGCTCTCGCAGCGATCGCCGCGCTGGCCTGCGTCGGGCGCTCCGACCCATCACGGGCGCCCGGGGACCGAGCCACCGCCACCGACGCGGCCCCGGCCGTCCTGCTCGTCTCGATCGACGGTTTCCGCGCGGACTACATCGAGCGCGGCCTCACACCGAACCTCCTCCGGATCGGGGCGGAAGGGGTGCGGGCGGACGGCCTCGAGCCGTCCTTCCCCACGAAGACCTTCCCCAACCACTACAGCATCGTCACGGGTCTCGTCCCCGACCACCACGGGATCGTGGCGAACAACATCTGGGACCCGGATCTCGAGGCGGACTTCGGACTCTCCGACCGCGAGGCCGTGGGCGACGGGCGCTGGTGGGGAGGAGAGCCGGTCTGGGTCGCGGCCGAGCGCGCCGGTCTTCCGACCGCCCCGCTGTTCTGGCCCGGCTCCGAGGCGGAGATCGCGGGCGTGCGCCCGACCCACTGGTTGCCGTACGACGGCGCGATGGAGGCCTCCGCGCGGATCGAGTGGCTGCTCGACCGGCTCGACCGGCCGCCGCCGGACGGCGTCGCGTTCGCCACCCTGTACTTCGACGATGTCGACGCGGCCGGTCACCGGCACGGGCCGGATGCCGGGGCCACGGACAGCGCCATCGCCGCCGTGGACGCCGCGATCGGACTGCTGCTCGAGCGGCTCGCGGACCGCGGCCTTTCGGACCGCGTGAACCTGGTCGTCGTCTCGGACCACGGGATGAGCCCGACCGCGCGGGACCGGGTCATCTTCGTCGACGATTACCTGGACCTCTCCACGGTGAGGATCTCCGACTGGAATCCCCTCCTGGCGATCTGGCCCGCGGCGGGCGACGAGGACCGCGTCTACGAGGCGCTCCGCGGCGCACACCCCCACCTCCAGGCGTGGCGCAAGCACGATTTGCCGGTCCGCTTCTGCTTCGGAACGAACCGACGGGTGGCGCCCGTGCTCGCGCTCGCGGATCCGGGGTGGACGATCACGACCCGCTCGCGATACGAGGCGGACCCCGGCTCGTACGACGGGGGGAACCATGGCTACGACAACGCGGCGGAGGACATGCTCGGGCTGTTCGTGGCCCGCGGTCCCGGACTGCGGCCGGGCCTGCGGGTTCCGGTGCTGCGGAGCGTCGACGTCTATCCGTTGCTGATGGCGCTCCTCCGGCTCCCGCCCCGGGAGACCGACGCCGATTCCCGGGCCGCCGGGCTGCTGTCGCGCTGACGGTGCCGGTCCGGCGCCGATCGGTCGCGCCGGATGTAGAAGGGGGGCGCCGTTGAACGGCGCCCCCCTTCGAACATCCCTTACGGAACCCCGTTCAGGTGATCTTGGTGACGTTCTTCGCCTTGGGGCCGCGACCCTCCTCGGCGAGGTCGAACTCGACCTGGTCACCCTCTTCCAGCGTGCGGAAGCCCTCGGCCTGGATCTCGGAGAAGTGGACGAAGGCGTCACGCGCCCCATCGTCGAACGACACGAATCCGAAACCCTTCTCGTTGTTGAACCACTTTACGGTTCCCTGCGTACGCGACATCGAAGTCCTTCTCCTGCTTGGATCCCGAGCCGACATCGACCGGCTTGCTGCTCCGACCGACTCGACCCCCGCACGCCGACTCACGGCCGGCAGATCCGCCACGGGGGGCGCACCTCGCGCGGGACGGGCCCGAAAGACGAGACCTCCTGACGCGCGCGCCGGAGGCCGGGCCGCCACTCCCCTCTACCTTCATGACGAATCCGGACGCAAAGATACCTGAAAGTCCGCCGAAGTCAACGACCGCGCCGGGGGTGTGCGAGCGGCAGATTCCCGTCGCCCCGGACCGGCGGCGTCGGCCACCGGCCCGGAGCCCGGGAATCCTCCCGACCAGGAGGGACAGTGGCGGCCCGGACACACCGGGCTGCGCATCGGACACCCGGCCGGAACCGCTATCCATCGAAACGTCCGGGCGGCCCGGAATGTGACAGCGATCAGGATCGGAGACATTTCCTGAGCTCCCCCGGCGCCCCCCGGGTGAGCTCCATCGGTCCGATCGCGAGGCTCTGCGACGGCACCCGCACCTCGAGCCGCATCCGCTCGCCCTCCACGGTCCCCTCGTAGGCGGCGGTCCACTCGGGCGGCGGCGGGTCGTCTTCGGCGATCGGACCCCCCTTCTCGGGAGAGAACGTGCCGGCCGCCGTGAACTCCCCCGCCTCGAGGCTCGGTCTGTCATGCCACGTCCCGGACGCGCAGTCGAACTCGAGCGCGGCGCCTCCCGGAGTCACCTCGAGCCGGACCCCGACGCCACCCCAGGTGCCCGTCGCGACAGGGCCCGACGGAGCCTCATCGCAGGACGTGACGAACAGCGGGACGGGGAAGGTGACGAGGGAGACGATGACGACCACCGCGGGCCGCGGGACCGATCGGGGCATGCGCGACTCTCCTCGGAACGCGTTGATGCCGGAGGCGGGGATCGAACCCGCAAGGGAGTCGCCTCCCACCGGATTTTGAGTCCGGCGCGTCTGCCAGTTCCGCCACTCCGGCCTGGGCGCCTCCAGGCGCATCCCTGAACCTAGACGGGCCGGACGCCCCGGTCCACGCCGCCGCCGGCGCCAGATCCCCGCGGCGTCAGCCCGGGGCGGACACGTCCACCGCCGCCCCGGCGTCCGACCCCGGGCCCGGCCGCGCACAGCCCTCGTAGCTCCGGTCGTCGAGCCTCAGGCGGGCCGTGTGGTCGAACCGGAACCCCGACATGGAGTCGACGCAGGGCGTCTCGTCGACGGTCAGCTCCAGTCCGTGCGATTCCGTGTCCGCCCGCCAGCGGCGACTCGCCCCTTCGAGCGCGGGCTCGACCGACGGCACGGACACGGTGTCCTCGCCCGGCCGCACCACGAGGATCCGGTCCTCCCGGACCTCCGCCATCCAGAACGGCTCGTTGCCCTGCGCCCGCCAGCTCACGCCGGCGGGAAGCGCCGCCCCGCCCTCGGGACCGGCATCGACGCCTTCCGCGGCGTCTTCGAGGCGGCCGCAGTCGGACGTGTCCTCCGCGAGGTAGACCCAGCGGCGGACCCGGAGCGCCTCCTGGAACCCGCTGCCCGGACCCGTCCTCGGCGGCAGAACCGTCTCCGCCTCGAGCTCGGCGTAGAGCGGCGTGCCCGTTCCCGCGAGACCCCGTGCCGCCACGTCGAGGTCCGCCCCGGACTCCTCGAGCACCCACAGCAGCGTCGACTGGCCGCACGGGCGGAACGTCACGCCCCCCGCCTCCTGGAGGGTGACCACGCCCCTCACCGTGTCGGGAAACGCCCCGCCGGTGCTCGCGTCCCCGGCCTCCGGCCGCCGACCCTCCCTGTCCGCCCCGGAGCAGCCCGAGGCCAGCGCTCCGACGAGCGCCACGCCCAGCAGGACCCCCCCTCCCCGCGTGACGGGCACCGACGATGATCCGAACGGTCTCGATCGCCTGCGCATACCCGATGGTCTCCGTTCCGGTGAGCGGATGCGGCCGCCGTCGATGGAGCGGGTGGGCACTCGAGGGCCCACCCGACGGCCTGCGATCCCTGATCTAAGGATTCCGCATCCCGGACGACAGGGCGCAGATCGCCGACCTCCGATCGATCGACCCCTCGCTCCGACTCGCACCCGGCGGGACCCGCGGCCGGCCGCGCATCACTCGTCGGGACGGACGATCCGGAATCGCGCCGCGAACGGCACCTCGAGTTCATCCTCGAGCACCCCGTACGCGGCTTCCGGTGTGAAGGCGCGCGGCGAGAAGCCCTCCGGAAGCGGCAGCTCGCCCAGGAACTCGCCGTCCGGCCCGAGCACGTCGAGCGAGGTCGGCCGCTCCTCGCGCACGGACTCCTCCGTATACCGGGCCACGTACAGGGTCCCGTCCGGTCGCGACACCCAGAGGCCGGCCACGTGGGGCAGCGCCTCCGGGAACTCCAGCCGGCGGAGAATCGCATCGGCCGCGCCGGGCCCGCCTCCGGCCTCGAGGGAGCGCCGAATCCCTGCTTCCAGCGCCGCGCGGAGCGCCGGCGTCAGGCGAGTCGACGGAATCGGCCGCCGCAGGACCGCCGCGAGCCCGCCTTCCCGGGTCAGCGTCCGGATCTCGTAGGGGGTGCCCGGCGTCCAGCGCACGGCTCCGTCGGGCCCCACGGCCCAGAGCGGCCTCGGAGGAAGCACGGGGATGCCCCCCGCCGGGTCCGGGAGAGGGGCCGGCACCCGCCAGGAGTGGACCGTGTCCGGGCCCTCTCCCCCCAGCCCGTCGCCGGGGAACCGCAGCAGCGCGTGCCTCACCTCCGGGTCGCCGCCCGGAACCGGGACGGCGAACACGTCGGCGAACGGGGTCCCGTCCGGCGCCACGGCCCACTGCGCGAACGCCGGGACCGTCCGCGTGCCGGCCTCGTCCCGTCCCGGGGCGACGCGTGCCGCGCCGAGGTAGCGTCCGTCCGCGTCGAACCAGTCGAGCCGGGGCGGATACGACTCGAACACCGCGACCCGGCCGTCGTCCGTCTCGACGAGCCCCGCCGGGCTCCGGAACTCTCCGGGCCCGCGGCCGGGCCCGCCGATCGAGAGCGCCTCCCGGCCGGCGCCGTCGAACCCGCGGACCCGCGCCGCCTGCGCGTCGACTACCCACAGTCCTCCGGCCGCCCGCGGCGCGACGTCCGCGATCCGCCCGAACGCGAGCGGTCCGTCGATCTCTCCGACCACCAGGTCCCGCTCGAGGCGCCAGGCGGCGCCGGGCGGCCACCCTTCGTCCCGCGCGATGCGGACCGGGACTCCGGCGGAGTCGCGGGGGCCGGCCGCGGACCCCTCCGGCCGGTGCGGCGCCGCGTCCCCTCCGCACCCGGCGGCCTGAAGCGCCGCGAGGCACGCGACGAGCTGGACGGCGCGGGGCGGAGTCCTGGCGCGCCTTGCAGGCACGCCGTTGGCGATCCGGCCTCCGCGGCCGGCGCGAGCGTTCGGCATCGTGCACCCCTCTCTCCCGTCCCCGCGCGGCCGGTCGGCGTCGGGGCCGTCCTCGTCCGTCAGTCGCGACGCGCGACCACGTAGCGATAGGCGACCGGGATCGCCACCAGCACGAACAGGGTGCTCGAGATGAGGCCGCCGATCGTCGCCAGCGCGAGGGAGTTCCAGATGTTCTCGTCCTGCGACTGCGCGAACAGGATAAGCGGAAGCAGCCCGAAGACCGTCGTGAACGTGGTCATCAGGATGGGGCGCACGCGCTCGAGCGTTCCCTGGAGGACCGCGGCGCGGATGGGGAGCCGGTCCCGCAGCTCCCCTATGTGGTAGACGAGCAGGATCGCGTTGTTGACGACGATCCC
>JAWOIN010000101.1:0-5346 GCA_046484665.1 Gemmatimonadota bacterium
TCTTTATCCTTTCCAGACTTATCGGCGCATCTTTCAGAGTGTTTATTGTGGTTAATATTCTTTATCTCTTTGTTTTTAAAGGTTGGGGTCCTCGGCGGCGCTTTCCGGGTGATCTGCGCCACGAGCGCCTTCGGCATGGGGGTGGATCACCCCACCGTGCGCCTCGTCTGCCACCTCGGGATTCCGGCCTCGCTGGAGGCGTACGTCCAGGAGGCGGGCCGCGCCGGGCGCGACGGCCGCCCCGCGACCTGCCTCCTGCTGCCCCTCGCGGGGGACGAGCGGCTGCACCGGACCCGGATCCGGTCGGCGCGCCGCGCCGCGGCGCGCCGGGGAGAGCGGCGCGCCGCAGCCCGGGTCGCGGCCGGCGGAGCGCGCCGGCTGCGGGCGATGCGCGCCTACGCCGCCGGGCGGGGGTGTCGGAGGGCCGCGATCGCGCGATACTTCGGAGAGCCGCCGGGGCGCTGCCCGGGCTGCGACCGCTGCGGGTTCGGGGCGGAGGAGGACGTCGTCCCGGGCCCGTGACCCGCGATCGGGCCCGGCCCTTCCGGCGGGTCGGCGGGCAACCCGCGACGGGCTCGCGCGGGTCAAAAACGGCGAAGCGCCGGCGCTCGGGCGCCCGACCCACCTTCTTCACCCGACAAGGAACGAAGCATGACCAGCGACTCTCGAAGACGGACCCGACCCGGCCCCGCGCGGGGCGCGGCGCCCGTCGCGATCGCCATGCTCTCCCTGCTCGCCGCGCCGCCGACGGCCCTGGACCTCGCCGCCCAGCAGCCGGTCGCCCTGGGCGAGCCGACGGCCGTCGCCGCCGAGCCGCGCGGCGCCGTGTCCGGGCTCCGGGAGCTTCCGGGGGGCGGGCTGCTCGTGGCCGACGGCGTCGAGGGACGCCTGTACCGCCTCTCGCCGGACCTCGCCGCCGTGGGGACGGTGGGGCGGGAAGGACAGGGGCCGAAGGAGTACCGGCAGCCGGACCGGCTGTTCGCGCTTCCCGGCGACTCGACCCTGATGCTGGATCTCGGGAACGGCCGCCTGGCGCTGCTCGCGCCCGACGGCTCGATCGCCCGCACGGAGCCGATCGCCCGCGACGCCGGCGACGGCGGACTCGTCCTCGTCCTGCCGAGGGCGACCGACGCCCGGGGCGGCATCTGGTTCGAGGTGCGCGAGGGACCCGGCGGGCGGCCGGTCGACTCGATCGAGGTCCGGCGGCTCGACCCGGCGACGGGAGCCGCGGAGACGGTGGTCCGGCTCGCGCCCCCGCCCGTGAAGCGCTCCACGGGCGGCGGTCCGGGCGCGATGCAGGAGAGGATCATGCCCGTCCCGTTCGGCGCCGCGGACGGCTGGGCGGTCGGGCCCGCCGGACTCGTCGTCGTCCGCGCCGATCCGTACCGGGTCGAGCGCGTGACGCCCGACGGCTCCCGGGCGACCGGTCCCGTCGTGGACTGGACGCCGGTCGCGGTCCGGGGAGCCGACCGGACGGAATGGCTCGACGCCCTCGGCGGGGGCCTGATGGTGATGGTCACGGAAGAGAACGGGGTCGCCCGGGCGAACTTCCGCCGGGGCGGCGGACGCCCTCCGGGGCTCGACGAGGACGCCTTCGAGTGGCCGAACGGAAAGCCGGCGTTCTTCCCCGACGGCGTCTCGGTGGACCCGGCCGGCCGCGCCTGGGTGCGGCGACACGTCGCGGCGGGCCGAGCCCCCGTCTTCGACCAGTTCGGGCCGGACGGTCGGCGCACGGGGCAGGTCGTGCTTCCCGCCGGTCGGAGCCTGGCGGGGTTCGGGAGGGACGCCGTCTACCTCGTTCGGACGGACGAGCTCGACTTCGCGTGGCTGGAACGCTATGCCGCGCCCGACGCCGGGGCCGTTTCCCGCGGGGACGGTCCGCGATAGGTTGGCGCGGGGCCGGGGCCGTCCCGGCCGCGTCGACGGGGCCTTCCCGGGTTCCCTCGGCGCCGGCGCGAGCCCGGAAGAAGAACTGATGACGGATCTCGAGCTCTACCTGCAGGACCATCACGTGATGCTCCGCGACATGGTGCGCGAGTTCGCGGAGACGGAGATCGCGCCGGTCGCAGCCGCGCACGACGAGGCGGAGAGCTTCCCCTGGGAGTCGGGGAAGAAGATGTCCGATCTCGGGCTGTTCGGGATCCCGTTCCCGGAGGAGTACGGCGGGGCGGGCATGGACCTGATCGCCACCGTCATCGTCTCCGAGGAGCTGGCCCGGGTCGACGCGAGTCACTCGATCATGGTGGGAGCGCACATCTCGCTCGCCGGGAGCCCGATCCACCGGTGGGGCACCGAGGACCAGAAGCGGCGGTTCCTCACTCCTCTCGCGAGCGGCCGGGTCCTCGGCGGCTTCGGCCTCACGGAGCCCGGCTCGGGCTCCGATGCGAGCGGCATGGCGACGGTCGCCGAGCGCAGGGGCGACCGGTACGTGATCAACGGCCAGAAGACCTGGATCACGCACGGCGGCGTCGGGGAGATCTTCATGCTCGCCGCGGTGACGGACCGGGCGAAGGGCAACAGGGGCGTCAGCGCCTTCCTGATGACGAAGGAGACCTGCGACATCGACGTTGCCCGTGCCCTCGGGTTCGGCCACAGCGACGAGCTGACGCCGATGCCGGGCTTCAGCACTGGCCAGAAGCTCCGGAAGCTCGGCTGGAACGCCTCCGACACCCGCGAGCTGATCCTCGAGAACGTCGAGGTCCCGGCCGAGAACCTGCTCGGCGAGGAGAACGAGGGGTTCAAGGTCTTCCTCGACACGCTCGACGGCGGCCGGGTCGGGATCGCCGCGCACGCCGTGGGGATCGCCCAGGGCGCGTTCGAGGCGGCGCTGCGCTACACGGAGGAGAGAGAGCAGTTCGGCAAGCCGGTGAACCGGTTCCAGGGGGTCCAGTTCAAGCTGTCGGACATGGCGACCCGGATCCACGCGGCGCGGCTGATGACCTACCACGCGGCCTGGCTGCGCGACCAGGGCCGGCCGCACAAGAAGGAGGCCTCGATGGCGAAGCTGTTCGCCTCCGAGGCCGCGATGGACGTCACGATCGACGCGGTGCAGCTGCACGGCGGCTACGGGTACTCCCGGGAGTATCCCGTCGAGCGGATGATGCGCGACGCGAAGATCACGGAGATCGGTGAGGGGACGAGCGAGATCCAGCGAATCGTGATCGCCCGCGAGCTGCTGCGTTCCCTGAACGGCTGACCGTCACGGTGGACCTGCGAGCCGAGCGCGGGTAGATTCGCCGCGCCCGGGCCGCGAGCAGGACGCTTCGCGGCCCGGGCGCGTTACGGACGGAGTCCACCGCAGACCACGTCCCGCCTCCGGCGGGCTGAACGGAACCGCATGCGCAGGGAGATCATCATCGACGCCGCCGGGGCGGAGAGCCGGGTGGCGATCGTGGAGGACGGCCGGCTCGTGGAGCTCATGCACGACCGGGCCGGCGACGAGCGGATGGTGGGCGACCTCTACCTGGGGAAGGTGGAGGCCGTACTGCCGGGCATCCAGGCGGCGTTCGTAGACATAGGGACAGAGAAGTCGGCATTTCTCCACGTGTCGGACCTCGCCGAGGAGGTGGACGAGGAGAACGGCGACGGGAACCACCGCCGGTCCCGCAGATATCCGCCGATCCAGGAGCAGGTGGAGCGCGGACAGGAGCTCCTCGTCCAGGTCACGAAGGAGCCGATCGGCACGAAGGGGCCGCGCGTCACCTCCCAGGTCTCGCTCCCCGGGCGCTTCATAGTCTTCATCCCGGAGGGCTCGCACGTCGGCGTCAGCCGCAAGATCGACGACCGGGAGGAGCGGTCCCGCCTCCGGGGCATCGCGCGGGAGGCGCTGGGAGACCGTTCCGGCGGCGTCATCGTGCGGACGGTGAGCGAGGAGCTGAACCGCAAGGCGATCGAGGGCGAGCTCGCGACGCTCCGCAAGACCTGGGAGAAGATCCAGCGCCGGACCCGGAGCATGAAGGCGCCGGCGCTCGTGCACCGCGAGGCGGAGCTGACGTCCGGCATCATCCGTGACCTGTTCAGCGAGAAGATCGACCTGCTCACGGTCAACGAGCCGGAGCTCCACCACGAGATCAAGTCGTACCTCGGCCAGGTGAGCCCCGAGCTGCTGGACCGGGTGAAGCTGTACTCCGGCGACGTCCCGATCTTCGACCAGTTCGAAATCGAGGATGAGATCCGCGCCGCGTTCCGGCGCCGGGTCGAGCTCAAGTCCGGCGGTCACATCGTGATCGAGCACACCGAGGCGCTCGTCGCGATCGACGTGAACACGGGCCGCTACACCGGCAGGAAGGACCCGGCGAAGACGATCCTCCGCACGAACCTCGATGCCGCCGCCGAGATCGCGCGCCAGCTCCGGCTGCGGGACATCGGTGGGATCATCGTCTGCGACTTCATCGACATGGACGACCAGGAGTCCCGCGACAAGGTCCTCGGCGAGATGAAGGGGTGCCTGGGGCGGGACCGGGCGCGGACGAAGATGTTCGGGATCTCGGATCTCGGCCTCATGGAGCTCAGCCGGCAGCGGGTGCGGCCGAGCCTCGTCCAGATGATGACCGTGCCCTGCCCGAGCTGCGATGGCACGGGCCGGGTCCTCGCACCGGAGACCGTGGTCCGGCGGATGGAACGGGCGCTGCGGAGGGCCCGCTCGATGGGAGAGAAGCGGGCGATGACGCTCCGCGTTCACCCCGAGGTCGCCCTGTGGCTGCTGGAGGAGGAGCCGGAGTTCCTCCGCCAGGTCTCGCGCGAGACCGGGATCGACCTCGACGTGCGCGACGACCCGCTGATGGGGCACGACGAGTACCGGCTGCTGGCGGCGCCCGCCGACACGGACGTAACCGCCCGTTACGGCGTGGCCTGAGCCCGCCGGCAGGAAGCTCACGGGCCGCGGAAACGTGAATTGACAGGTCCGAACGGAAATCGTATCCTTACTGGCTACGCTCCGGCGGAACCTGCAGATGGGAACACGAGACCGATGTACGCGATCTTCGAGGCGAAGGGCAAGCAGTTCCGGGCCGAGCTGGAGGCGACGCTCCGTCTTCCGAGCCTGGACGCGGAGCCGGGCGAACGCGTGACGTGCGGACGGGGACCGAAGCAAAATCCATCGCGCCGCCACCAAGAGCCGCATACAGGCTGACGCGGCTGGTCAGTAGAGCCCGGCGAATCTGCACTACCTGCTGCTCGGCTGCAAGCAATTCGCGCTGGGCATCAAGCACTTCGAGAAAAGTGGCCGCGCCGTTGTCATAGCGTAACTGGGATAACCGGGCGCGCTCGGTCTGTACTGCCTGGGCGGTTTGTGCGATGGCCAACTGCTCGGTCAGCCAATGCCGTGCCGATAGTGCATCGGCTACG
>JAWOIN010000013.1:0-2623 GCA_046484665.1 Gemmatimonadota bacterium
GCCGTCGGCCGGGTCACCCACGCCCTGGCCAAACTGCAGGCTGGCGATCGCATCGGCGTGCGCGGCCCCTACGGCCGCGGCTGGCCCATCGTTCCGCAGTGCCCGGCGCTCGACACCGACGCGTCCACGAACGTTACGACCGGCGACCTTCCGAGCGATCTGAGCTACGAAGGCTCCGAAAACGACACGGACCTCCAGGTCTACCTCGAGTTCGCGGGAGCGCTCGCAGAGAACTTGAACGTAGACGAGCCCGGCGCTGGTAATGACTACTTCCCCGCCGGCTCGAACGTCTGTGTCTACTACGCTCACTTCGATCAGACAGGTGACGCCCGCACGGAGGTGTCCGGCACGATCGTGTTCGACGACGACGTCCTCGCCCTGATCAAGTCCGGATCGATCTACGATAACGGATATCCGTACGAGTACATGTTCGATGCCGACCCCATCGTGGGGAACCCGTCGACCACGTATCCCCAAATCAGCGGGGGAGTCGGTGACCGGAATCGCGGCCTCGAGTTCGATCGGAACAGCCCCGACGACGACACGGTCATTTTCGCGGGGGGGACAGTGACGTTCACCAACGTCATTACGACAGCGATTGACTCGTATCGGTTGGTCTTCCAAGCGAACTATTGATTCCCGCCACTTCCCCGAATCACGAAGGGCCGCCCTCGGGCGGCCCTTCGCACGTCCAGCTCCCCGGAGTCCCGGGAACTGTGGAGAACAGGAAGCCTGACGTGGATGCGGTACGAGGAACGCGGGAGGCGGCCCCCTCCGCGCGCCCTCATCTCGCTTCGCACGCCAGGCTCCCGTAGTCGGGCCGGTCGGCCGCCGTCTCGTGCCGATAGCCGCCGATCACCCGACCGCGATGAACCAGGAATACGCCGGGCATCTGGAGCCCGTCGCCCTTCATTCCCCCGAGCCCGTGGCCCTCGCCGCCGAGCCATCGAGGCGCCGAGGCCGCGATCCCGCGGCGCACGACCTTCGCCCCCAGCAGCTGGCGCGGCGTGCCCCGGCCGAGCCCGAACGCGGCGTAGAGCTCCCGATCCGGGTCGGAGAAGCGGGGCAGGTCCCCGAGCCCGTACGCCGCCAGGAATCCCGCGAGATCCGGCTCTCGGCTCATCGCCACGAATGCCGGCGTGACCCCCTCCCGCTCGATCGCGGCTCGCTGGGCGGCGACGTCGGCCGCGGCCTCGCGGCAGAAGGTGCAGCCCAGGTGCCGGAGGAAGACGAGCAGAACGGGGCGCTCCCGCGAGAGATCCTCCAGCGTCCGGCCGTCTTGGTCCGTCGCCGCGGCGATCAAAGCCGGAAGGCGCTCCCGCTGCGCGCGGTCGGCCGGCGGAACGCGCGGGAGTGCGAGCGTTTCAGAGAGCACGGACGCCTCCCGTGACCGGGCGCGGCCGACGGCCGAGCAGGGTGGACAGCGTGTCGCGCCGGAAGAGCGAGCCGCGCGAACCGGGGGTCGCGTCGAAAGGCCGCGGCGCGCGCCGCGGCTCCGGCGCGTCCCAGACCGCCATCGCCGACCCGATCCGCTCCGCGCGCGCCGCGCGAAGGTCGTCAGAGTGCACGGCTTCGGGCGCACTGCTCATCGCATCGACTCCTCGTCATGAGTTCCGGTGGGCCATCGGCCGGCGCTTCGTCGCGTCGAGCCCGCCAGGGCCGGGGCGCGGACGGGAGGGTTGCGGGATCCTCCACGCCCGGCACCACCGGCTCCTGGACGGACTCTTCCGCCTCAGTGGAGCGTTCCCCTTCCGCTCAGAGCGTGCCGAGGAACTCGAGCACCGACGGCGGGACAAGCACGGTGTCGATCACGTGGATCACGCCGTTCGACGCCGCGATGTCGGTGTCTACGAATCCGATCTTCTGCCCGAGGGCGTCCTCGAGCGCCATGTCGCCGACGTACACGAGCTCGCCGTTCAGCATGTCCAGCTGGCGCGCCGGCAGCACGCTGTTGGAGAACCGGCGGCCCTCCTTCACGTGGTAGAGGAGCACGTCTGTCAGGAGCTCCGTGTTCTCGACCACGTCCAGGATCCCGATCCCGTAATTCGCCTGGAGGAACGCGTCGAGATCGCCGAACGCGGCGTCGGTCGGGGCGAAGACGGTGTACTGGCCCCTGCCGTTGAGCGCGTCTACGAGGCCCGCCTCGCCGAGGGCGAAGATCAGCGTCGAGAACTCTCCGGTGGCCGCGTTCACCGCGAGCGCCGTTTCGACGATCGTGCTCTCCTTCTGGCCGGCGCCTCGGGACTGGGACGGAGCCGACGCGCGCTGGAGAAGGGCGCCCTCCTCCGGAGAGGTCGGGGCGTCCGAGCAGGCCGCCAGCCCGAAGACGGCGGTCGCGACGAGGAGAAGGGAACTGCGGTGCATGGCTCACACTCCTGTTCAGGAGGTCGTTTCGCGGCGCGCCCCCCAAGGGCGTGACCGGCTTCGGATCCCCCTGGGTCGGGCCCGGCTCCGGGCCGATCCGGGGCAGGCGCTGCACTCGTCGACGGCAGGATAGCCAGCGTCGCCCGATCTGTCAAGGTGATGTCGAGCTACTTGGAAGTATGATTTGGACAATGACAGGACAAGATGCCGGGCGCCCGGCCTCGGCGCGGGACGGCAGTCGCCTCGATCGGAAAGGTCT
>JAWOIN010000003.1:0-7520 GCA_046484665.1 Gemmatimonadota bacterium
TGTCCGGCCCCACGATGCAGGGCTTCGATGACCTGATCGACCTGGACCCCGGGGCCGTCTGGAACGACCTGCTCGACTGCGTGGTGGACAGCGGTCTCCAGTACAGCGCCGATGCCTCGCACTGCCGTCCGAGCCCGCGGGTGCGGCCGATCCCGATGTTCGACCCGGAGCTGGCTCCGGATCCCGGCTCGAAGCCGTTCACGTTTACGAACTTCGCCGGGATCTTCGTCGAGGACATCCAGGGGAAGGACGTGGTCGGTCGCTGGATCGGCTACACGGCGGTGGCGCCGGCCGACGTGGGTTCGGGCACGACGGCGGGCCCGCTGTTCAAGGTGCTGAGGCTGGTCGAGTAGCCGCCGACGCACGATCGTCCGCGCGGAGTGGAGCGGGGCGGGACGCAGGCATCCGGCCGTCCCGCCCCGCTTTCCGTACCGGACCCGGGTCTCGTCGCCGGGCCGGACCGACTCCGTTCCGGTCGCGCCCCGCGCCGTTTCCCTGCGAGCCCTGCGGCCTGTCACGGCGGGCACTCCCCGGACGTTGCAGGGTAGGCCACCCACGACGGCGTCCGACCGGCGCCGGGCGCCCGGCCGGCGCGACCGGGACGGCCGGTCCGCGAACCGACCGCCCGTTCCGTGCGTGGGAGCCTCGTGGACGTTCCCGACGCCTTTCGAGAGCACTATGCCGCCCTGATCCGGTACGCGCTGCGGTTCACGGGCGACCCGGACGCGGCGGAGGACGTGGTGCAGGAGGCGTACGTCCGGCTGCTCGACCAGCAGATCCCGGACGACGAGGTCCGGCCCTGGCTGTTCGTGGTGACGGCGAACCTCGCACGGGATGGCGTCCGGAAGCGGCAGCGCCGGCGCCGCCTGCTCGAGACGCGGCCGCCGATCCCCCAGCGGCCGGAGCCGCCGGAGCAGCTGGTCGAGAGATCGGAGCGGGTGGATTCGGTGCGGGCGGCGCTCGCGGCGCTGTCGGAACGCGACCGGACGCTGCTCCTGATGCGCGAGGAGGGCTTCAGGTATCGCGAGATCGCCGAGGCGGTGGACGTGAAGCCGTCTTCGGTGGGAGCGCTGATCGCACGGGCGCTGAGACGATTCACGGCCGTGTACGCGGCCCGGAGCGGAACGCATGACGCATCGGACTGACGGGGAGCTCCAGGCGTATCTCGACGCCGAGCTCGATCGCGAGGTGGCCGCGGAGGTCGCGGGTCACCTCCTCGCCTGCGTCGATTGCCGGGCCCGGCTCGGCGAGCTCCGGAGCGCACACGAGAGCCTCCGTCAGGCGCTGGGCGAGCTCGACGCGAACGCCGGCGGGATCGTGCCGGCCGTGCTGCGGAAGGCCCGGGTCGCTCGCCGCACGGCCGTTCGCGCCGCCATCCTCCTCCTCGCGGTGGTCGGAGCGGCGGCGGCGGTCGTGCCCGGCTCGCCGGTCCGGGCCCTGCTGGAACGCCGGACCGCAGAGGAGCGCGAGCCGGTCGTGCCCGTCGCGGTTCGCGACGCGGTCCCGGTCGAAACGCCCCGGACGCCGGGCGTGGCCAGCGTCACGGTCGCCCCGCTCGACGGCCGGGTCGCGCTCGAGGTGATCGGCTTCGCGGAGGGTTCGGTCGTGCGCGTCGAGACGGTCCGTCGCCCCGACGTGATGGCACGGCTCGCCTCCGGGCGCGCGGGCGTGCGCTTCTCCGTCGGCCCGGGACGCCTCGAGGTGCTCGGGTCCCCGGACGAGAGCCCGGGGGAGGTCGTGATCGAGTTGCCGCGGGGGCTGAAGAGCGCCACCCTTAACGTGAACGGACGGGAGGCGCTCGTCCTCTCGCCCGAGGGACTCATACGCCCGGGGGACCCGGCCGGCACGGCCCGGGAGGGCGTGGTGCTGCGCGTGGAGGGCTGACCTCCGGGAGGTCCTGACCCGCCTCCGCGCGCCGCGGCGGGCCACGGCGGAGGGGGAGAGCGCGGCATGACGGCGGCGACGGCGATCCTGGCGGGGCTCGCGCTCCAGGTCGCGCAGGGTGCGGGCCCGGGCTCGGTCCGGGGCGTCGTGCGCGATGCCGCCGAGGGACGCCCGCTCGTCGGAGCCGTCGTGACCCTCGTCTCGGACGGCCGCTCCGTCGTGACGGACTCCACCGGCGCCTATCATTTTCCTTCCCTGTCTCCCGGCGAGCGCCGCCTCCGGGCCTCCCGCCTCGACTTCTCCGCGCTCGAGGTCCGACTTCTCGTTCCGGACGGCGGAGCGGTGCAGGTCGACTTCCACCTGACGCTGCGACCGGTCGCGATGCCGGTCGTGGAGGCGATCGCGGCATCCGGGTGGGTTTCGGACAGCCTCGCCTCGGACCCCGGGACGGTCCCGGTCGGGACCGCCGTCGTCCGGCTGCTGGACGCCACACCCGGCGTGGCCGAGTCCGGCATCGCGAGCGCCGCCCGGCAGTTCCTCGGTCCCGACCCGCCCGTCCCCGACGACGTGCTGTTCGTGAGGGGAGCGGGGGCCGCCCTCGACCTCGTGCTCCTGGACGGCGCGCCGGTGCAGGCGCCGTTCCACCTCGGGGGCCTGATTCAGCCCGGCGTGGCGCCGTCCGTGGTCAGCGCCGACAGGCTGCAGGGCGGCGTCTCGCCGCGCTGGGACGGCGGGCTGTCCGACGTCCTGCTGCTCGAGAGCCGTCCGGGATTCGGCCGGCCCGCGAGGTCGGCCCTTTACGCGGACATGCTGTCGGCCGGCGGCGTCGTCGAGGGCGGGAGCCCGGGACGCACGGCCTGGCTCGTATCGCTCCGCGGGCTGCACGGCGCCGCCGTCGGGCCGTTCGTGGAGGGAGCGTTTCCCGAAGCGTACGCGGACGGCCTGGGGCGCCTCGACATCGCGACGGGGTGGGGCGACACGGTCGCGATCTCCGGGTTCTGGAACCGGGAGACGGTCTACCTCGACCCGGAAGATCCCGAGCCGGACCCGCCGGAGTGGGGGAACCGGGCCGGAGCCATCCGTTACCGGGGGAGCACGCCGCTCGGGCGGACCGAGCTCGGGGCGGGGTACGGCGAGTTCCGGACGCGCCTGCCGATCGGCCGCACGGTCACGCTCACCGCCGACGGCCTGAGCCGCCGGACGCGGCTCACGGCGGACGTCGAGACCCGCCTCGGCCCCGGCCGGCTCGGCTACGGGGCGCACGTGGACCGCCTCGACCTCCGGACCCGGTTCCGGACCGACCTCGCGGACACGGCGGCGGTCCGGGAGTTCCGCCAGCGATCGGACGCCACGGCGCTCTCCGCGTGGCTGGCCTTGAGCTGGCCCGTCACGCGGGCCCTGCGACTCTCCGCGGGGCTGCGGGCGACGAAGTTCTCGGCGGACCTGGGCGACGGCCTCTCGCCGCGGCTCCGGGCCGACCTGCTGCTCGCCGACGACCTCGTCCTGAGCGTCTCCGGGGGCCGCTACCAGCAGCTGCTCGTGACGGCGGATCCGGACGGAGTGGCGGGCGTGTCGTTCATCACCTCGAGCGACGGGGCGCCCCTCTCGCTGGCGTTCACGGAGATCGTGCGGGGGACCGCGGACCACCTGGTCCTCTCCCTCGCGCGCGCGACTGCGACCGGCAGCGAGATCCGGCTCGAGGGGCACTGGAAACGGGCGACCGGGCTCCCCGACCTGCCGGGCGCGGACCTGCGGAACGCGGGCCTCGACCTCTGGCTCCGGCAGACGATGGGCGCGTTCGAGCTCTGGGGCACCTACTCGCTGGGCTGGGGCTGGTCAGGCGTCGCGTCGGGCCCGGACGTCGAGCTGTTCTCCGGCCGGCACTTCCTGCGGGGAGGGCTCACCCGGGACTTCGCGGACGAGGGGCTGCGGCTCGATGCCGACCTGTCGTACGGCGCGGGGCTGGAGTACGGATCGATTCCCCGTGCCGACCGGCCGCTCCCGCTCGCCGGCTCGAGACCGGCGGGGTCCGGAGACGCTCCCGTCGCCGACCAGCCGTCGTTCTCGATTCCGGGAACGGGCCCCAACCCGGCGCTCGCGCCGGCGCCGGACGGCTCGTATCTCCGGCTCAACGTGCAGGCCACGGGCCGCGTGCGGGTCCGGATGTTCGGCCGCGAGCAGATCCTGTTCCCCTACTTCCGGATCGTGAACGCGCTGGACCGGAACGACGCGCTGTTCTACCGGTTCGACGGGGCCGAGGACGGCGCACCGAGGGCGATCGGCGCCGTGCCGATCCTCCCGGTGCTCGGGCTCGAGTGGCACCTTTGAGCCCGATCGGGCCCCGGGCGCGGCCCGGGCTCACCTGACCCGACCGGGTCAGATCCCGATCAACTCGCCCGGCTGCGCGCCCGGAGCCAGTTCGACCGGCTCGGCCCCCCTCCGGAACAGCCGGGCGCCCGCCGATCCCCCGATCGCCGCCACGTCGCCGAGGACGGAGAGCCACGCGCCCTCGCGCAGTCCGAGCACGGGCTGCACGTTCTCGTGGTGGAACTCGCGGATCCGGGTCTCCCTCGTCTCCCCCATGTGCGTGGAGCGCGGATCCGGGTCCAGGTAATGGGGGTTGATGTTCAGCCGGACGAGCCCGAGGGCGTCGAAGGAGGGCGGAAACACGATCGGCATGTCGTTCGTCGTCCCGATCGTCAGGCCCGCCACGTTCGAGCCCGCGCTCGACCCCAGGTAAGGCACGCCTTCCGCCACGCGGTCCCGGATCGGCTCGAGCAGCCCGTTCCGATAGAGCTCGCGGAGAAGGAGGAAGGTGTTGCCGCCCCCGATGAAGAGGCCCGGCGCCTCCCGGATCGCGGCCACCGGATCGGGGCGGTCGTGGATGCCCTCCAGCTCGAGCTCCGCCTCGCGGAACGCCTCGCGGGTGCGCTCCGCGTAGTCCTCGTGCGATATCCCGCCCGGACGGGCGTAGGGAAGGAACAGCACGGGCCCCCGCCCGTCGAACTGCCGCCCGAGCTCCGCCCGGCAGTACTCGAGGTAGCCGCCGCCGTGCACCGTCGAGGTGCTGAGCAGCAGGATCCTGCGCGGTCGCGTCATCGACTCGTTCTCCCGTCCGGGTCCGGGTCCAGCTTGGTCCCCCGGGGGCGTCGGGGAAAGACCCGGGCCCGTCCAGCGCCCGCGGTGACGGACGGGCGCCCGCTTGCGAGGCGCCGGCCGTCGCCTTCTGTTCCTTCGCCATGCAGGAATTCCCGATCCCGTCCCACGACACGACGGAGCTAGCGGCCGCCTTCCTCCAGGCCGGGATCACGGTCGGGCTGGTGACCGTTTGCCTGTTCCTGTTCGTGCGCTACCGGAAGGCCTGGTTCGCGCTGTGGGGCGTCGCCTGGGCGCTCTACGCGCTGCGGCTCGGCGCGATCATCAGCTTCCTGGTCACCGAGCGTTGGGGCTGGCTGTACTGGCACCAGGTGACGACCGGGTGGACGGCCCTCGCCTTCCTGTGGTCCGCGCTCGTGTTCTCGGAGCAGGTGCCATGGAGGCGCCGGTACTGGGTCCTCGTCCTGTTTCCGCCCCTCTGGTCGTACGTCGCGATCTACCGCCTGGACAACTTCCTGCTCGCGGCGGGGCCCGCGGTCCTCTTCCTCAGCGCGGCGACGCTGTGGACGGGCCTGATCCTGTGGCGGCACCACCGCCGGCTGGGCTCGCTCCCGGCCGCGATCACGGCGGTGGCTTTCTTCCTGTGGAGCCTGCACCACCTCGACTACCCTTTCCTCCGCGCCCGGGGAGCCTGGAACCCCTGGGGCTACTACCTCGACATCGTGTTCATGCTGGCGATCGGGACCGGCATCCTGCTGCTCGTGGTGGAGGACCAGGAGCGGGGGCTGTCGGTGCTCTCGAACCTTTCGGGCGACCTCCAGAGCGGGGCCGGCGAGGAGCAGGTGCTGGATGCCCTGCTGGCGCGGCCGCTCACCCTGCCGGCCGTCCAGGGCGCGGCGATGTACGCGTTCGGGTCGGGCACATTCGTGCGGGGAACCGGCATCTGCGAGGAGTGGGCGGGGACGTCGCCCGCCGGAGCGGCCGAGGCGGCGATCGCGCGGGTCCTGGAGACGGGCCAGCCGGAGGTGCTCCGCGACTCGCCGCGGAGCGACGGTCGAAGGGGCCACGCCTACACCGCCGCGCTGCCGATCTTCCGGGGCGAGGAGATCCGCGGGGCCCTGCTCGTAGTCGGGAACGCGCGCGACCCGTTCGCGGTGCTGGACAGCCGGTTCCTGGTGGCGCTCGGACGACAGGTCGGGGCGGCGCTCGCGAACGCGAGCTTCTACCGACGTCTCGAGGACCGGAAGGCGGAGCTGGAGAGGCTGTCCCGGCGCATGGTCCAGCAGCACGAAGAGGAGCGACGCCGGCTGTCGCGGGAGCTCCACGACGAGAGCGCGCAGGTGTTCGCCGCCGTGCAGCTCCAGCTGGGGCTGGCGCGGGAGGCGGCCGGCCGCGAGGAGCTGCCGGCGCTCGAGCGTGCGGCGGAGCTCGTGGGGTCCGGGATCCGGAGCATTCGCGCCGTGGCGAGGGACCTCCGTCCGGTGCTGCTCGACGACCTCGGGCTGCTGCCGGCGCTTCGCGCCCTGGCGGGCGACTTCGAGGAGAAGTCCGGGGTCCCCGTCGCGGTCCGGGCTCCCGAGCATCTCCCGGCGCTTCCGGCGGCCACGGAGCTCGCCCTCTTCCGGTCGCTGCAGGAGGCGATGTCCAACGTGGCACGGCACGCCGGCGCGAGCGCCGTGGAGGTGGACGTCGAAGAGACTCCGGAGGTCATCCGTCTGCGGGTCCGCGACGACGGACGCGGACCTCCCACCATCGACCTCGACCGGCTTGCCGGAGGCCACCTCGGGCTCGCGGGGATGAGGGAGCGGGCGCTCGCGCTGGGGGGCTCCGTCCGGGTCGGGCGGAGGCGGGACGGCGGCGCCGAGCTCGTCGTCGAGCTGCCGCACGGCGTCGCGGCCCCGACGGGGCCCGCGCCCGCGGAGCGCGGGGAGGGAACGGCGTGAGCTCCGTGCGTGTCCGTATCGTGGTCGCGGACGACCACGCGCTCGTGCGGGAAGGGATCCGTCGCGTCCTCGAAGAGGACCCCGGCTTCGAGGTCGTGGCGGAGGCGGCCGACGGCGAGGAGACGCTCGCGCTGGTGGCCGCGACGGCTCCCGACGTGGTCGTGCTCGACATCTCGATGCCGCGCCTGTCGGGACTGGACGTTACCCGGCGCCTCCGCGACGAGCACCCGAAGGTGCGGACGCTGATCCTGAGTATGCACGACGACACGGAGTACGTGCTGCGGGCCGTCCGGGCGGGGGCCGCCGGGTACCTGCTGAAGGACGATGCGGGGCCCCAGCTTCTGCGCCAGGCCGTGCGGGCGGTCCACGCGGGCGACTCCTTCTTCAGCCCCGCCGTGGCGAGCCGCCTGACGGACGCTCTCCGTTCGGACCCCTCGGCGTCGGATGACCCGTTCGGCTCCCTCACGGGTCATCCGACGCCGAGGGGTCCGAACGGGTCATCCGACGCCGAGGGGTCCGAACGGAGAGCGTCCGTCAGGCGGCTCGCCACGGCGGGGCTGAAGAAGGAGTCGCCCGCGTGGACCGCCCGCACGGCCT
>JAWOIN010000017.1:0-4362 GCA_046484665.1 Gemmatimonadota bacterium
GCTCGACGGCGAGTAGCTTGTCGAGGCGACGGCGATGCCGGTCCTCGCCGGTGAAGCGGGCGGCGAGGAACGTCCGCAGGATCTCCCGGGCGAGCTCGATGCCGATCACGCGCTCCCCGAGGCAGAGGACGTTCGCGTCGTCATGCTCGACGCACTGGTGCGCGGAGTACGTGTCGTGGCAGACCCCGGCCCGGATCCCGGGGACCTTGTTCGCGACGATGCTCACCCCGACGGCGCTGCCGCAGAACACGATCCCGCGGTCCGCCTCGCCGGAGGCGACCCGCTCCGCCACGGCCCGGGCGAACTCGGGGTAGTCGACCGGGTCCGGCCCGTCGGTCCCCTGGTCGACGACCTCGTGCCCGGCGTCCCGGAGCTCGGGAATCAGGGCCCGCTTGTAGCTCCAGCCCGCGTGGTCGGACCCGACCGCGATCCGCATTTCAGCCTCCCTGCCGTGGGCGCGCCATCATCTCCGTGGCGGCGTCGAGCACGGCCCCGACCGTGATCCCGTACCGGCGGAACAGCTCGTCCGCCGGAGCGCTGGCCCCGAACGAGTCGATGCCGATCGCCACACCCTCGTCGCCGATCCACTCCCGCCAGCCCTGCGTGCAGCCCGCCTCGATCGAGATCCGCCGCCGCACGCCGGCGGGGAGCACGGCCTCCCGCCAGGCCGGGTCCTGCTCCCGGAAGATCTCCCAGCTCGGCATGCTCACGACCCGCGCCCGAACGTCCCGCCCGGCGAGAGCCTCGCGGGCCTCGAGCGCGACGCCGACCTCGGAGCCCGTGGCGATGAGGATCACGTCCGGCTCGGGATCGTCGGCGCCGGCGAGCACGTAGGCGCCCCGGGAGAGCCCCGACCCGGGGTCGGGCGCCCCGTCCCACGGGATCACCGGCAGCTTCTGCCTCGTCAGCGCGAGCAGCGTCGGACCGTGCGTCCGGCGCATCGCGACCCGCCACGCCTCGACCGTCTCGTTCGCGTCCGCCGGCCGGACTACGGTGAGTCCCGGGATCGCCCGCAGCGCGGCGAGGTGCTCCACCGGCTGGTGAGTGGGGCCGTCCTCGCCGAGACCGATCGAGTCGTGGGTCATCACGTAGATCACCGGCTGGCCCATGAGCGAAGCGAGCCGGATCGCGGGCCGGGCGTAGTCGGTGAACACGAGGAAGCTCGCCGCGTAGGGGCGGATCCCGCCATGCAGAGCCATGCCCGAGCTCGCGGCGCACATCACGTGCTCGCGCACGCCCCAGTTCACGTTCCTGTGCTCCCATGCCCCGCGCGCCACATCGCCGGACGACTCGATCCGCGTGTTGTTCGAGCCCGCGAGGTCGGCGCTGCCGCCCAACAGCCACGGGACCCGCGCGGCGATGGCGTTGATCGCGGCGCCCGAAACGGACCGCGTCGCGATCGGCTTGTGCTCCGCCCCGTAGACGGGCAGGTCCGCGTCCCACCCCTCCGGAAGCCGGCGCTCGAGCGACGCCTCGAATCGGCCGGCGAGCCCGGGGTGCGCCGCGCGATACGCCTCGAACCGCTCCCGCCACTCGGCCTCGAGCCGCACGCCCCGCTCCACCGCCTCGCCCATGTGGACGCGCACCCGCTCCGGAACGCGGAAGGTGCTCTCCGCGGGCCAGCCGTACACGCGCTTCGTCCGCCGGACTTCCTCCTCGCCGAGCGGAGCCCCGTGGGCGGACGAGGTGTTCTCCTTGTTCGGGGAGCCGAATCCGATCCGGGAGCGGACGACAAGGAGCGAGGGTCGCTCGCGCTCCGCGCGCGCGGCCGCGAGCGCCTCGGCCAGCGCGGGAAGGTCCTCCGACGCCTCGCCGAGGTCCCGGACGTGCCAGCCGTACGCCTCGAACCGCTTGGCCGTGTCGTCGGAGAACGCGAGCTCGGTGGAGCCGTCGATCGTGATCCGATTGTCGTCGTAGTAGACGATCAGCTTGCCGAGCCCGAGATGGCCGGCGAGGGAGCCGGCCTCGTGCGAGGCGCCCTCCATCATGTCGCCGTCGCTCGCGAGTACGTAGGTGAAGTGGTCGACGATCGTCGCACCGGGTCGGTTGAGCGATCCGGCGAGGTGCGCCTCGGCGAGCGCCATCCCGACGGCCGTCATCAGCCCCTGGCCGAGCGGGCCCGTGGTCGTCTCCACGCCGGGCGTGACGCCGTGTTCCGGGTGCCCGGGCGTCCGGCTCTCCCACTGCCGGAAGCGCCGGATCGCCTTGAGGTCCAGCTCGTAGCCGGAGAGGTGGAGCATCGCGTAGAGCAACATCGACGCGTGGCCGGCCGAGAGCACGAACCGGTCGCGGTCGGGCCAGTCGGGATTCGCGGGGTTGTACCGCATCTGTCGGCTGAGCAGGTACGCGATCGGCGCGAGGGCCATCGGGGTGCCCGGGTGACCCGACTCGGCCGCCTGGACGGCGTCCATCGCGAGTGTGCGGATCGTGTGGATGGACAGCTGCTCGATCGTCATCGCGTCGAGCGCGGCGTCGGGCAAGGTGGCCCTGGCGCGCTCCGACGTGGCGGCGGCATCGCTGGTCATGCGCGTCCCGTTCTCGTCGCGGTGTCCGGGTGGCTACGCCCAGGAGGACCGATCCCGCGTCCAACCGGACGGCGGGCCAGCCCACGATATCATCCCGCTCCGGAACGCGCGAGGCGAGGGGGAGACGGATCGCGGAAGGCGGGCGCGGCTCCGGCGCCGGGCCTCCCGCGCCGCCGGCTCAGGGCTCCGGTTCGGGCGGCCGGGTGAGGATGCGATTCGTCGCGTCGAGGATCGCGGCGGCGGCCCCGTGGACGAGTGTGGAGCGGACGGGAACCGCTCCGATCAGCCTCCGGATCTCGTCACCCTCGCTTTCCTGCAGCACCACGAGGATGACATCCGCGTCGAACGCGTGAAGCCGCTTGATGCCGAGCAGGCGGAACCGGGGGCGCCCGACCGCCTCGTGGATCGCGTCGAGCGTCGCCTCGGCGGCGAGCCTCAGCTCGACCGTCTCCGTGCCGACACCCGCGAGCTCGCCGCTAATCTCCCTTCCGCCCAGGGCAAGATTGACCCGCACGCGCACCCGCGAGCCGCGCTCGCGCTCGACGTTCGTCCCCGCGAGACGGAGACGCTCGCGGAGCCCCTCCGTCTCGGGTGCCTCTCCGTCGGTGCTCCCGGGGAGGGATTCGCCCGTCTGTGTCATCGCGATCCTCCATTGCCGCGGGACCGTCCACGCGGTCGGTACAGACTGGTCGACGGGCGCCGCGGGGGAAAGGGGAGCGGGCCGGGCGCGCCCTCCGTCGCAGGGTGGCGCCCGATCTCGTCCGCCTCGCAGATTCGGTCCATGCACGACGAATCACCGACCGGACTCCAGTCCCTTCTCCTGCAGGACCTCTCCGGAAGGGCGGTGGGCGAGCGAGCGCGGCTCGACCGCGACGAGACGCGGCACGCCCGGGCCCTGCGGCTCGAGGAGGGAGACGCCGTCGCGCTCGTGGACGGACACGGAACCCGAAGACTCGGACGCCTCGGCCCGTCCTCGGAGCGGGAGCGTGAGGTCACGCTGGGCGAGTTGCTGCCGGCCCCGGACCCGCTCCCGGTGGAGCTCTGCGTGGCCGTCGGGAACCGCACCCACGCCCTGTGGCTGGTCGAGAAGGCGGCGGAGCTCGGAATCGCCGGCATCCAGCTGCTCGAGACGGAGCGGTCCGCGTCGGTCGCCGACGCGGGCCGCTCAGCCGGGTTCCGCCGAAAGGCGGAGCGCCGTGCTCTGGCGGCGATCAAGCAGAGCGGGGGCGCCTGGGCGCCCGCGATCGCGGCCCCCGTGGATCTGAACGCGTGGCTGTCGGCGCCCGGCGCCCCGGCGGGCGGCGTCCTTCTCGACCCCGGGGGAGAGCCGCTGGCCGCACTCCTCAGCGGCTGGGACGGCCGGAGGGCGATCCGGATCCTGGTCGGGCCCGAGGGGGGGCTGACGGAGCCGGAGCGGGACGCCTGTCTGGAGGCGGGCCTCCGCCCGGCCCGACTCGGCCCGACGATCCTCCGCTTCGAGACGGCAGCCGTGGCGGCGGTCGCCGTGGCCTGGCAGCGCCGGGAGATGGCCGGGGACGGGCCCCCGGTCCGAACGTCAGCGGGAGGAGCGCGATGAGCGCGGACTGCATCTTCTGCCGGATCGCGGCCGGGGAGATCCCTGCCCAGGTGGTCGCCGAGGGAGAGCGCTGGCTGGCGTTCCGCGATGCCCAGCCGCAGGCCCCGGTCCATCTGCTCGTGATCCCGCGCACGCACGTCGAGAGCATCGCGACGCTGGAGGAGGACGGGCTGGGTGCCGTCCTCCTGCGCGCGGCGGCGGCGGTGGCCCGGGAGGCCGGTCTCGAGTCGGATGGATACCGGGTCGTGACGAACGTCGGCG
>JAWOIN010000082.1:0-22732 GCA_046484665.1 Gemmatimonadota bacterium
CGGATCGAGACGATCGACGCGATCGCGGCCCGGGTCCGGCGGCTCCTCCCGGAAGCTCGGGTCGCCGTGGCGCACGGCCGGGTGCCCGAGCGCGCGCTCGAGGAGGTGATGGACGACCTGATGGAGCGGAGGGTGGATGTCCTCGTCTCGACCTCGATCATCGAGAACGGGATCGACGTTCCCACCGCGAACACGATGATCGTCCACGGGGCCGACCGGTTCGGGCTCGCGCAGCTCTACCAGCTGCGCGGACGCGTCGGCCGGTCGCACCACCGCGCCCACTGCTACCTGGTCGTCCCGCCCGGCGCCACGCAGGAGGCGGTGCAGCGGCTGCGCATCCTCGAGCACCACACGGACCTCGGCTCCGGCTACCGCGTGGCGCTGAAGGACCTGGAGATCCGGGGAGCCGGCAACCTGCTCGGCGCCGAGCAGTCAGGGTTCGCGCAGGCCGTCGGCTTCGACACCTACCAGCGGCTGCTCGACCGGACCGTGCGGCGGCTGAACGGAGAGGAGGTCCGGGAGGAGAGCTCGCCCGTCCAGGTGTCGGTCGAGGGGGAGACCCTGCTCCCCGACTCCTACGTGGCGGGGTCCGAGCAGAAGATGCACCTCTACCGGCGTCTCTCCCGGGCGGCGCGGGTGGAGGAGATCGACGCGCTGCGCGAGGAGCTGGAGGATCGGTTCGGCCCGGTCCCGCCCGCGGCGGAGCGGTGGCTGGCCGCCGCCCGCCTCAAGCTGCTGGCGGGCCCGCTGTCGATCGAGTGGATCCACGTCACCGACCGCAGCGCCCGCGTGAACTTCCGCTCCGACGCGGTTCCGCGGCTCGCGCGACTGAGCCGCGCGTTCGCGGATCGGCAGATCGCAGTTGAAGTGCGACGGACGCAGCCGTTATCCTTGAAGCTTGTCCGCGTCGGGGTGGAGCCTCTGCTCCCGACGCTGGTGGAGGCGCTCGAGCTCCTCGCGGCGACGTCCGCCGCCTGAGCCCGGGACGCCCGCTACGATGACCCGAGCCCTGAGACGAATGAGAACATCCTCGCGGATCCTCGTGACCGCGGTCCTGCTGGCCGCGTCCCTCTCCTCGGCGTGCGGCCCGCTCGAGGACGCGCTCACCTCGCATTCCCGTCCGGCGGCGACGGCGGTCGGGCTGACCCTGTCGTCCGAGCGGCTCGCCGGCGTGCTGGCGGAGTCGACGGTGCCCGACGAGATGCTCGCGGGCCCGCTGGCGGAGCAGGTCGCCCGGCTGTGGGCCGACTACGTCGTGCTGGCGTCGATCTACCAGCGGCCGGACAGCGTCGAGGCGGTCGACCTCGAGCCGCTGCTCGAGGACGGGCGCTACTTCGACGCGGTCGCCGTGCAGGAGTTCCGGAACGCCGTGCTGCTCGCGGCTGGCGAGCCGACCGAGGAGGAGGTCCGGGCCTACTTCGACTCGCGTCAGCCCTTCACGCGCCTGGACCTGCGACGGATCCTGGTCGCGGTCCCCCCCGACGCTCCCGAGGCCCGGCGCGACAGCGCCTACGAGGAGGCCCGGGCCCTGCGCGAGCGGCTCGCCGGCGGCGCGGACTTCGTGGAGGTGGCGCGCGGGATCAGCGACGACCCGGAGGTCTCGCGCGGCCGCGTGCTCGTGTACCAGGGCCACGAGGACGTCCCGCCGGTGGCCGACAGCGCGCTGTTCGCGATGCGGCCCGGCGAGATCAGCCCCGTGTTCGCGACGGACGAGGGCATGCTGATCTTCCGCCTCGAGCAGCGGCGCGCCCCCGAGTACGAGCGGGCGCGCGACATGACGTTCGAGCGGATGGTGGAGGAGCGACGGGGCGCGCGGCAGCGCGTCACCGTCGACTCCCTGCTCGACGCGGCGGCGCGGAGCGTCCCGGAGGGCGCGCCCGAGGTCGCGGCCCGGATCGCGACGGACCCGGAGCTGGCGGAGGGCTCGGTGCGGGGCAACGTCGCTCTCGTCCGCTACGCGGGCGGGGAGCTGACCGCGGACGAGCTCCGGACCCTGTTCCGGGCGCGTCCCGACATGCGCGAGCGGTTCGCGGTCGCCTCCCCGGAGGAGGCCGAGGACTTCCTCCTGCAGCTGGCCGCCGACGAGGTGCTGGTCGCGGCGGCCCGGGAGCGCGGCTTCGGGCCGACGGAGACGCAGCGGACGAACCTGGCCGGCACGGTGCACACGCAGATGGCCCGCATCGCGGAACGGTACGGGATCACCCGGCAGCTGGTCACGAACCCCGCCTTCGACCGCGAGGCCGCGGCGATCGGGTTCCTCTGGGCGGTTCTCGCGGCCCGGGAGCCGGTTCCGTGGCTGACGGAGTTCCGGCCGGTGATCCAGCCGGACTTCCCATCGCGGGTGGACCCGCGCGGCTGCGAGACGGCCGCGGAGGTCGCGGCGACCCTCCGTGCGTCGAGCGCCGGGGAGCCGGCGACGGACGACGCGGAACCGGCGACGGAAACCGGGGAGCCGGCGACGGACGACGCGAAGCCGGCGACGGAAACCGGGGAGCCGGCGACGTGAGCCGGCCGTCCCTTCGCCGCCCCGCGGCGCGCGCGGCGCTCGCCGGTCTCGTCCTCTCCGCGGGACTCCCCGGGGCCGCCCTCGCCCAGGAGCGCGCCGGGGAGGCGATGCCCGACACGGTCGAGCTGGTGGACCGCGTGATCGCCGTCGTCGGCGACACCGTCATCCTCTACTCGGAGATCCTCGAGTCGATGCTCCAGATGGCGGCCCAGGGCGCGGACCTCCCCGCGAGGGGGACGGCGGCGTACGACAGCGTGACGCGGCAGACCCTCGATGCGCTCGTCGACCAGCTGGTCCTGCTCAAGAAGGCGGAGCAGATGAAGGACATCCGGGTCGAGCCGTCCTACCTCGACGCCCAGACGAACAGCCGCCTCCAGGAGGCCCGGAACGCGTTTCCCTCGGCCACGGCGTTCAGCGAAGCCGTGACGCGCTCCGGGCGGACGCTCGTTCAGTACCGGCAGTTCATCCGCAACCAGGTCCGGGCGGCGGCGATGATCCAGACCTTCCTCCAGCAGACGAGCGCGCAGCGCCCGCCGCAGCCGGTGACGGAGGAGGAGGTCCGGGCGCACTTCGAGGAGTACGTGGCCGGGATGACCCGCCCCACGTCCGTCGCCTTCGAGCAGATCGCGATCGAGCCGGTGCCCGCCGAGGAAGCCCGGCAGGCGGCCCGCGAGGAGGCCGAGCAGGCGCTCCGCGAGATCCGGGAGGGCGAGGACTTCGCGATCGTGGCGCGCCGCTACTCCGACGACCCCCAGACCCGCGAGCAGGGAGGCGACCTCGGCTGGATGCAGCGCGGCACGCTCGTTCCCGCCTTCGCGCAGGCCGCGTGGTCGGCGCGGACCGGGACGCCGATCGGGCCCGTCTGGACCCGGTTCGGCTGGCACATCATCCGGGTCGACAACATCCGGGGAGGCGAGCGGAAGCTGTCCCACATCCTGGTCCGGCCCGAGATGGGAGAGGCGGACGCCGAGCGGGCGCGCACCAGGGCCGAGGCCGTCGCCGACAGCGCGCGCTCCGGCGTCCCGTTCGCGGAGCTCGCCGAGCGACACGGGATCGGGGAGATCCCCTTCCGGATCCCGCTCCGGCCGCTCGACGAGATCGCGGAGAGCTTCGGCCCGGCGCACGGGGCGGCGCTGGCCGACCCCCTGCCCGGGGAGATCGTAGGCCCGTTCGCGACCGACCGGCTGCTCGGCGACATTCCGGTGTACGTCGTGATCCACGTCTCGGAGTTCTCGCGGGAGGGAGAGATCCTCTACGACGAGGACACGCGCGCGCAGATCCGGGCGAGGCTGGAGCGCGAGAAGGCGGAGCGCCGCTTCGTGGAGGAGCTCCGGAACGAGATCCACGTCGACGTCCGACTCTGATCCGCCCCGCCGCCGCGCCGCCCCCGTGACGGAACCCCGACCCCGGACTCCCGTCCTCGCCATCACGCTCGGCGATCCCCGCGGGATCGGGCCCGAGGTGGCGGCCGCCGCGCTGAGAAGTCTGGCCGGAGCCGCGGCCGCCCGCTTCCTGTGCATCGGGCCCGAGGGCGGGTTGGCCGCCGGAGCGCGGGCCGACCGCGCGGCGGACGCCGCCCCGCCGGAGGGCGTCGAGCTGGTCACGGTCGGCCGCTGGGCCGGGGGCGGCGACCGCGAGGCCGGCCTCCTCTCGGCGGCCGCGATCGAGCGGGGCGTCGAGCTCGCCCTCGCCGGGACGGTGGACGGCCTCGTCACCGCCCCGATCTCGAAGGCGGCCCTCGCGGCGGCGGGATACGGGTTCCCCGGTCACACCGAGATGCTGCGGGCCCTGACCGGCGTGCCCGACGTGACGATGGTGATGGCGTCGGAGACGACGCCGCTCGGCGGACCGCTCCGCCTCGCGCTCGTGACCGTCCACGTGCCGCTCCGCGAGGTCCCCGGTCTCCTCACGGTCGAGCTCGTGGCCCGCCGCGCCGCGACCGCGGCGCGCGGGCTCCGCGACTGGTGGGGCATCGGCCGGCCCCGTCTTGCCTTCGCGGGAGTCAACCCGCACGCTTCCGAGGGCGGACTGTTCGGGGACGAGGAGGAGCGCGTGCTGCGACCGGCGATGGAGCGCCTGCGGGCGGAGGAGGACGTCGTGGCGTCGGGCCCGTTCCCGGCGGACACGGTGTTCCGGCGCTGCATCGCGGGGGACGTGGACGCGGTCGTCGTGCCGTACCACGACGTCGGGCTCGCCGTCCTCAAGACGCTCGCCCCGGAGTCCGGGATCAACGTGACCACCGGCCTGCCGTTCCCCCGCACCTCGCCCGACCACGGGACCGCGTTCGACATCGCGGGGCGCGGGATCGCCGACCCGCGCTCGATGGTCGCGGCGATCGAGGCCTGCCTGCGCTTCTGCGCGCGACGGCCGGGGGAGCCCGCTCTCCGATGATCCTGTTCAAGTCCGTCACGCGCGTATTCGACCGGTCGACCCCGGCCGTCCGGGACATCTCCTTCCACGTCCGGAAGGGCGAGTTCGTCTTCCTGTCGGGACCGTCCGGGGCCGGCAAGACGACGATCCTCAAGCTCGCCCACATGCAGATGATGCCGACGCGGGGCGAGGTCAGGGTGTCGCGATACAGCAGCGCCCGGATCCGGCGCCGCGAGTTCCCGGAGCTCCGGCGGCGGGTCGGCTTCGTGTTCCAGGACTTCCGGCTGCTCGAGGGCCTGACCGCGGCCGAGAACGTGGGGTTCGCGCTCGAGTGCACGGGGACGCCGCGCGCGAAGATCGAGCCCCGGGTGCAGCGCCTGCTCGGCCAGGTCGGCCTCGCGGCCCGCGCCCGCAGCTTCCCCCGCGAGCTGTCGGGCGGCGAGCAGCAGCGCGTGGCGATCGCCCGCGCCCTCGCCACCGACCCGCTGGTGCTGCTGGCGGACGAGCCGACGGGGAACCTGGACGAGCGGGCGACCGCGGGCGTGTTCGAGCTGTTCAGCCGGATCAACGCCTCGGGCACCTCGGTCGTGATGGCCACCCACGACGCCGAGATCCTCCGCCGCCACCCCTACATCCGGGTGATCGAGCTCGAGGAGGGCGCGGTCGTGTTCGACTCCCGGGCCGACGGCGGCTCGGACCCTGCCGACGGAGGCTCGGACCCTGCCGACGGCGCCTCCGGGCCGGCCGCGACGGGCGCTCCGGAGGTCTCCCCGGGCGACCTGCCCGGGAGGGCCCGGCCGTGAGGAGCCTTCGCGAGGCGGCGCAGGGGATCCGGCGCGCGCCGCTGCTGAGCGGCCTCTCGATCACGGCGATCGGCCTCAGCCTGTTCATCGTGGGCCTGTTCGCCCTGACCGCGCACAACATCGACGAGGCCCTGGCGGGGGTCGAGTCCCGGGTCGAGGTCGTCGCCTTCATCCGGGAGGGGACTTCCGAGGAGCTGGTCGGGATCGCGCGGAGCGAGATCGGGAGGTTCCCGGAGGTGGCGGAGGCGCGGTACGTCTCGAAGGTCGAGGCGCTGTACGCAGCCTCGCGCGAGCTCACGGAGTTCTCCGACGTGTTCTCCGACCTCGAGGTGAACCCCCTGCCCGCCTCGCTCGAGCTCGCGTTCCGCGAGGGGTACCGGACCCCGGAGGACGTGGAGCGGGTCGCCGACCGGCTCCGCGGCTACGACTTCGTCGAGGAGGTCCGCTACGGCCGCGAGTGGGTGGACCGCGTGTTCGCGCTCCGGAGGGTGGCGGCGGGCGCCGCCCTCGTCCTCGGCGGGGCGTTCGCGCTCGGGGCGATCCTCCTGATCGGGATCGCCGTCCGGATGGCGATCCTCGCGCGCAGCCGCGAGATCGGGATCATGCAGACGGTCGGGGCGACGGACGCCTACATCCGCCGCCCGTTCCTGGTCGAGGGCCTGCTCACGGGAATCGCGGGAGGCCTCCTGGCGCTGCTGCTGACGCGGCTCGCGTACGAGGTCGTGAACCGGTCGCTGCTCGCCATGTCGTGGCTCCCGGACGCGTGGATCCTCGCCGGGCTCGCGTTCGCGGCCATCCTCGGCATGGCCGCGGCGTCCGGTGCCGTCCGGCGGGAGATCCGCCGCATCGAAGCCGCCTGAGATGGCGGCCCGCCGCGCCTCCCGGCGTCGCGCGGGGCGGCCGCGTCCCGGCTGGGCCGTCCTCCTCGTGGGCCTCGCCCTCGCCGCGCGGCCCGCGACCCTGCCGGCCCAGGAGGAGATCCGCGAGCGGATCCGCGAGAGCCAGCAGCGGCTCGAGCAGATCCGGCGGGAGCGGCAGACGCTGACGCGGGAGGCGAGCCAGCTCCGGGGCCAGGTGCACGACGTGTCGGTGGAGATCCGGAACATCGAGGCCCGGATCGGATCGACCTCCAGCCTCCTCTCCGAGCTCGACCTCCAGATCGCGGCCTACGCGGACCAGGTGGACGAGACGACGCGGGAGATGCTGGCCACCCGCGACGAGCTCCAGCTCCGCCGCACGGAGCTCGAGGAGCGGCTGCGGGAGATCTACCGGCGCGGGAGCCTGCACACCTTCCAGGTGCTGCTCGAGGCCCGCTCGTTCTCCGACCTGCTCAGCCGCTACAAGTACCTCCATCTCGTGGCCCGCTACGACCGGATGCTCGTGGAACAGGTCCGGCGGCTCGAGGAGAGACTGTCGGAGCAGAGGGACCAGCTCGCGAGCGAGTACGCCCGTCTCAGCGCGCTCCGGATGGAGAAGGAGCGGGAGGTCGGCGACCTCGAGCGTCTCGAGGGGCAGCGCCAGCGACGGCTGTCGAGCGTCCGGGCCCGGGTCACGCAGACGGAGACCCGCCTGTCCGCGCTCGAGACCGAGGAGCGGCGGCTCGACGACCTGCTCGTGGAGCTCGAGCGGGCCCGCCGCGAGGCGGAGCGGATGGCGGGCACCGCCCGCGCATCGACGCTCCGGACCTCCGACCTCGGTCAGCTGAGCTGGCCGGTGGACGGCTCCGTCGTCTACCGGTTCGGCGACCGGCGGCCGGACGTCGCCGACTCCTGGAAGGGGATCGGAATCGGGGCCCCGCGCGGCACGCCGGTGCGGGCCGTCGAGACCGGGGAGGTCGCCTGGGCCGGCTCCCGCGGCCTGCTGGGCCAGACCGTGATCCTCGACCACGGCGGCGGCTACTGGTCGGGCTACCTCTACCTGCAGGAGCTGCGCGTCGACATCGGCGACAGGGTGTCCGCCGGGACCGTGATCGGGCACGTCGGGGGCGACGAGGAGTCGCCGCAGGGCACGCACATCGAGTTCCAGATCTACGAGCCGGACTCGCGGGGCGACCCCCGCCAGGTGGACCCGGTCCGCTGGCTGCGGGGGCGGCGGTGAGCCTGCCCCCGCTGTACGGCCACGAGGACCTCCGCCGCCGGTTCGCGGCTGCCGCGCGGGAGGGACGCCTTCCGCAGTCGCTTCTCCTGCACGGCCCGGAAGGGGCCGGAAAGGAGCGGCTGGCGCAGTGGATCGCCGCACTGCTGCTCTGCCGGTCGGAGCGGGAACGCCCCTGCGGCGCTTGCCGCTCCTGCAGGCTCGCGGCGGGACTCCAGCACCCGGACATCCACTGGTTCTTCCCCGTGCCGTCGCCGAAGGGGAGCCTCACCCCCGAGAAGCGGCGCGAGAAGCTGGAGGAGGCCCGTCTCGAGGTCCTCGCCGCGCTGCGGGAAGACCCCCTGCGGCCCCGCGGGTCGGAGCCGTCCGACGCCCTGTTCCTCCAGGTCGTGGACGAGATCCGGGCCCGCGCCTCGCGCCGTCCCGCGATGGCGGAGGGCGCCGTGTTCGTGGTGGCCGAGGCCGAGCGGCTGGTTCCCCAGGCCTCCAGCCCGGAGGCCGCGAACGCCCTCCTCAAGCTGCTCGAGGAGCCGGGGCCCGACACCGTGTTCCTCCTCACCTCGAGCCGTCCGGGCCTGCTGCTGCCGACCATCCGCTCGCGCCTGCTCGCCGTCCGCGTGGCGCCGCCCGAGGTCGCGACGGCCGCCCGCTTCCTCGAGAAGGAGGCCGGCCTGCCGCCGGAGCGCGCCGCCGAGCTGGCGCGGCGGGCGGGCGGTGCGATCGGCACGGCGCTCCGCCTCCAGCGGGACGAGGAGCCGGAGAGCGGCCGGCCGGCGGCTCTCCGGCTGGTCCGGACGGCCCTCGAGGGGGACCGCGCGGCGTGCTGGGCGGAGGCCGCGGCGTTCGGGCCCGCCGGCGCCCGCGGAGCGTTCTCCCGGCTCCTGGAGGCGGTCGAGGAGGTGCTGCGCGACTGCCTCACCGTCTCCGCCGGGGTGCCGGCGGCGGCACTCGACCCGGACCTCGCCCGGGCCCTGCCCGGCGCCGCGGCCGTTCCGCCCGACCGGTGGCTCTCCGCGATCGAGCGGGTGGAGGAGGCCCGGGACGCGGCGTCCGGGAACCTGAACCCGGAGGCGATCGCCGCGGTGCTCCTGCGCCGGATGGCCCGGGCGTTGAGGCCCCCGGAACCCGCGGAGAAGGAACGTCCTCGCACGGGCCGGGGTATCCGGGGTCCGTGAGCGACGAGCAGAGCTTCCCGCATCTCGACGAGGCGGGCCGGGCCCGGATGGTCGACGTGGCCGGGAAGCCGGCGACCCGACGGACGGCGCGGGCCGAGGGCGAGATCCGGATGCGCGCGGAGACCCTGCGCGCGATCCGGGAGCGCAGCCTCGAGAAGGGGGACGCGCTCGCCGTGGCCCGGATCGCCGCGATCGGCGGAGCGAAGCGGACGGCGGACCTCGTGCCGCTCTGCCACCCCCTGCCCCTGGACGGAGTGCGGGTGGAGATCGAGGAGATCGCGGACCCGCCGGGCCTGCGGCTCGCGGCGGAGACGACGACGGAGGCGCGCACCGGCGTCGAGATGGAGGCCCTGTGCGCGGTGACCGCGGGCCTCCTCGCGGTGTACGACATGTGCAAGGGACTCGACCGCGGCATGGAGATCGGCCCGATCCGGCTGGTCTCGAAGCGGGGAGGCAGGAGCGGCGCCTGGAGCCGGGAGGACGGGGGGCCTTTCCCGTCCGGCGGCGGCGCATTTTCTTGAACCGGGATGACCGGACGGCGCAAGCCGGGAGGAACATGAGCGATCGCGACGACGATCAGACGGGCGGCGCTGCGCGGCGCCCCGGGCTCCGAGCCCGGGCGCGTCGGGCCGCGCCGCTGCTTCCGGTCCTGGCGGCGATCGCCGCCGTGAACGCGGGCGCCTGGGCGCTCGTGGTCGGGCCGAGGATCTCCTCGCTGCGGGACTCCCTGCGCGAGCATGCCGAGCGGCTCCGCGAGGCGGAGGGCGACCGGTCCGTGGCCGAGCACGAGCTCGGCCGCCTCCAGTCGGTGGTCGCCTACTCCGAGGCCTACGACATCCCGGCCGACCTCGCGGCGGCGATCCATCGCCTCGCGCGGGCCGAGAACCTGGATCCCGACATGGCGTTCCGGCTCGTCCAGCTCGAGTCGGGCTTCCGGCAGCGGGCGGTCAGCCCGGTCGGGGCGATCGGGTACACGCAGCTGCTGCCGAGCACGGCCGCCGGCCTCGAGCCCGGCATCACGGAGGACCGGCTGTTCGACCGGGACACGAACCTCCGGCTCGGGTTCCAGTACCTCCGGCAGATGATCGAGCGCTACGACGACCAGCATCTCGCGCTGCTCGCCTACAACCGGGGGCCCGGCGTGGTCCAGGCGATGCTCGCCCGCGGCGAGGACCCGCGGAACGGGTTCGCCGGACGCATCCTCGGCACGGCGGAGTAGGGCCGCCGGGCGGATTCCCGGCGGCGCTGAGCGGGGCCGGCGGCCCCGCCGCCACACCACCTTCGACACCACGCGAATCTCCCATGGCCACAGACGCCGACCTGCTCGCCCGCATCGAGTCCCACGACGCCGTCGTCGGGGTCATCGGCCTCGGATACGTCGGGCTGCCGCTCGCGGTCGCCTTCGCCGAGGCCGGGTTCCGGACGCTGGGCTTCGACGTGAAGCCGTCGGTCGTCGACGGGGTCAACGCCGGGCGCTCCCACATCACGGACATCGCCTCGGGCCGGCTCGCGAAGCTGACCGGGGCAGGACCGCTCGAGGCGAGCGCGGACTTCGGGCGCCTGACGGAGGCGGACGCGGTCGTGATCTGCGTCCCGACCCCGCTCTCGAAGACCGACGACCCGGACCTCTCCTTCATCGTCTCGGCCGCCGAGGCGGTTCGGGACCGGCTGCGCCCGGGACAGCTGATCGTGCTCGAGTCCACCACCTACCCGGGCACGACCCGCGACCTGGTCCAGCCGATGCTGGAGGCGACCGGGCTGCGGGCCGGCGAGGACTTCTTCCTCGCGTTCAGCCCGGAGCGGGTGGACCCGGCGAACCCGGTCTGGCACATCGAGAACACGCCGAAGGTGGTGGGCGGCCTCACGCCCGCCTGCCACCGGCTGACGACCGCCCTCTACCGCGAGGTGATCGAGGACGTGGTCGAGGTGTCCTCGCCCGAGGCCGCGGAGATGGCCAAGCTGATCGAGAACACCTTCCGCGCCGTGAACATCGGCCTCGTGAACGAGATGGCGATCGTGGCCGACCGGCTCGGGATCGACATCTGGGAGGTGATCGACGCCGCCTCCACCAAGCCCTACGGCTTCATGCGGTTCGTCCCGGGGCCGGGGCTCGGCGGGCACTGCATCCCCGTCGACCCGATCTTCCTCGCCTGGAAGATGCGGACGCTCCAGTACCGGACCCGGTTCATCGAGCTCGCCGCGGAGGTGAACGGCGACATGCCGCGCTGGGTGGTGGCGAAGACCGCCGAGGCCCTGAACCGGGCCCGGAAGCCGCTGAACGGGAGCCGGGTCCTCGTGCTCGGCGTCGCCTACAAGCCCGACGTGGACGACGTCCGCGAGAGCCCGGCGCTCGACATCATCGAGCTGCTGCGCCAGCGGGGCGCCCGGGTCGAGTACCACGACCCGCTCGTCCCCGAGGTCGAGATCGAGACCGAGGTCCACCGCTCCGTCCCGCTCACGGTCGAGCGGCTGGAGGAGGCGGACGCCGTCGTGATCACGACGGACCACTCCGACGTGGACTACGGGCTGGTGGCGCGCCACGCGGGGATCGTGATCGACCCGCGCAACGCGATCCACGAGACGGGGAACGCCCTCGTCTACCCGATCGCGGGCCCGCCGCGGGGCGCGGCGCGCCTGGCGGTCAGCGCCTGAGCCGATCAGCCGGAATGCAGAACTTTCCGCGGCTACACTACGAAGTCTTCCAGGCTGCCCGGAATCCGGCGAGCTCGTCTTCCGTGTAGAAGTGGCGGGCTAGTTTCGATCCGTAGACCTCATCCACTAACCAGGCCGGCAGCGGGACCTCCGACCGGAATCTCCGATAGACATCTCCGTAGGCTTTCCTCGCCCCCACGTTCACGCGGGGAATCTCGAGCGACGGAATGTCGAGGAACTCGCGCACGGCGGGGGAAGCTGTCCGCTCGAGATCCTCCAATCGCAGAACGAGAAGCTCCGCGAGGCCGCCCCTGCTGATCTGGAAGCCGCGCTCGTGGGGAAACGGCTCGGCGAACACGTCGATATCGAACGGCTCACGGACCTCATTGTCGAACCAGGAGGCAATGTAGTCGCGGTCGTCACGGAAGCCGTGGACCAGCATGTCCCGGAGGGTCTCCAGGTTCGCCGGGTCATGGAGGTGGCCGCGGCCGAGCTCCGGAAAGTTGGTGGGGAAGTACTGGAAGAACGCCGAAACGTGCCGGGCCAGCGGGTCCCTTACGAGCGAGATGATCTTCCAGGGGATCTCCTGCCGCCGTCGGTGCTCACGCAGGAGAGCGCGCAGATGAAGCGCGGCGACGAATTGCTCGGGCATCTCCGCGAGGCCCGTCACCTCGTACTGCTTGCGCAGGGCCCCGCCAATGCGCTCGATGGTCCTGTCGTTGAGGAAGTGCAGGTGATACAGGGTCGCCCCGCGCACGTGTTCACTCAGCGCCG
The DNA here is from genome assembly GCA_046484665.1 of Gemmatimonadota bacterium. Taxonomy (GTDB): domain Bacteria; phylum Gemmatimonadota; class Gemmatimonadetes; order Palauibacterales; family Palauibacteraceae; genus Carthagonibacter. The sequence continues at coordinate 12,375 of JAWOIN010000082.1, forward strand.
TCTCGAGGCTCTTCGACCCGACTCGTCCCATCTGGTGAACCAGGATCTTGCGCTTCGTGTCGGGATGACGGCGGCGGAACTCGAGCCGGGCGTAGGTTTCGTACGCACGGCGACTGCGGCGGAGCAGGGATTCCGCCCTCCTGCCGTACTTACGAATGCGGGCCTCGATCGGGCCTCTCTTTCCCGTTACGAACGCCTCCGCTTCGAGGGTCTGGCTCTCACGCGCGCCGATACCGGCTGCGGCTAATTGCAGATCTACGGGTCACGCGCACGGGAAATCAAAGGCGCCGGCGAGTCTCCGAGCTCGGCGGCACATATTGTCCTGCCTCGCACGGCAATCCACGCAGGGGGACGCGGTCGGGCGCCCCAGCGCCGGACGGGAGGAGATGCCCCGCGGCGCGGCCGGTCCGCCACGCCACGGAGACGACGTGGACGGCCGGGCTCCCGGTCGCCCGGGCCACCGGCCGTCCCCGTCGCAGCGCCTCGAGCAGCCCGTCCGGTCCCTCGAATTCCGGCACCTCCGTCCACGCCCGCCCGAGCTCGTGCACGAAGTGCGCGTCCGAGCTCGCGGCGCCCGCGAGTCCCCGGCTCCGGGCGGTGGACGCCGCCTTCCGGTTCCACATCTCGAGGAAGGCGCGGGAGTTGAACACCTCGACCACGTCGGCCGCCTCGACGGCGCGGCGGGCGTGCCGGCCGGGCGTCACCAGGTAGGCCCACGGATGAGGCGCGTAGACCAGCCCCCCCTGGTCCCGGATCCGCTCGGCCGCCTCCTCGAGCCGGAGGCCCGCCGGGATCCGCTCGGTCAGGAAGAGACCGATGATCTCCGTTCGTCCCCGGCAGCGGATCTCCTCCCCCACGATCACCCGGCGCCAGTCCAGCGCCTGCGCCCGCAGCGCCCCCTCGACCTCCCCGTGATCCGTCACGGCGACGCGGTCGAGGCCCAGCTCCGCCGCGCGCTCGACGAGGACGGCCGGCGCGATCCGGGCGTCGGGAGACCAGCAGGTGTGGACGTGCAGGTCGATCCGGAGCGGTTCCGTCATCGCGCGTCCACTCCCGTCAGCGGCTGACGGTCAGCCGGTCGCCGGGGCGAATGACCGACGAGCTGAGGTTGTTCATCGCCATCAGCTGGCCCGTCGTGACGCCGTGCCGCCGGGCGATCGTCCACAGCGTGTCGCCGGGCCGGACCGTCACGGTGACCGGCCCCCCGGTCGGCGCGGAGACGGGCGCCGCACCGGCGGCGGCCAGCCGCGTCGGGGCACGCCCGGAGCGAGGGATGATGAGCTTCTGCCCGATCTGCAGCCGCTTCGGGCTCACGTTGTTGTTCGAGGCCCGGATCGACTCCACGGACACGCCGTAGCGGGAGGCGATGTGGGACAGCGTCTGCCCCCGGGTCACGACGTGCTCGAGCCAGGTGACGCGCTCCGAGGCCGGGATCGCCGCGTAGGCCACGGCGAACGCCTCGGCCGCCCCCTTCGGCACCCGGACCTCGGCGGGCCCGGCGGGCGGCGTGACGCGCCGCAGGTACTGCGGGTTCAGCCGCCGGATCTGGTCCTCGTCCGTCCCGGCCGCCTCCGCGATCACGTCGAAGCTGGTCGCGTCGGGCACCTCGACCGTGTCGAACTCGAGCGGCGGCTCGGGCTCGACGTCGTCGAACCCGTACTTCTCGGGGTTCTTCGCGATGAGCGCCGCGGCGATCAGCTTCGGGACGTAGTTCCGCGTCTCGCTGCGCAGCACGCCCCGCGCCTGCGCGAGGTCCCAGAAGTCCGTGGACCCGGTTCTCCGGATCCCCCGGTTCACCCTCCCCGCGCCCGCGTTGTAGGCCGCGGCCGCGAGGTACCAGGAGCCGAACTCGTCGTACAGGTCGCCGAGGTGCGCGATCGCGGCGTCGGTCGCCTTGAACGGGTCGCGGCGCTCGTCGACCCAGTAGTCCACCTTGAGGTCGTAGAGCCGGCCGGTGCCCCGGATGAACTGCCACATCCCGGCGGCGTGCGCCCGGCTGTAGGCGTTCGGGTTCATCCCGCTCTCGATCATCGCGAGATAGAGGAGGTCCTCGGGCAGCTCCGCCGCGCGGAGCTTCCGGCGGATCATCCCCTCGTAGGCGCCGGCGCGCTCGAGGTAGATCCGGAAGCGCGGGCGGCCCGCGCCGCTCGCGAAGTACTCGATCCAGCGCTCGACGGCCTCGTTCGTCTCGAGCGGGATCTCGAAGCGCGCCGCGTTGGCGGGGCGACGGGCGAGGCCGAGCGGGTCGTTCCCGAACAGCTGGTAGAACTCCTTCTGCTTCGCGTCGTCGAGGGAGTCGACCGCCCGCTCCGCCCCGGCCGCTGCCTCCGCGAGAACGCGCGCGTCGACGCCCTCCCGTTCCGCCTCGGCGACGGCGGAGGCGGATGCCTCCTCGAGGATCGGGCTCTCCGCCAGCGGCGCGGGGCCGGTCGCGGGCGGCGGACCGCCCGCGCACCCCCACGCGAGCGGCAGCGCGAGGGCCGCGGCGAGCCACGCGGCCGCCGGCGGTCTGGTCGTGCGGCGCACGCGGCCCCGCGAGGTTGCGTTCTCCATTCGCGTCTCGCCTCCCGATGGCGTTCCGGCCCGCTCGGGCCCGGTCCGTCAGAGCTCCGTCAGAGCCTGTAGTTCGGAGCCTCGCGCGTGATCACCACGTCGTGCGGGTGCGACTCCCGGAGCCCGCCGGACGTCATCCGCACGAACTCGGCGCGCGTCCGCAGCTCCTCGACGTCGGCCACCCCGCAATATCCCATTCCACTGCGCAAACCGCCCACGAGCTGGAACAAAGTATCGGCGGCCGGCCCCTTGTAAGGAACCCGCCCCTCGATCCCCTCCGGAACCAGCTTCCGGCGCTCGGACTCGTCCTGGAAGTAGCGATCCGCCGAGCCTTCCTCCATCGCCGAGAGGGAGCCCATGCCCCGGATCACCTTGAACCTCCGGCCCTCGAGCAGGAACGCCTCCCCCGGGCTCTCCTCCGTTCCTGCAAGCATCGAGCCGAGCATGCAGGCCGAGGCGCCGGCCGCGAGCGCCTTCACGATGTCGCCCGACTGCTTGATGCCGCCGTCGGCGATCACCGGCACGTCGCCCGCGCCGCGGACGGCGTCGAGGATCGCCGTGACCTGCGGGACGCCGACGCCGGTGACGACGCGGGTCGTGCAGATCGACCCGGGGCCGATCCCCACCTTCACGCCGTCCGCCCCGCGCTCGACGAGCGCCCGCGCCGCGTCCGCCGTCGCGACGTTCCCCGCCACCAGCTGGACCTCGGGATGCGCCTCGCGGATGCGCGCCACCGAGTCGAGGACGCCCTGCGAGTGGCCGTGCGCGGAGTCCACGACGATCACGTCGACGCCCGCCGCGACGAGTTCGGTCGCGCGGGAGAGCTCGCCGGGCGACGTCCCCACGGCGGCTCCCACCAGGAGCCGCCCGTGCCCGTCCTTCGAGGCGTTGGGGTGCGCCCGCCGCTTGAAGATGTCCTTGACCGTGATCAGACCCCGGAGCCTCCCCTCCTCGTCCACCACGGGGAGCTTCTCGATCTTGTGACGCCGCAGCGTCTCCTCCGCCTGCTCGAGCGAGGTGCCGATCGGCGCCGTCACGAGGCCCTTCGCCGTCATCACCTCGTGGACCGGGCGGTCGAGGTCCAGTTCGAACACGAGGTCGCGATTCGTGAGGATGCCGACCAGGCGTCCCTCCTCGTCCACGATCGGGACGCCGCTGATCGAGTAGTCCCGCATCAGGGCGGTCGCCTCCCGGAGACGCGCGTTCGGGCCGAGCGTGATCGGGTCGAGGATCATGCCGCTCTCGGAGCGCTTCACCCGGTCCACCTGGGCGCACTGCGCCTCGATCGGCATGTTCTTGTGGAGGATCCCGATCCCGCCCTCGCGGGCCATCGCGATCGCCATCCGGTGCTCGGTGACGGTGTCCATCGCCGCGGACACCAGGGGCACGGCGAGCCGGACCCCCCGGGTGAGCCGGGTCGAGACGTCCACGTCCGCAGGGTGCACCTTCGCGAGGCGCGGGACGAGGAGGACGTCGTCGAAGGTCAGCGCTTCGCGGATCTCGCGGTCGGCCATCGGTGTCGCGTCTTTCGGGTGCGCGGCGCGCCGGGCGCCGCCGGACGGGCGACGCCGCCGCGGACGGAACGGTCGCGCCTCGGGCGCGAGGTCCGCCGGGGCGAGCGGCGTCGCGGAACCGGAAACGGTAGAGCACGGCCCTGATGACGTCAACCGCGCGCCGGGATCCGGGCGGATCCGGCGCGCGGCCGGGGCGGCGTCGCGGCGGGAGGGGGGGGCTACTCGACCCGGATCTCGCGCGCCTCCGGGGGCTCGGAGCCGCGCGGCTTCGGAGCCGGCGCCGAGGGCTCGGGCCGTCCTCCCTCGAGCTCGACCAGGAACTCCTTGCCCGCGTTGCGGACCACGCCGAGCACGCGGTCGGCGGCGCCGATCACCTTCATCGACTCGCGGATCGCCGAGGCCGGAACCCGACGCTTCCGCATCGTCTCCTGGACGACCTCGCCGAACCGCTGCATGCCCGAGGTTCGCGGCTCCGCCTCGCCGTACTGCGAGCGCAGGTAGTTGACGTAGTCGAGGACCTGGTAGGCCTTCTCGTCCGGCAGGGCCTCCAGCTTCCTCCAGATCTCCTTGCGCAGGATCTCGTTCATCGCGCCTCGTCCGGCTTGCCGGGGTCCACGCCGCCGCCCGCCCGCATCCTCATGATTCGGATCCGGGCGAGAAAAGTTTCAGCCGCTGCGTCCGCCTCACGCCTCCGCACCGCCTCCGCGATCCGCTCGACGGTCCGCAGGCAGGCCCGCGCGGCGCGGCGCGCCGCGGCCGTGTGCGCCGCCAGCGCGACCACGAACGCGGTACCGCTTCCGACGTGGACCCAGACGAGCACGGGGAGCCAGGCCGGCGACGTGACGACCTGGAGAAGATAGCCGGTCGCGACCATGGGGCCGAGGGTGGCGAGGGTCGAGAGCCCGCTGAACCGGCCGAGGCGCACGCGCAGCCGCAGGTGGCGCGCGATGTGCGCGACCGCGATCAGCCCGACCGCGAAGGCGAACAGGGGGGCGGAGAGCACGTGGATCTTCAGGAACCAGGGCTCGAGCGGATGGCTCAGGATCGTGAACTCCCCGGGCACCGGTTCGAGCAGGTACTTCGTCCAGAAGAAGCCGAAGCCGGAGACGGCGACGACGACCGACGAGATCCGGACCGTCCAGAGCTCGAAGCGGCTCACGGCGACCCGCTCCCGACCCCGTCCGGCGTCCGGGCCGGCTCCGCGACGCGGCCCCGTGCGCCGTCCTGCGCGGCGCCGCGCGGGCGCTCGGCCGCCGCGAGCGGGCGGACCACGGATTGGATCGCCAGCGCCCGCCGCACCGCCTCCGTCACCGCCCGCGAGGTAAGGGTGGCGCCGGTCAGGTTCACGATTCCCCGGCGGACGGCCAGCGCGTCGTCGAGCTCCCGGCCCGCGAACTGCGCGAGCCAGCGCTCCGAGGCGATGTACTCCGGCGGCTCCGAGAACTTCAGGACCTCGACCCGACGGACGCGACCGTCCGGGCCGGCGACGATCATCAGCGCCTCGGGGAGCGTCCGGACCCGATGCACGTCGAACCAGGCGACGCCCGCGGGTCCGCCATCCGGATCGCGCCCGACGTAGTAGGTGACGACGCTCGTCGCCGGCTCCCGGCCCGCGAGGCGGGCCACCTCTGCCACCTGGGCCTCCGTGAGGAACGCCGTCCGGCGCTCCACCGTCGCCGGAGGCGGGAACGCGAGGCGAAGCGCCTCGTCCTGCGTGAGGAGAGTCTGGGCGTCCGCCGTCGTCGCGCCGAGCCCGAGCGCCAGGAGGCCCGCGACGAGGGACGCCGCACCGGGACGGGCCCGGCGGAAAGCCCCGTGGGGGCTCGCCGCCGCGCGACTCCCGCGGCGCTCAGAACAGGTAGCCGAGCGCCACATTGAACTGGTTCACCCCCGTGTCCGCCTCGTTCGAGCGCACCTGGTAGTCCGCCTTGAGGACGAGGTTCGGGATCGGCAGCACCTGCGCCCCGATCGAGACCACCGTCAGGTCGTTGGCGGGGTTCGCGGAGAAGCCGTCGGGCACCTCGTCCTGCGTGTTCACCCTCTCGTAGCGGACGTAGGGGAGGAGCTGCACGTCGGTCTCCGCGTGCCGCAGCACGTCGTAGCCCGCCTGGACGTACCAGCCGGTCAGCCGATCCCCGATCGAGGCGGATCCCGCGAGGCCGCGGGCGGCGTTCAGGGACTCCACGTCGTCGACGGTGGCCACGGCGTAGAGCCCCCGCAGGTCGATGCCGCGCGCCCGGTACTGGGCGTGCGCCTCGCCCACGAAGGTCGCGGCGCCGACCGTGCCGCCCGGCGACAGCGGGTCCTCGTTCCCCTGCCCCGACTTGCCGTAGTAGAGGGAGCCGCCGAGCGCGAGGCCGAGCACGCCGGTCCAGTCCGCGCGGCCCACGAAGGCGAAGTTCTCCGCCACGGCCCGGGAGCCCTTCTGGCGGCCGCCCCGCAGCCCGGAGGCGGAGAATCCTCCCGCGTCCGAGCTCCCTCCTCCGACGGCGTCGAGGCCGTTCACGAGGTAGGCGCGCCAGGAGAAGTCCCCCGTGTCGCCGAACAGGCCGATCCCGTTCTCGCGCCAAGTGGACGGGATGATCCGGCTCTCCGTCTCCGGCCGCTCCGTGCCGAGGAACGTCGGCGGCTCGTGCAGCTCGTTGAGGAAGCCCATGGGCACGAGGACCATGCCGGCCCGGGCCCCGAGGCTCGATCCGGCGCCGGCGAACAGCCAGTCCACGTAGGCGAACTCGACGGATACGCTCCCCGTCTGGTCCGTCGACGCGTGCTCGAATTCGATCTCGGAGTTGAACAGGAATCGCTCGTCGAACTTGTAGCCGACGTACACGATCGCCCGCAGGAAGTCGAGCTGGTCGGCGGCGCCGGAGTCGGCGCCGTCCTCGCGCTCCCTCGCGAAGTTCTCGTACAGGACCTCGCCGTACCCGCCGATCGAGACGCCCTGGGCCACCCGGTAGATCTTCGACGCGCCCGGCCCGAGCCCGAACAGGCTCGTGTCCGCCGCGGCGACGACGTCGGCGCCGAGCCGCAGCTCCTCGAGCTCCCGCGTGATCGCCTCGATCTGCGCCCGCACCTCCCCGAGGCCCGTCGTGTCCCTCGTCGCGTCGAGCGCCGCGCGCAGCTCCCGGACCTGGCGCTCCAGCCGCTCGATCCGCTGCTCGGCCGTCGGCTCCTGGGCGCTCGCCGAGGCGGGCGGGCGGGCCGCGAGGACGAAGACGAGGGCGAGGACGGCGGCGAGCGCGCTTCGGCGCCGCGCCCCGCCGGCGGGTCCGTTCATGTCGATCGTCTCCATTCCGTCAGTTCCTCCCGGCTTCGGAATCCCGTGATGCCGCCCGCGGCCGCGGGCGGGAAACCGTTCGCGTCGCCTCGAGCCGCAGGCGCCCCTCCAGCGCGCCCGCGAACACGACTTCGACCGCGTCCCCGCGGTCGAGCAGGAAGAGCGCGCCCGCGTCGGCGCGGCCGTCGATCCAACGGGCCCCCTCGCGGGGGCCCATCACGAACAGCGCCGTGGCGAGGACGTCCGCCGCCAGCGGGTCGTCCGCCGCCACGGTGACGCTTCCCCACGCCGGCGCCGGGGCGCCGGTGCGGGGATCCAGCAGGTGGCCGATGCGGCCGTGCGGCCCGTCGAGGGAGCGCTCCGAGTCGCCGGAAGTGGCGAGGGAACCGTGCAGCAGCCGACCCGCGAGGAGCGCCGAGTCGCGGCGGGCCGGGTGCGCGACGGCCACCGGCCAGCCCGGGCCGCCGTCCGCCGGGTCGTCGCCCAGGACGGCCAGCTGGCCGCCGAAGTCGAGCAGCGCCGCGCTGGCCCCGCCGGCGCGCAGGGCCTCCGCGGCCGAGCGCAGGGCGGCGCCCTTGCCGAACCCTCCCGCGTCGATCCAGGCGGCGCCGTCGGCCCGCTCCACCGTGCCGGCCGCCGCGTCGAGGCGGATCCGCTCCCAGCGGCTCGACGCGAGCGCGGCCTCGAGCTCCGCGGGCGCCGGAATGCGGCCGCCGCCCCGCAGGTCCCAGGCGTCCACGAGCGCCCCGATCGCCGGGTCGAACGCCCCGCCGGTGCGGCCCACCCAGTCCGCCGCCTCGGAGAGCAGGGCCGCCGTCCGCGCCCGCACGCGGACCGGCGTCCCGGCCGGCGCGGCCCGCAGCCGCCCCAGGTCGGAGTCCTCGCGCCAGCTGCTCAGCTCGGCCTCCAGCCGCTCCACCTCGAGGAAGGCGCGCTCGATCGCCCGCACGGCCGTCTCGCGGTCGGAGCCCGCCGCCCGGACGCGCAGCGGCGCGCCCATCGCCCACGCTTCCCTCTCCGCCACCACCGCCGGGCCGGGGAGCGGCGTGCCGGTCGCCGGCGGTGGCATCTCAGGTGGGATCGCGCTGGGGCCACCGCGTGTAGTCGGGAAGGTGCCCGCCGCGAGGATCGCGGCGCAGGCGACGGCGAGCACGGCCCCCGCGGGGACGATTCGGTGCATGCGAGTCCGGGGTCGGGGCAAGGACGGGCCGCGGCCTCGACGCCGCCCATCGCCTGCGGTTGAGAATCGGTCTCAACAACGTCGGGAGACTAACCGCCGCGGAGGCCGGCGTCAACGCGGACGCCGGGCCACGCGCGGAACGCGAACGTCCGGAGGAACGCATGGCCCATCTCCCGCTCCGCCGGGTGGACGTCGCGGCGCCCGCCGCGGCCGCGTACGAAGCCTGGCTGTCCGGCCTCGAGGAACGGGTGGCCGATCCGGGCCGCGACCGGAACACCCTCGTGGCCGCGACGCTGCGCGGGCTCTACTTCCCCGCCCTGGCGCCGGACGCCGACGAGTCGCGGCTGCCCGCCGCGACGCGGGCCGCGCTCGCGAACCTCGATCCGCGCGGGGTGACCCTCGAGCCCGAGCACTACCGGGAGATCGACGTCGAGCGCTTCGCGCCCCGGAAGCCGCTGATCTGGCTGTGGCAGATGTTCGACCGCTCGCCGCTCGGCGGGAACGTCGCGCTCGGCGTGCAGCTGCGGCGGATCCTGGCGCCGCACGTGTTCGCCCGCGTCGGCCGGAACTTCAAGGCGTTCCACTTCGTGGAGGTCAGCTTCGGCTACAACCTCGAGGTCGGCGACGACGTCGTCGTGCACCGGGACGTGCTGCTCGACGACCGCGGCGGGATCGTGATCGGAGACCGCGTCTCGATCAGCGACAGGGTGGCGATCTTCAGCCACACCCACTCGATCAACGACATCGACGACGTCACGTGCGTCCCCACCGTGATCGGGGACGACGTGCGGATCACCCACGGCGCCACGGTGCTGGCGGGCGTGCGGATCGGCGAGCACGGGATGGTGGGCGCGAAGGCGCTCGCGACGAGGGACGTGCGGCCCTACCATGTGAACGTCGGCGTGCCCGCGAAGTCGGTGCGGGTGAAGGGCATCGCGCCGCCGGAGCACCAGACGGACGTCTCCGTCCCCCACCTTCCCGAGGAGGACTGAATGCGCGACGGGTCCGGGGCGGCCCCGAGGGCGCTCGTCACGGGCGGAGCGGTCCGGGTGGGACGGGCGATCGCCCTCGCGCTGGGGGAGGCGGGCTGGCGGGTCGCCGTGCACTACCGGAGCTCGGAGGAGGAGGCCGGCGAGGTCGTGTCGCGGCTCTCCGACGCGGGCGCGGGCGGGGTGGCCCTGCAGGCGGACCTCGAGGACCCCGCGGCGATCGACGCCCTGTTCGAGTCGGCGCGGGAGGCGCTGGGGGGCCTCGACCTCCTCGTGAACGGCGCCGCGATCTTCCCCCGCCACGACCCGATGTCCGTGTCGGCGGAGGAGTGGGACCGGGTGTTCGCGGTGAACCTGCGGGCCCCGTTCCTCTGCGCGCGCGCGGCGGCCCGGCTGATGGCCGCCTCCGGCGGCTGCATCGTGAACCTGATCGACACGGGCTGGGACGAGGCGTGGCCGGGCTACGTCCCCTACGTCGCGACGAAGGCCGGGCTGGCGAGCGTCACCCGCGGCCTCGCCCGGGCCTGGGCGCCGAAGATCCGGGTGAACGGCGTGGCGCCGGGCCCCGTCCTGCTGCCGCCGGGCGAGGACTCCGCGCAGGACCGCCGGGACGCGGCCGGCCGCACGGCGCTCGGCCGCGTCGGCTCCCCGGGGGACGTGGCGGGCGCGGTTCTGTACCTGGCCGGCGCGGGCTATGTTACGGGGGAGATCATCCGGGTCGACGGGGGACAGCACCTCGCTTGAGCGGCGTCATTACCCTCGTTGATCTTCGCCAGCACCGGCAAGCCGCTCTGCATGTAGGTTAGAAACTTGCCGGGAATATTGTGGGTTTTGTGTTTGGGGTG
>JAWOIN010000151.1:0-6681 GCA_046484665.1 Gemmatimonadota bacterium
CGCCCGTGCAGACGTCGCACGAGGTGCCGCAGGGCTCGATCTCCTCGTCGAAGTGCGCCACGATCGCCTGGTGGCGACAGGCGCCCGAGTCGGCGATCCGGAACAGGCGGACCGTCGCCTCGCGCTTCTCGCGCCGGAGCTCGGGGCTCTCGATCCCGGAAAGGAAGCGCTCGCGCGCCTTCACGTCCGCCCACGAGTAGAACAGGGTGCACTCGCTGGGAAGGCCGTCCCGTCCGGCCCGGCCGATCTCCTGGTACCACGACTCGACGTCGGTCGGCATGTCGCGGTGGATCACGAACCGCACGTTCGACTTGTCGATCCCCATCCCGAACGCGATCGTCGCGACCACGACGTCGGCGTCGTCGCGGGCGAACGCCTCCTGGGCGGCGGCGCGCTCATCGTCGGAGAGCCCGGCGTGGTAGGCGACGGCCCGCACGCCCCGCTGCCGGAGGAACTCCGTCGTGGAGTCGACGGACCGTCGCGACAGGCAGTAGACGATCCCGCTCTCCCCCGCGTGCCGCCGCACGAGGGCCAGGATCTCCCGCCGCGTGTCTCCCTCGCCCTTCTTCCGGCAGCGGACGACGAGATTCGGCCGGAAGAACGAGCCCTTGTGGCCGGCCGGGCTCCGCATCCCGAGCTGCCGGAGGATGTCGCGCGCCACCCGGCGGGTGGCGGTGGCGGTGAGGGCGAGCACCGGAATCCCGCCGAGCTCCTGCTTCAGGCCGCGCAGTCGCCGATAGGAGGGGCGGAAGTCGTGACCCCACTGGGATATGCAGTGCGCCTCGTCCACCACGAGCAGCGACAGCGGCGCGGCCCGGAGCCGCTCGCGCAGGCCCCCCTCCAGCGCCTCGGGCGCGAGGTAGGCGAGCTCCCACTCGCCGCGGGCGAGGCCGTCCACCCGGAGGAGCCACTCCTCGCGCGGGAGCGAGGAGTTGATCGCCGTCGCGCGGAACCCGAACGCCCGCAGCGCGTCGACCTGGTCCTTCATCAGGCTGATCAGCGGCGACAGGACGAGCACGGTGCCGGGGAGGATCCGGGCCGGGACCTGGAAGGTGAGCGACTTCCCGGCACCGGTCGGCATCACGGCGATGCAGTCGCGGCCCTCGAGGACGGCCTCGATCACCTCCCGCTGGCCGGGCCGGAAGCGCTCGAAGCCGAACACGCCGCGCAGGACCGACTCCGGCGTCGGGGAAGCGCCCGCCTCGCCGGGCGGCGCGCGCTCCGGACCCCGGCGGGGCCCGGGCACGGGGCGCGAGAACAGGTCGGGAGGCGGGCGGCGGTCCGGGATCGGGCTACGGCCTCCGTCCGCGGATCGCCACGTAGCCGCCGCGGTCGAACCCCTCGACCGGCTCCTCGACGCGGTCGTTCGCGAACCGGGGGTGGACGGTGAGCGTCTGGGCGAACGCGAGGTCCTCGAACCCGACCGCGCGCAGCAATTCCGCCTTCTCCGACGTGGTACGCCACCGCGCGGCGGCCGCGAATTCCACCGGGTAGGGCCGGGCCGGGGCGAGGCCCTGCAGGGACGGGTCGTCCCAGGAGCCCTTCGCGGCGGCGAGCTGGTAGAGAAGGCCGAACCCGCTCTCGGCGGGGACGTCGAGGACCACCACCGACCCGCCCGGCCGCAGGACACGGAACGCCTCGGCGAACGCCCGCTCGAGGTCCGCCACGTAGCCGGGGACTCCGTTCAGGATCGCCGTGTCGAACGTCGCGTCCGCGTAAGGGAGATCCTCGGCCGAGCCGCTCCGAACCTCGAGCCCGCGCCTCTCCGCGATCCGGGCCATGTCCGCCGACGGCTCGACCCCGTGCCGGATCGTGATCCCGTGCCGCTCGCGCAGGACCCACTCGAACAGGCCGGTGCCGCAGCCGACGCTGAGCGCCATGCCCGGGTCCCCGAGGAACCGCTTCAGCAGCAGCACCTCGGAGCCGAGGATCGCCTGGTTGTCGAGGAACCAGGCGTCGTAGGTCTCGGCGAGGTCGTCGAACGCGGGTTTGCTCATTCGCTCTCCGGAAGCAGGCGGCGGGACTCCGCGATCACGGACTCCGCGTGCGCCGCGACCTGGTCCAGCAGCGCCTGCATCTTCGCACGCTCCCGCTTCGCGTACGAGGCGAAGATCGACCGCGCGGCGAAGTACGAGCCGCCGATCATCAGGATCGGAAACCCGATCCCGAACGCCACCGACCCGAGCGCCGCCCCGACCCCGGCCCCGACTCCGGCGCCGACGCCGCCGCCGATCCCGCCCATCAGGCCGCCGAACAGGCCGCCGGCGAACCCCCCGAGCCGCTCTTCGATCCGGACCAGCGTGCGATCCTCGGCGACCGAAACGAACACCTGCCGCGAGGAGGTGTTGTTGTCGGCCCGGGCGCTCCAGGTGAGTGTACGGCCGACCACGCCGGCGTGGCCCTGCCACGCGGAAGCGGCCTGCACGATCGGGACGATCTCGTCGAACCGGTCGGCAGGATACTCTCCGGGGAGCTCGACCTCGAGCCGGATCGCGGTCGGCGAGCCCGCGAGGGCGTCCGCGAGACCCTGCGCCCGCGAGACGTCCACTTCGGAAGCGGCCCGACGCACGAGCTCCAGGTCGATTCCCGCCTCGCGCGCCACGTCCTCGAGCTCGGCCAGCGAGAAGCCCGAGGGGTCGGCCGCGGTGGGCTCCGCGCGCTGCATGTCGGCGGCGCGGCGGAGGATCTCGCCGGCCTGCTTCTCGGAATAGCGGCGGGGGACGAGGTCGTTGCTCACGGCCCTTCCTCCCGCCAGCCGGCCTCAACCTCGGCGTGCAGCGCGGAGCGGTTCCGCGCGAACGAGGCGACGCCGGCCCCCAGCACGAAGAGCCCGGCCGCCATCGCGAGGAACCCGAGGAAGGCGAAGAACGGGGTCTCGAAGATCGCGATCAGGGCCACGCCGAGCCCGACGAACCCTAGGAAGGTGCGGACGAAGGCGAGCAGCGTCCGCTGGTTGGCGAGGCGGGTGCGCCGCAGCGCGAGCCGCTCCTGCAGGTTCACTCCGCCCGCCTCCTCCCGCGCCCGGGCCGGCACCCCCGCCCTGCCGCGCTCACCCGGCCGCGCACTCCGCCCACAGGTCGCGGTCCTCACTCACGCGCACCCTCGCGAGCGCCACGTGGCGGGGCAGCCGCGGCTCGAGACGGTTCCAGATCACGTGCGCCAGGCTCTCGGTGGTCGGGATCAGGCCGCCGCGGAACTCGGGCAGCTCGTTGAGGAAGGCGTGGTCCATCGGCTCCACCACGGTCTCCCGCAGGAGGGCGTCGAGCTCGGCGAGGTCCACGACCATCCCGGTCTCCGGGTTGGGCTCGCCGGACACGGTCACCTCGACCCGGTAGTTGTGCCCGTGCGCGGGGGGCCGGTAGCATTTGCCGAACCGGGCCTCGTTCTCCGCCTCGCTCCACTCGGAGCGGACGTAGCGGTGGCCCGCCGGGAATTCCACGGCCCGCGTGAGAAAGGTCTTCATCATGCCGCAACATACATCGGGGGCCGCGCCCCCGTCGACGCGCCGGCCGTCCGGGCCCGCGCCCTCGGATGCCCCGCGTGGCGACGCGACGGCGAAGGGACACGGACGGCGTCCGCTCGACGCGATTCTCCGCCCCCGCTCGGTGGCGGTCGTCGGCGCGAGCACCCGCAAGGGCAGCATCGGAAACGCGGTTCTCCGCCATCTCATCGAGGGCGGGTTCACGGGGCCCGTCTACCCGATCAACCCGAACGCGGACTCTGTCGCGGCAGTCCCGGCCTTCCCGTCCGTCACGGTCCTTCCGACCGTCCCGGACCTCGCGTTCATCGTCGTCCCCAGGGAGATCGTGCTCGAGGTCGTGCGCGAGTGCGGCGAGAAGGGCGTGAAGGGGCTGGTCGTGATCACCGCGGGCTTCCGCGAGGTGGGCGGCGAGGGGGTCGCGCTCGAGGCGGAGCTCGCCGCGACGATCCGCCGTTTCGGGATGCGGATGGTCGGCCCGAACTGCATGGGGGTCCTCAACACCTCCGACGCGGTCTCGATGAACGGCACCTTCGCGCCCTTCATGCCGCCGAAGGGGCCGATCGCGTTCATGAGCCAGTCCGGCGCGATGGGGATGACGATCCTCGACTACGCGACCGAGCTCGGGATCGGGATCAGCCAGTTCGTCTCGGTCGGCAACAAGACGGACATCTCGGGCAACGCGCTCACCGAGTACTGGCGGGACGACGACGAGGTCGGGGTGATCCTGATGTACCTCGAGTCGTTCGGAAGCCCGCGCGCCTTCGTCCGGCTGGCGCGCGAGACGACCCGCCGCAAGCCGATCCTGGTGGTGAAGGCGGGGCGCACGGAGGCGGGGGCGAAGGCGGCCTCCAGCCACACGGGCGCGCTGGCCCAGGTCGACATCGCCACCGACGCGCTGCTCGCCCAGTGCGGCGTGCAGCGGGCGGACTCGGTGGAGGAGCTGTTCGACGCGGCGATCGCGTTCAGCAAGGCGCCGCTCCCGCGCGGGAACCGGGTGGCGATCCTCACGAACGCGGGCGGTCCCGGCATCATCATCGCCGACGCCTGCGAGGCGCGCGGGCTCGAGGTGACGCCGCTGTCGGAGCGCTCGCAGGCGGCGCTGAGGGAGATCCTCCCGGTCGAGGCGAGCGTCGCGAACCCGGTGGACATGATCGCGAGCGCGACGCCGGAGCAGGTGGAGAAGGCGACGCGGATCATCTGCGCGGACGAGGGGATCGACGCGCTGATCGCCTCGTACGTGCCGCTCGCGCTCGAGGCGCCGCTCGTGGCGCGCGCGATCCGGGCGGGAGCCGAGGGCTGCGACAAGCCGGTGATGGCCGTGCTGATGAGCAAGCGCGGGCTCCCGCAGGGGATGGCGGAGCTCGAGGACTCGCCGATCCCGGCCTACCGCTTCCCGGAGTCGGCCGCCCGGGCCCTCGGGGCGATGTGGCGCCACCGGCGCTGGCAGGAGCGCCCCGAGGAGGAGGTCCGTCGGTTCCCGGCCGACGTGGCGCGGGTGACGTCGCTCATCGGGGCGGCGCTCGCCGAGGGGCGGGACCGGCTCACGATGATCGAGGGGTTCGAGCTGCTGGAGGCGTACGGCATCCCGGTCGCGCCCTGGGCCGTGGCCCGCGACGCGGATTCCGCCGTCGCGGCGGCGGCGGAGATGGGGCACCCGGTGGTGGTCAAGCCGGTGAGCACGACGATTCTGCACAAGACCGAGGCGGGCGCCGTGCGGCTCGACCTCGAGTCGGAGGACGAGGTGCGCCGGGCGTTCGCGGCGATCGACGCCCTGCTCGTCGAGGCCGGCCCGGAGGCGCGCGCCGAGGGGGTGCTCGTCCAGAAGATGCTGAAGGGCGGCCGCGAGGCGATCGTCGGGATGACCTGGGAGCGCCGGTTCGGGCCGATCGTGATGGTCGGCCTCGGCGGCGTGTACGTGGAGGTGCTGAAGGACGTGGCGTTCCGCGTGCAGCCCGTGAGCCGGCAGGACGCGGGCGAGATGATCCGCTCGCTGCGCGGCTACCGGATCCTCGAGGGGGTGCGCGGCGAGCCGAGCGTCGACCTCGACCTGCTCGGCGAGGTGGTCGAGCGTACGAGCCAGCTCGTCGGCGACCACCCGGAGATCCGGGAACTGGACATCAACCCGTTCCTCGCCTTCCCGGAGCGGGACCGCTGCGCCGCCGTGGACGCGCGGTTCCGGCTCTCGGCGGACGAGGAGGAGGACGAGGAATGATCGCGCCCGAGGATCGCGAGGGGCTCGGGCCGCAGGGGGCGGGCGCGCCTTCGCCCGGAGAGGGACCCGAGCCGGGAGCGGAACTCGCGCGAGTCCCCTGGGAGGACGCCGACCGGACCTTCCCGGAGAGCCTGACGGCGACCTGGCTGGAGAGCCTGACGGCGCCGGCGCGCTTCTTCCGCGCCATCGACCCCGGCGTGCCGTTCGCGCGGCCGCTGTTCTACTACCTGCTCTTCTCGGTGGCGAGCGCCCTGTTCTCGGTGCTGTGGGGGATGAGCGGCGGCGGGCTGACGCTTCCGCCGGAGCTGGCCGAGGCGCTCGGCTACGCCGGGCTCCCGGGGACGGAGTCGCGTGGCTGGCTGCTGCTGGAGTTCTTCCTGAGTCCGTTCTACGCGCTGCTCGCGCTCGGGATGTGGACGATCGTGGTGCATCCGTTCGTCCGGCTGTTCACGGAGAGCCGGAGGCCGCTCTCCGAGACGGGCCGGGTGTTCTGCTACGCGGCCGGCCCCGCCGTCCTGACGATCGTTCCCTGGGTCGGAGGCATCGCGGCGTTGTTCGGCAGCTTCGTGCTCGTCGTGCTCGGCCTCCGGGAGCGGCACCGGACGACCACCGGCCGCGCCCTCGCGGCCGTGCTCGTGCCGGCGTTCGCGCTCGGCGTGCTGGCGACGATGGCTTTCCTGTTCTTACTGGCCGCGCTCGGGTCGCTGGGCGACCTTCCCTTCTCCTGAGCCCCGCCGGCACGGCGGGACGGGCGCGAGAACGAGGAGCGGAGCGGGCGATGCAGGACGGGGAGCGGAGCGTCACGGAGCGGATCGAGCGGGAGGAGCTCGCGCGCGGCCAGGTCGCGCCGGGCGATGAGCCCGCGGTCCCGCGGCCGGCGGCGACGATCGTCCTGGCGCGCGACCGCGGCGCCGCGCCGTACGACGTCCTGCTCCTGCGCCGTCCCTCGGCCGCCCGCTTCGCGGCCGGCGCCTACGTCTTCCCCGGT
>JAWOIN010000048.1:0-40058 GCA_046484665.1 Gemmatimonadota bacterium
GCTGAACCGCGATGATCAAACGGTGGTGTTGGCGATCAGCGAAGACGGCGATTGGTATCAGGTGTTGGTTTCGCCGAATATCGGTTGGGTGTCGGCGGAAGTCGTGCGCATTACCGGCAACCCGGTGATTCCAACGGTGGTTGTTCCGACCAACACGCCCACCGATACGCCGACGGTGACGCCCACTGATACGCCGTCGCCCATGCCTACCGATACGGCGCGCTGGGGTAAGCGCATTGCCGGCAGTTTCTTCTGAGAGGTTGCGGGATGAGCTGTTCAAGATCTTATCTGGCCCTCAGCCCCATACTTGTATCCGGGCTTTAGACTTACTCGGCGTGTTCCCCCACATTTTGCCGGAATTGACTGCTTTGAAGGGTGTGGACCAATCGCCTCCACATGTTTATGATGTGTACCCAACCCGACAGGCCCTCGCCGAGCGTCAGGGAGCGCGCCCGCAGGTAGTCCGCACGGTCGCCGTACCCTCGCAGGCTGACCGTGTTGAGTCGCTCCTGCCGCTCGTCGTACAGCATGAGGGCGGCGTGCTCGGCGCCGATCAGCCGCTGTGCCTGGTCGAGCACCTCCTCGAGCAGCTCGTCGAGACGATCGCGCAGCCCGATCGCGCGCGTGCTCGCGTACAGCTCGGCCAGCGGGTCCGGGCGGCCTTCCGGAGGCGGCGTCTCCGTCACCCGACGAGGCTCCTTCCGAACGACTTCACCGTGAGGACCGGGCACGGGGCGCGGCGCACGACCTTCTCCGTCACGCTGCCGAGCATGACGTGCGCCAGCCCGGTGAGGCCGTGCGTCGCGATCACGATCAGGTCCGCGTCCGCCTCCCGGGCGAAGTCGAGGATGCCCGTCACGGCCCGTCCCTCGACCACGTGAACGGAGGTCTCGACGGCAGGACCCGACGCCTCGCGCACGAAGGTCTCCAGCGCCTCGCCGAGGCTCCCCTCGACGGCCGGGAACTCCGGGCCTGCGAGCGGCATCCCGCCGATGTAGATCTCGGGGTGGATCGGCTGCTCGAACACGTGAAGGACGTGGAGCCCGGCGCCGAAGCTCGCGGCGAGCTCCCTGGCGTGCGCAACCGCCCCCCGCGCGTGCTCCGAGAAGTCGACCGGCACGAGAACGGAGCGGACGGTCGGGAGCTCCTCTGCCTCGGCGTCCGCCCGGACCGTGAGCACGGGACAGGGGGCGAGCCGCACGACCTCCTCCGTCACGCTTCCGAGCAGCACGTGCTCGATGCCACGGCGGCCGTGGGTGCTCATCACGATGAGGTCGGCCTCGATCTCCTCCGCGTGCTCGAGGATCACCGGCGCGGCGGAGATCCCGCGTCGCCGGCTTCGGACCACCCGCACGCCCTGCTCTCCCCGGCTCTCGATGCTGGATGCCATCCGACCGTCGGCGATCTCTTCCAGCCGCTGGCGGATCTCCTCCGGGTCCGGGAACAGGTGGGCGGGGTCGCTCGGGTCTTCGGCGTGCAGCACGATGGCGTGGAGCATGTGGAGCTCGGCCCCGAACCGGTCGGCGAACTCGAGCGCCATGTCGAGAGACCGCTCGGAGCGGCGCGTGAAGTCCGTCGGGAACAGGATCCGTCTCAGCTTCAGCATCGGTCTCGGTCCTCAGAGGCGGCGAAGCGGGCCGGGTCCGCCCTGGCCCGCCCCGCGTCGCACGTCAGCGCACGGGCGCTCAGTCGAACGTCACCGTGAACGTCTTCCGCTCGCCGTTGCGCACGACCGTCACCGGCACCGAGGATCCGGGCTCGGTGTCCGCGAGGACGCCCATGTAGCCCTGGATGTCCTCGATCGGCGTGTCGCCGATGCGGACGATGAGGTCCCCGCGCTCGAGCCCCGCGCGCCCCGCCGGTCCTTCCGGCCGAACGCCGGACAGGAGAAGCCCCTTGCTCCCGTCCGACGGGCCGGCGTAGTCGGGCACGACGCCGAGCGTGACCTTGAACGCCATCCGCTGGCTCTCGGGCCTCTCCTTCGCCTCGACGTAGGTCAGGGGCTCTTCCCGGCCGGCGACGGCCAGGGCCACGTCGCCCACGAGGGACGCGACCCGTACCGCCCCCGCGGCGTCGATCCGCTCGGCGTCGTCCGTCGGCTTGTGGTAGTCCTCGTGGACGCCCGTGAAGAAGTGCAGGACCGGGATCCCGGCCGCGAAGAACGAGCTGTGGTCCGACGAGCCGAACCCGTCGCCGGCGACCCTGCACTCGAGGCCCTTCGAGACGCAGAGGGGAGTCACGATCCCGCTCCACTCGGCGGCGGACTCGCCGCCGAGGACCTGGAGCCGGTCGTCCTTCAGGCGGCCGACCATGTCCATGTTCAGCATCGCGACGATCTCGTCCGTCGACAGACCGCCGGTCGGCTCGCGGACGAAGGTCGAGGAGCCGAGCAGGCCCTGCTCCTCGAGCGAGAAGGCGACGAACCAGACGTCGCGGCGGAGCTCCGCCCGACGCGCGGCGAGCTCCCGCGCCACCGTAAGCAGCGCCGCGGTGCCGGAGGCGTTGTCGTCCGCCCCGTTGTGGATCGCGGACTCGCCCGCCGCCAGGGAGCCCGAGCCCCCCATGCCGAGGTGATCGTAGTGCGCCCCGATCACGACGGCGCCCGGAAGGCGGTCGTCCGTGCCCGCCGGAAGCCGGCCGACCACGTTGAAGCCGCTCACCGGGCGGCGCGCGCCGGCGTGCGGGTTCTCCGGCTGGTCCGGGTCGGGGACCATGACCGACGCGGTGAACGGGTCACGGTAGCCGTCCTCTCCCGCCGGCTCGAGCCCGATCGCCGCGAACTGCGTCACGAGCCAGTCTCCGGCCTCCTCGAGGCCCTCGCTCTCCAGGCCCCGGCCGCCGCGCTCGTCGGCCGCCAGCCAGGAGACGTCGGCGCGGTACCGCTCCACCGCGGGCGAGAGCGCGCCCGCCGACTCCTGCGCCGCCGCCGTGCCGGGGGTCGAGACGAGCGTAAGCGCCGCGATGAGGGCGAGGCCGCGCCCCGCGAGATGATCCTTCGGGTTCGTCATCCGTCCTTCTCCTCCACGATTCACGCCTCCGCTCAGAACGCCCCGCCGCCGCCCCCGCCGAATCCGCCCCCGGAGAACCCGCCTCCGCCGGAGAAGCCCGACCCGCCGGCGCTGCGCGGCGCGGACGTCATCGCGGACGCCGTGGCGCGGGACATTCCCGACAGGTCGGACACGAACAGGGTCGGCCGAAAACTTGCGTACCCCGGTCCCACGTACCAGTTCGGCGGCTCCCGGTAGATCTCCGAGAACGCCGACGCCCAGCGGTCCTCCACGCCGAGCGCCATCGCGAACGGCAGGAGCTTCTCGAACATCTCCGGCCCGGTGATCATGCGGCGGAACCGGTCGCTTTCCACCCGGCCCAGGAACTCCTCGAGGCCGAGCACTTCCTCCTGGGCCCGCGCCCCGGCCACGGTGCGGGCCGGCATCGCGAGCCCGAACCCTGCGACGATCGCGGCCGTCAGGACGGCGGCGAGGATCACCGTGAGTGGCGCCATGCCCCAGGCCGAGGAGATCGCGAGCCCGAAGCCGGCCATCAGGCCTCCGGTCACGAGCCCCCCCGCGACCCACGCCCCCCGCACGCGATCCGGCCGGGCCCGGTAGTAGCCGCGTCGGACGAGCTGGTCGAACAGCGCGTCCTTGATCTTCGGCAGGTCCTGGTAGAAGGAGTTCTTGAGCTCCGACGCCCGGATCCGCGAGCCCGGCCCTCCGTCGAACAGGGCTCGGAGCAGCTTGCGCTCGTGCCCCTTGAGCTCCGCGCCACCCGCCGGCTCGCGGAGCAGCTCGAAGGCGTAGTCCCGATCCCTGAGCAGGCCGAACAGCTTCTCCTCTTCGAGCTGCTCGATCCGGATCCAGCCCCGCACCGCGAGGTCGACCACGGCGGCCGTGATGTCCCGCATGTCGGGGCGGTTGTCGATCAGGACGCCCGCCTCGGACGGGGTCAGGTCGTCCGGCGGCTCGTACCGGGCCGCGATCGGCCTGCGCTCCGGGTCCTTCCCGCTCCCCGACCAGATTCGCCACATCGCGAGCAGGACGAGCAGGGGCAGCACGAGCGGCCAGTTCGATCGCAGGAAGTCCAAGGCGCGGTCGATCGAGCCCGGTCGCCGGACGAGATACTCGCCGTCCGCGCCGCCGCCGACCCGGGCGTCCCAGGCGACCACCACCGTGAGCCCCTCGTGGATCCCGAGTCCCCGCCGCGACCGCACCGACGCCGATGCTCCCGCCGCGTCCACCACGACGTCCGCGGCGGACTCGTCGGAGCCGTAGCGGCCGGTGAACGCCCGGGTGCGCACCCCGGACGCCTCCGGGGGAAGCTGGATCCGGGCGCCGCTCGCCTCGATCGGGACCGGCCACTCGTCGCCGGTCACGTTCCAGTAGAGCTCGTCCCACTCCTGGTCTCCCTCGGCGAAGTGGCGAACGGCGTTCTCGGCTCGGTAGCGGATCACCACCGTCCGCGCCGCGTCGCTCGCTCCCGGAACCCAGATCTTGATCTTCCGGTAGTGGCGCTCGCGGCTCAGCTCGTAGCGGAGCGGCGCTCCGGTCCCGTCCTCGACCGACGCGACGTCGAGCCGGAGGGTGATGTTGAAGTTCCGCGGGCCCCGGTACTCCACCGGGATGAGGCGGAAGATCCCGTTGAAGCTGCCGTCGAACCGTACGCGGATCCGCTCCGTGACCTCGACGCCGCCGCTCCGCAGCACCCGCAGCTCGGCGTGGAAGTCCTGGATCCGCCAGGACCGGTCCTGGGCCGGCGAGGGCCCGGGCGCGCCGGACGCGACGGCGGGGCCCGCCGCGGCGACGAGGAGCGTCGCGGCGAGCAGGACGCGGAAGCGGGGCACGATGACCTCCTTCAGCTCGATGCGTCCCCGAAGCTCACCCGGGGCGTTTCGCGCTCCGCGTCGTCCGCGAGCTCGAAGTACTCCTCCGGCTGGAAGCGGAAGGCGGTCGCCACGAGGTTCGAGGGCACCTGTTCGATCGTCGTGTTGTAGTCGCGCACGACGGCGTTGTAGTACCGCCTTGAGTTCTGCACGGCGGTCTCGATCTCCTCCAGCGATCCCTGCAGCCGCGTGAAGCCCTCGACGGCGCGGAGCTGGGGATAGGACTCGGCGAGCGCGAACAGCTGCCGCAGGGCTCCGGTAAGCTGGTTCTCGGCGGCGGCAGCCTCCGCCGGCCCCGCGGCCGCCATCGCGCGGTTCCGCGCGGTGATCACCGCTTCGAGCGTGTCCTTCTCGTGCGAGGCGTACCCCTTCACGGTCTCCACGAGGTTCGGGATCAGGTCGTGCCGGCGCTTCAGCTGGACGTCGATGTCGGCCCAGGCGTTCCGGACCTGTTGCCGGAGCCGGACGAGCCGGTTGTAGAAGAGAATCGTCAGGCCGACCGCCACGAGCAGCAGCAGGAGGATCAGCGTCATTCGGGGTCCCTCCGGTCGAAGGTCCGCGGGTGCGGGCGTCGAGTCCGCCCAACAATAGGTCTCAGCACTCGCCTCCCGAAAGACGGCGGCCCAGGGCGCGGGTCACGAACCGCAGGCGAGCGGACCACGGCAGCCGTCCGAAGTTCGTGCGGATGACGCCGCGCGTGAACCAGCTCTTCCGCCCGTAGTCGATCGCGACGTCGGCGGCGGCCGGCCGGCCCGCCGCGAGCGCCGCCGCGAGCCGCTCGAGCCCGGGCTCGATCCCTTCGTCGTCCGGGATCGGGACGCAATCGACCCCGACGCCGTCGCAGATCGCGGCGAGGTCGTAGTCGGGCAGGCGGCTGCCGGCCCGCCGATTGTAGGCGGTGGCCTGGAACTGGGCGATCTGGGCGAGCTCCCGGTCGCGGAGGACCAGGAAGGCGACGGGCAGCGAACGGGACGCGGCGGTGAGCATCTCGAGCCCGGTCATCAGGAAGGCGCCGTCTCCGACCAGGGCCACGGCGGGGCGGCCGGACCCGTCAAGGGCCGCGCCGATCGCCGCCGGCACCGAGTATCCCATGCACGAGTAGTCGACCGGCGCGAGGAACCGGCCGGGCCCGTCGAGGCGGAGCCCCTCCGCGGCGAGGAAGGTCCCGTTCCCGGAGTCCGTTGCGAAGCGCGCGTCCGGGAAGCGCCGCTGGAGGCCGTCGAGCAGACGGCCGGGAGTCACGCCGCCCTCGCCCGACGGCGTGCGCATCCCGGCGAGCACATCACCCACTCCGGCCTCGATGCGGGCCCGCAGGGCACCGTCCGGATTGCGGCGGACGTCGAGCGCGTCGAGCGCCCCGTGCAGCGCGGAGACGAAAGCGGCGGCGTCGGCCACGATTCCAAGCGCGGCGGGGACGTTCCGGTCCAGGACGTCCGGGTCCGCATCGACGTGCACGAGCGGCGCCGGCGGCGTCGCCCCGTAGCTTCCGGTCGCGACCTCGGCGAAGCGGCATCCGATGGCGAGGGTCGCGTCGCAGCCGGCGACCACATCGCGCACGAACGGTGGCGCCGATGCGCCGAGCCCGGGCCACAGCGAGAGGGGGTGCGACTCCGGGAAGACGCCCTTGCCCGAGAGCGTGCTGACGACGGGTGCCTCCAGCCGCTCCGCGAGCCGCACGAGCTCCGCCGCCGCCCCGGCGGCTCCGAGACCCACGTAGAGCAGCGGGCGGGTCGCCGCCGACAGCATCTCCGCGGCCCGGCGGACCCGCGCGGGGTCCGGCTCGGGCGGCGGGACCGGGTGGGGGGGCACCGGCGGTGCCGGGGCGTGCTCGAGCCGGAGGGGACGGGCGCCGTCCGCGCGGATCGGCTCGCTGCCGGGGAGCATGTAGAGATTCGCCGACACCTCGACCATGACGGGCCCGGGCGGCGCCGCGCGCGCCAGTGCGCACGCGCCGCGCACGGCGTCGTACAGCTCCTCGCCGCGCAGGGGCCGGAACACGCCCTTCGTGACCGGCCGCGCGAGCGCGAGCTGGTCGACGTCGTGGAGCTGGAAGGCGTGCCCGGTGTCCCGCCGGATCCCGCAGCCGAGGACGAGCATCGGAACGCCGTCGAGGAATGCCTCCGCGATGCCCGAGAGGGCGTGCGTGAGCCCGGCGCCCGGCACGAGGTTCACGCAGCCGAGCCGTCCGGAGGCGCGCCACAGGCCGTCGGCCATGAACGAGGCGCTCTGTTCGTCCGTGACGGGGATCGCTTCGACCCGGTCCGAGTCCGCGAGCCGGTCCCAGAGTTCGATGTTGTGCGTCCCGGGAATCCCGAACGCGCAGGGCACGCCCTCGGCCTCGAGGGCCCGCA
Organism: Gemmatimonadota bacterium; assembly: GCA_046484665.1. Classification (GTDB taxonomy): domain Bacteria; phylum Gemmatimonadota; class Gemmatimonadetes; order Palauibacterales; family Palauibacteraceae; genus Carthagonibacter. Next base: position 7,231 of record JAWOIN010000048.1, read on the forward strand.
CCACCGCCTCCGCGCCGCGCGGCCGTCCGCCCCTTCCGTTCATGCGCTCTCCCGCGGCCGGGTTGAGGTTGGCGCTTCAGGCGGCGAACAGCGCCGGGGCGTCCTCGAGGATCGCCTCGGCGGCGCGGTCCGCCAGCGCCATCACGGTGAGATACGGGTTGATCTCGAGGCTGTCCGGGAACAGGCTGGCGTCGGCGATCCGGAGCCACGGAATGCCGTGCACCCGGCCCCGGGCGTCGGTCACGGAGTCGGCGGAGCCGCGCCCCATCCCGCAGCCGCCCATCAGGTGCGCGGCGGAGATGGAGGTCTTGCCGGGGAGAAAGCCTCCGGGGCCGATCCGTGCGTCGATCATCTTCGCCTCCTCCCTCCCCAGCAGCGGCGGCTCTGCGAGCGGCGCGTGGACGCGAAGGGCGCCCGCCGCGAAGAAGATCCGGGCGGCGGTCCGGGTCGCACGCGCGAGGGCGGCCACGACCCCGGGCGTGAAGCGGTAGTGGACTCTCGGCCGCCCGTCGCGCCCGACCGTGACGCGGTTGCCGGGGACGGCCCTGTCGCAGGCGAGGACGAGGATCTGCTGGAGCCGGGAGAACGACCGCATCAGCGCGCTGTGATCGGCACCGAACCCGGTGAGGTTCTTCGCGGTCACGAACGGGAAGTACATGCAGGTCTCGAGCACGTACCCCTCGGGTTCGGCTCGGTCGAGGTAAAAGCTCTTCGGGTGCCCGACGTCGTTCGTGATCGGACTCTCGTGCTCCCCGACCAGGATGAACGCGGGATGGCAGGTGAAGCCCTCGCCGAGCCGGGGCAGGCCCCGGCCCAGCCCGGACCGGAGGAGCAGCGCGGGGCTTCCCACGGCCCCGCCCGCGACCGCGACCACGGAGGCGCGGACCCGGTATTCGCCCGGCGCCCACGCCGAGCGATCGCCCTTGTCGCCCGGGGACGGCTCCGTGACGCGGGCCACGACGCTCCTCTCGTCGATGCGGAGGACCTCGGCCCGCGTGACCATCTCGACCCCCGCCCGCTCCGCGGCGGGAAGCTGAACGCGGTCCGTCCCCATCTTTGCCCCGTTCGGACATCCGAGGTTGCAGAGGCTGGACCCCCGGCAACCGCGGACGTTCACCGGAAACTGCTCGGCCCGCAGCCCCAGCCGCTCGCACCCGAGGCGGAACAGGCGGTTGTTGTCGTTGAGCTCCGGTTCGGGCAGGAAGTGGACGTGGTTCTCCTCCGCGAAGGAACGGGACCGCCGGGCCACGTCCTGGTGATCGAGCCCGGGCACGTCCCAGGCGCGGATCACCCGCTCCGGCGCGATGAGGGAGGTCCCGGTGTAGACGGCGGTCGATCCCCCCCAGGCGCGTCCGAACGCGAGCGTGAGCGTGCCCTCGACCGTGAGGAAACCGCCCGAGTCCTCGTACAGGGCCCTCGCCATCTCGGCCTCCCGCCCCGTGAACTCGTCGTCCCGGAGCCGCGCGCCCTGCTCGAGGAGGAGCACCCGCCGTCCGTCGGCCACCACGGGCGCCAGCGACCGGGCGACGGTTCCGCCCCCCGCGCCGGACCCCACGATCACCACGTCCGCCCGGATCTCGTTCATCGCCGCGCCTCCCAGCCGCCGGGATCCGCGCGGTATCCGATCGAGGCGGCGGCCGCGGGACGCGTGTAATAACCCAGGAAGGCGAGCGTGCGGAGGCCCCAGATTCCGCGACGCAGGAGCGGCCAGACGGCGTCCTGGAGGCCGGTCAGCAGCGCGACGCGGCGGCCGAGCGGGAGACGGGAGAGCGACCGGCCGTGCCGGAGCCGGGCGAACAGGTCGACGACGCGGACGAGCAGGGCCACCTGCCGGCCGACGGTCGCCGGCCTGTCGGCGAGGGCCCGCTCGACGGCGGCCTCGACCTCCGACCAGCCGTCCTCGTCCAGCCCGGCCGCATCCGGCACGAAGGCGACGCAGAGGGCCCTGAAGGGAGCGCGGACCGGAGCGAGGACAGGCACGCCTCACCTCCCCCGGTGAGACTCAGGGCGCCGGGTCGAGCCGGAAGATCCCGCTCCGGCTCACGACGTAGAGCTCCCCGTCCGCGTCCGTACCGAACGAGACGACGTTGCCGGCGGAGCCGACCTCCCACACGCGGTGATCGACGGCCGCCCCGTCCTCGTAGCGGAAGCTGCGGAGCCAGCCCTCGCAGTAGTCGGAGTAGAAGTAGTGGCCCCGGATCGCCTGGACCCGGGTGCCGCGATAGACGAGACCGCCGGTCACCGAGCAGCCCTGCGAGTGGTCGTACTCGACGACCGGGAGCACGAGGCCCGACGGGTCGCACCCCGGCGTGAAGCACTCCGATCCCTCCATCAGGTTCCAGCCGAAGTTCAGCCCGGGCTCCCCGGCGGGAACCACGTCGATCTCCTCGATGCGGTTCTGCCCGACGTCCGCGACGTACAGGAGTCCCTCGTCCGGGTCGAACGCGATCCGCCACGGGTTGCGGAGCCCCCACGCCCAGATCTCCGGCCGAAACGTGGCGTGGCCCACGAAGGGGTTGTCCGCCGGAATCGCGTACGGCTCCGCCGCGTCGACGTCGAGTCGGAGGATGGTCCCGAGAAGCGTGCCACGGTCCTGTCCACTGCCGAGCGGGTCGCCCCCGCTTCCCCCGTCGCCGAGCGCCACGTAGAGCATTCCGTCTGGGCCGAACAGGAGGTGCCCGCCGTTGTGGTTGGCGTATGGCTGCTCGATCGCCAGGATCACGCGGGCCGAGGCCGGGTCCGCGCGATCCGGGTCCGGCCCGACGGTCCAGCGCTCGACCCGTGTGTCGCCCCCGGGGTCCGTGAAGTCGAGGAAGAAGGCTCCGTTGGTCGCGAAATCCGGATGGAAGGCGAGACTCAGCAGGCCGCGCTCGCCCCCGCTCGAGATCCGCTCCGAGATGTCCAGGAACGGCTCGTCGAGCTCGGCGCCATCGCGGAGCACCCGCACGCGGCCGGCCTGCTCCACGACGAACAGGCGGTCATCTCCCGCGGGGGCCGTCACCTGCACCGGGTTCCGGGCCTCGACGTCCAGGCGCGTGAGCAGGAACGGCGGCCCTCCCTGGTCGACGGGCGGGGATGAACCGCTGGGGATGCTCCCGTCCGCCGAGCCGCCTCCGCACCCCATCACGAGAGGCGCGAGCGTCGCCGCGAGAAGCGCGAGCGTCGCCGCCAGGAGCGGCGACCGGGTCCCGGATCGTCCTTTCATCGAGCCCTCCTCCGCTGGCGGCTCATCTCCCCGAGGCGAGCGCGTCGAGCCCGTCACGGGCCACGGCTCCGGTCTGGCGGGCGACCTCCGCGCCGTCCCGGAACAGGATCAGGGTGGGGATGCCGCGGATGCCGAGGCGCGCCGACTCGGCGGGCGCCGCGTCCGTGTCCAGCTTCCCGACGACGAGGCGTCCCGTGTTGTCGCGCGCGAACTCGTCGAGGGTCGGGGCCATCACCTTGCAGGGCCCGCACCAGTCGGCGTAGAAGTCGACCAGCACGGGGACCTCCGCCTCCGCGACGACCCTCTCGAGGTCCTCTCCCGCGATCTTCACCGGACGGTCGAGCAGGAAGGGCCTGCCGCACTCTCCGCACCTCGGGCGGTCGGCGGCGCGCGAGATGTCGAGGCGATTCAGCTTCAGGCAGAAGGCGCATCGGAGCGTGACGGAACGCCGAGCCACGCCCGCGCCCGGGACTTCGGTCATCGAACGGTCTCCTCTCGTTCGCGGGTGTCCTGCCCCAATATAGCCACCTGCCCGGCCCGTTCGGCGAGGAACGCCACGGCCGCCGTCTCCACCCACGGCCGGGGAACGAGACCCGGGCCCGGGGCGAGGAAGCCGAGGTGGCCGCCCCGCTCCGGGAAGACGAGTCGGAGTGCGGGGTTCCGGACCTCCCCGACGGCGCCGAGCGTGTCCGGCGGCACGAACGGGTCGTCCGCCGCCTGAACGAGCAGGGTCGGCACCCTGATCTCCCCGAGCCGCGGGAGGGAGCTCGCACGGGCGTAGTAGTCCTCCGCGTCGGCGAATCCGTGCACGGGCGCCGTGACCGCGTCGTCGAACGCGCGAAGCGTGCGCGCCCGGTCCGCGGCCTCGGCGTCGAACGCGCCGGGGTACCGACGGGCCTTCTCCCGGGCCTTGCGACGGAGAGAGCGGAGGAAGTAGCGGGTGTAGATCCGGGCGGCCGGTCGCTCGAGATGGCGCGCGCTGGTCCCGAGGTCGAACGGCACCGAGACGGCGGCGGCGGCCGCGAGGCCCGCTCGTGCACCGGCCTCTCCGAGCAGCTTGAGGAGCACGTTTCCGCCGAGCGAGTATCCGACGGCGACGATCGGCGCGCCGGGGGCGCGCTCCCGGAGCCGGTCGAGGACCAGCGCCGGATCTCCCGTCTCGCCCGAGTGGTACGAGCGGAGCCGGAGGTTCGGGGCGCCGTCGCAGGAGCGGAAGTTCAGGGCGACGGGACGGAGCCCGGCCGCGAGCGCGGAACGCACTGTCCCGCGGACGTAGCCGGAGGCCGAGCTTCCCTCGAGCCCGTGGAGGATGAGCAGGACCGGGGCCGGCGGAGCGGGCGCCGGTGCGCCGGTCGGAGGCACGCCCCAGTCGAGCGACAGGCGGTCCCCGTCCGGGGTCGCCACGGTCTCGCGCTCGTAGCGGCAGCGGACGCCGGAGCGCACGATCCGACCGGCCACGGTCTGGCGATGCGGCCCGCGGAACCCCCGGGCGGGCCGGAACGCGCGAGAGTCGCCGCCGCCCGTGAGGGGAGTCGCCGCCGGACCGACGGGCGGAGAGACGGGGAGCCTTGCACGGGACGTGGTCACGGGCGGGCAAGCTGGGAGGGTTCTCCGTCCGCAGCAAGGCGCGCCGCGCCGTTCGCGCGAGACCCGACCGGGAGGCCGTCCCCGTCGACGGGGGACCGACGACACTGTTCGGCCACTCGTTCGGCGGCGAGGTCGCGCTCCTCGCCGCGGAGCGGTCCGACTACGCTCCCGTGCAGGCGTGGATGGTGGACAGCACGCCGGGCGCCCGGCCGCACCGGGCTGCGGCGGGCCGTCAGCCCGCGCCGGGGCGCGTGATCTCCGTCCAGGCGCCCGGTCGGCGAAGCACCACGCCGTCCGGACCGACCACCACGGCCAGCGCCAGGACCCGCCGCGCGCGGTCCCGCCCGGCCGCGCCGTCCGCGGACGCGTCGGCGACGAGCCGGACCAGCGCGCCCCCATCCGGGAGCGACAGCAGGACCTCGCGGCGGAGGGCGAGGCGGACGCCTGCGAGGCCCGTCGAGTCGACCCCCTCCGGAGCTCCCGCGAGGAGCGACGCGAGCCCCCCGTCGGCGGCGTAGAACGCCCGGATCGAGGCGGCGAGACTCCGCGCCGCGAGGCCCTCGAGGCGGGCCGACTCGAAGGCCGCGATCGCGAGCAGCGACAGGACGGTCAGCGAGAGCAGCGCGGCGGGGAGGATGTACCCCTCCTCGCGCCGGCTACGGGGCCTCGCCCGTCCCGCGCCCCCCGTCGCCGCTGCGGACGGTTTCCACCGCGCACGACTCCAGATCCGCAAACCGACCTCCTCTCGCGCCCGCCCTTCCGCTGCGCGATTCACGTCATCGACCCGTCATCCCGCGCCGCGTCCGCGGGGACGCGCGGGAGCGGACCCGCCTCGGCGGGCCGGGCCGGAACGGAGCGGTCCGCGGTCTCGCGTACCGCCCCCACGTTTTGCCAGCCCGATTGGATCTTGCCACCCGGCGGGCGTGCCTCCCGGCTCCCGCCGGGACGGGCCGGAAACCTGTGCGAGGGCGCAAGATGCGGCGGAACGATCGCTTAGGGCGTATTCCGCCGGGCCCGCCCGTGCGTGGCAACGAGCTTGCCTCGCTCCTTCCCGGACCGGAGAGCCCGGCCGGAGTGCAGGGGGCCGGGGCCGCGCGACGCCCGTCGAGGGGGGCGAGGATGCAGATCGACATGACCACCGAAGCGCTGCTGTGCGCGATCAAGGGCGACGTGCGCCAGCGGGTCGAGACGATCGTCGACCGCGCCGAGCGCGCCGCAATGACGCTCGACTCCGAGCAGCAGGTCGAGCAGGTCCTGGAGCTCGCGCTTCTCAGGGTCGAGGAGGCGATCGCAGAGGCGGCGCGGGCGATGGCGAGGGAGATCCACAGGGACCGCGCGTCGTGACGCTCGTTGCCCGACGCGGCATCCTGTATTATCGATGGAGTCGGTCGCGCCCCTCTCGCCGGTCGCTTCCGAACAGCCGGGGAATCGCTTTCCCGCAGGTGCGAAAATGTTCCGTCGCCCGGCGCGGGCCGGATGGGGTACCGGACGCGCAACTCGCGGTCCCGAAGGAAGTTCTGCGGTTCACGACGCGCAATCGATCGGATGGCAGCGTTCTTGCCCCACGTCCCCGGGACCGGGGTGCGTTCCGCCGCGTGGCGCGGTCGGCGCACCCGGTCGCGGCGGTCGCGGCGGGCATCGCTGACCCGGGGACGACGTCTCGACAGCGGAAGGTGACATGAGCGAGCGGCGGAAGACGACGACGTCCGGAGAGCGGGACGCGCGATGGGAGACGCGGCAGGATCGGGACGTCGAGGGTCGGGACGGCCCCCGCTCCGGAAACGGAATCGGCGGGGGATCCTGGCTCGACCGCGTCCGCGCGTCAGCCTCGAGCCCCGAGCTCGTGCGGCCCGGCCTCGTCCCCGAGACGGGCGGCACGGCGCAGGCTCGGGCCGACCAGCCGGAGCTGCCGTGGAGCCGCTCGGCGACGCCCGCCTCCGAGCCTTTCGTCGTCGCGCCCGAGCGGCCGGACTTCGAGACGCCGCCGGCTCCATGGCAGGGGACCGAGGCTCCCACCGGCAGCATCCCTGAGCAGACCCCGGGGCCCGCGCTGGAGTCGCCCGTCGGGCTCTCCGTCGCGCGGCTCCGATCCGCGGCGCTCGAGACGGCGCGGCGCGACGCCGACGCCGGGCTCCCGGCCCTCGACTCGGACGGGAGGTCGGAGTCGGAGCAGGAGCTCCGCGGTCGCTGCGCCTCGCTGTTCCGGGACTGGGCTTCGCGGCAGCGTGACCGCATCAACGGGATCGTCTCCGACAAGGAAGGACGGATCACGGAGACCCTCGGAGCCGCCGCGCTCGACGTGGACCGCTTCGAGCGGATCACCACCGAGCTGTTCCGCCTCAAGAAGCGGCAGGAGGTGAACCGGACGCTGGTCGAGTCGACGCTCAGCCGGGCCGAGTCCGAGGTGGAGCCGGAGGAGCCGGACGTGGCGACCGACGAGCGTGGAAGCCGCAGCTTCCAGACCCGCTGGTACGCGCTGGCGATCGGTTTTCTCGGGATCGTCGAGTTTCTGGCGAACTCGCCGGTGTTCGGCGCCCTGCTCCCGCGCGACCCGCTCACGGAGCAGCAGATCCGCTTCGTGGCCGAGACGAGCGAGGGCTGGCTCGCCGGGGCGACGCGGGTGGCATCGAACTTCATCCTCAGGCCGGATGCGGCGCTGCTCGCCGCGGGCGTGGTGACGTTCCTGTGCGTTCTCGCGCACTTCTTCGGGCACTCGCTCCGGAGGCTGCTCATCCACACTTCGTCGTCCCGCTCCGGCGATACCGTGGGGAACCGCTCCGCGGCGGAGTACGTCGTCCCGATGATCCTGTGCGGCCTCGGCCTCACACTCGTGCTCGGGGTCCTGTTCCAGGCCCGCGTGACGCTCGGTGACGTCGCGGTACAGCGCTTCGCGCAGGACAGTTCGAAGATCGAGGAACTGCGCCGGAACGCGAGCTGGCTGCGGGTCGACGGAAACCTCGTCGCCGCGAACGAGCAGGCAAACCGGGCCGACGACCTGGAGGCGCTCGCCAAGGAGCAGCGCGAGTACGCCATGTCGATGAGCGGCCTCAGCTTCCCCATCTTCCTGCTCAACACGACGCTGGTCCTGGTGGCCATCTCGGCCGCATATTTCCACATGCGCGATCCGCGCCGCGAGCGGTTCAACGAGCTCCCGTGGGAGCAGCAGCGGCGGCAGCTGGTCGACCTCGGCGATGCGGTCCAGGGACGGATCGCGGAGAGCCAGGGACGCCTCGTGCGGCTGATCGGCGAGCTGAAGAGCCTGCTCACGGAGACGCCGCTGAAGGAGGCGCCGGCGCTGGCGCACCAGCTCGAGGCGACGGTCGTCGCCTATCGCGCGGAGAACGGGCGCCTGCGGGGTCTCGACCCGCGGGAGATCCCGGCGTTCGCGGAGCCGGTGCGCCTGCAGCTCGAGGTGGAGAAGCAGGCGGCGCCGCTCCTGATGCGGTCTCCCGAGGAGTACGAGGTGGAGAGGCGGGCCCTGGTCGAGCGGTTCGAGGAGATCCGGACGCGGTTCACGCGGGAGGCCACCACGTGGTGAGGGAGCCGACCCTCGCCCGCCGGCGCGGCGCCGCGGTCGCTGCCTGCGTCGGGCTCTCGCTGCTCGCGGGGTGCGGGACCCCGGAGGGCAGCGCCTCGGGCGGCGAGGACGAGGCCGGCGCGGTGAGGCGGTCGACGCCGGAGCTCGTCATCTTCGTCTTCGACCGGTCCAGCAGCATCGTGGACCACCAGCTGCAGATCGCCCGTCAGCTCACCAACGAGCGGATCCGCAAGCTCGACCACGGGGACAGGATCGCCGCGCACGAGCTGCTTCAGCTCTCGCTCGCCGAGCCTCCGAAGCGCTGGTCGGAGACCGTGCCGAAGCGGCAGTGGCAGGAGCAGGCGATCGCCCGCGACTCGATCGTGCGCGTCCGCTTCCTCCAGGACGCGCAGGACTACCTCGTTGCCTTCACCGACACGTCCGACCGCGCCGGGATCAACGGCACGGACATCCTGTCCACGATGCACGATGTGGCGGCCGACCTGCAGGCGGCCCCGAACCGGAAGGCGGTCGTCTACATCTTCTCGGACATGCTCCAGTCGCACCGGGTGATCGACATGGAGGGGCTGCGGAAGATGCCCCCGCCCGGCTGGGTGAAGGAGCAGGTGGCGATCGGCACGCTTCCGAAGCTGACGGGACTCTGCGTCGTCGTGGTCGGGGCCCGCGTGGACACCGAGGCGGCGCAGCGCGTGAAGGCCTTCTGGGATGAGTACTTCGAGGCGACCGGGGCCACGCTGTTCGACCGGAACTACACGCTGCGGCCGGTCACCCTGCCGGACTACCCCTGCGACTGAGCACCTCGACCGGGTCCGCGAGCCGGAGCTCGCCCTCCGACTCGTGGACGAGGTTCACCCCGAGCCACGCCTTGCCGTCACGAGTCCGGAAACGGGCGAGCGTGCGCAGCGGCTCTCCGGCCGGGTCCCGCACGCCCGTCGCCTGATCCACGGTCGTCACCACGCACCGTGGACACGGCTTCACGACACGCAGGGCGACCCTCCCGATCCGGACCGCGTCCCAGTCGTCCTCCTCGAACGGCTCCGTTCCCGCCACCACGAGGTTCGGGCGGAACCGGTCCATCGGAACCGGCGATGCGAGCCGCTCGTTGAGGGCATCCAGCGAGCCCTCGCCGACGAGCAGGAACGGGAAGCCGTCCGTGAAGGCGGTCCGCTCGCTTCCGCGTCCCCACGGTCCGGCCACGGGACGGGCGAGTTCCCGGGGGACGTGAAGGAGGCGGCACTCCGTCTCGAGGAATTCTCCCAGCCACTCCGACGCCGCGGCGGACGCCGCCCGTCCCTCCGCCGCGTGCCCCCAGAGCGACGTGCGGACCACGGGCGCCTCCTCCCCCGGCGGCGCCACGGCGAGCGGGGGCATCCCGAGGGCGACGAGCTCGAGCCCGCCGTCGCCCGCCGGCAGCGCGTGGACCCGGGCGAGCCGGGGTATCTCCCTCTGGGTGAGGGGAATTCCGTCCGCTCCGACCAGCATCCAGCGCCGGTCTCCGACGGGGCCGAGCGCGTCGACGGCAACGGCGTCCACGCTGAACGCCGCGCCCGACTTCAACGGGTAGAGGTGGAGCCCCGAGAGGTGCATCGCCGCTTCCCCGGTCTCGCTCAGAACGGCTTGTAGAGGCCGATCCAGGCGGCGCAAAGACCCAGCGCCACCGCGCCGAGCCAGACCACCCGGGCCAGCTCCGGCCTGCGGTACGGCAGGGCCAGCAGCCCCCCGATCGCGACCCAGATGACGAGCTTCGCCCAGATCCAGCCAGGCAATCCCGCCTGCGCGATGCCGAGCCGGGCGAGCATCCCGAACCCGCCGAGCAGGACCAGGAACAGGCCTCCGCCATAACTGACTGCCACGAGTCGCCGTCCGGCGTTGGTCGCCTTCGTCCCTCCGTTGAGGGCGTGCAGCGACAGGCCGCCCACCGCGGTGAACGCGAGCAGGATGCCCAGGAGGTGGACGAGCTTGTAGACGTTGAGCGAGATCATGCTCCGATCCGTTTCCGAGGTCCGCGCGTCGCGAGGCGGACAGTCTAGCCCTCCGGCCTCTCCCCCTCCAGCGTCCGCGGCGCCGCCGGGATCGTGGCCGCACCGGCGCGGGGCCGGCTCGGAGGATCGCCAGGCGTCCGGAGGTAGCGGAGCCCGAGCCAGACCAGCAGGAGCGAGAAGGCGATCCTGAGCGCCCCGGCGGGCAGCGCGAGGGCGCCGCTGCCGCCGAGCCATGAGCCGAGCGCGATGCCCGCCATCAGGGGGATCGCCACGCGGCGGTCCACGTGGCCGAGGCGCGCGTGCACGACCGCTCCCATCGCCCCCGCGGGGACCATCGCCGCGAGCGACGTGCCCTGCGCCACCTGCTGCGCGAACCCGGGGCCGAGGGCGAGCGCGGGCACCATCAGGAGGCCGCCGCCGATGCCGAGGAGCCCCGAGAGCCCCCCCGCCACGATGCCGAGCACGACGAGAGATGCCGCTGCGATGCCGCCGTTCAGCAGGCCCGTCACCGGCAGGAGGCCCTTGAACGGGAGCAGCAGGGCGGTCAGGAGCAGGAACCCGCCGAAGAAGCGGCGCAGCGTGGCGGCGGGCACCCGGCGGCTGTACCGGGAGGCGAGCACGGTGGCGGGCACGGCGCCGCAGGCGAGCAGGATCGCCGCCCCCCAGTCCACGGCGGCTCCCCTGCCGTAGACGACCGCTCCGACGAGTCCGGTGAACACGACGCCGACGAGGCTGGTCCCGTGCGCGGAATGCTGATCCAGCCGGGCCCAGCCGGTGAGCAGCGGCACCATCACGACCCCGCCGCCGATGCCCAGCAGGCCCCCGAACGAACCCGAGACCACCCCGATCGCGAGCGGGACGAGCGGCCGGCGAGGGGTCGCAGCCTCCCCCGAAGGGTCCGGCGAGGAGGCGGACGTCACCGCCTCCCTACAGCTTGATGTCGAGGAGCTCGACCTCGAACACGAGCCATGCGTTCGGCGGGATCACGCCGGGGATCCCCCGTGCCCCGTACGCGAGCGCGGGCGGTACCACCAGCAGCCGCTTCCCACCGATCGGGAGCCCGGTGACCCCTTCCTCCCACCCCCGGATCACCTGCCCGCGGCCGAGCTGGAAGGAGAACGGCTCTCCCCGGCCGCGGCTGCTGTCGAACTCTTCGCCCGTGGGAAGCCAGCCCGTGTAGTGCACGAACAGGATGTTGCCGGACCGGGCCGCGAGCCCTGTGCCGGGATCGAGGTCCCTGATGTACAGGCCCGTCGGGGTCCTCCGCATCGCGGAGAGGTCGATCTCCAGCTCCGGCGCGAACTCGGGCTGCGGCGTCGCCTCGGCGCCGGACGCGGCGGCTTCCGCTCCGCCCGCGCCGGCGCCCGACTCTCCGCCGCCTCCGCAGCCGGCGAGGGCGAATCCGGCCGCCAGCAGGAGAGCCGCCCGGACGCGGCGCGGTCTCACGCCTCCTCCGCGTCGGGCGCGCGGGCCCCGAGCTGCGTGTCGAGGATCAGGAGCGCCGGTCCCTCGGAGCCGAACATCTTCATCCTCTGGACGATCGCGTCGATGCTCGCCTCCTCCTCGACCTGCTCCGTGATGAACCACTGGAGCATGACCTGGGCGGGGTAGTCGCCCTCCTTCTGGGCCAGCTCGTACAGCCCGTGGATCCGCGAGCTCACGAACTTCTCGTGTCCGAGCGACTTCTCCATGACGGCGAGCGGCGTCCCGTAGTCCTTCGGCGGCTGGTCGATCGCCTGCAGCTCGACCCGGGCGCCGCGCTCGAGCAGGTACTCGTAGAACCGCATCGCGTGGGCCACCTCCTCCTGCGCCTGCATCCGCATCCAGTGCGCGAACCCGGCGAGGTTCCGGTCGGAGCACCACGCCGACATCGCCAGGTACATGTAGGCGGAGTAAAGCTCGTACTTGATCTGCTCGTTGATCTCGTCCCGCAGCGCGTCGCTGATCATCCTGGCTCCTCATCTCGGTCCGGAGTCGGGGGCGCGGAGAGGCGCCCGATCGCCGGAAACCTGCGGAACGCCCGCGAGGCGGGCAACGGCCGGGCGCCCGTCAGTCTCCGATCCAGACCGTCTTGATGTTCAGGAACTCGCGGAGGCCGTGGACGGAGAGCTCGCGGCCGTAGCCCGAGCGCTTGACGCCGCCGAACGGCAGCCGGGGATCGGATGCGACCATCCCGTTCACGAACACCGAGCCCGCCTCGAGCCCGTCCACGAAGCGTGCCGCCGTCGCGGGGTCCCGCGTCCAGACGGCCGACCCCAGCCCGAACGCCGTTTCGTTCGCGAGCGCGATCGCCTCCTCGACGTCGCCGAACCGGAGGATCGCGGCCGCCGGCCCGAACGTCTCCTCGCTCCGCAGCGGCGACCCCTCCGGAGGGTCGGCCACGACCGTGGGCGGATAGAAGTACCCCGGTCCGTCCGGGAGCTCGCCGCCCAGCAGCAGCCGTCCGCCCGCCTCGACGGTGGCGCGGACCTGGCCGTGCAGCTCCTCCCGGATCTCCCGCGTGGCGAGCGGGCCGACGTCGGTCACGGGATCCATCGGGTCGCCCACGACGAGCCCGCGCATCGCCTCCGTGAACGCCGCCTCGAACCGGTCGCCGATCTCCTCCGCGACCAGGAAGCGCTTCGCCGCGATGCAGGACTGCCCGTTGTTGATCGTTCGCGCCTTCACGGCGGTCGCGACCGCCGCGCCGAGGTCCGCGTCGGCGAGGACTGTGAACGGGTCGCTGCCGCCCAGCTCGAGCACGGTCTTCTTGAGGTGCCGGCCCGCCGCTTGCGCGACCGCTCGTCCCGCGGGCTCGCTTCCGGTGAGCGTGGCGGCGCGGACCCGGGGGTCGGCGATCAGCGACTCGACGCGGTCCGCCCCGATCAGGAGCGTCTGGAAGGTCCCCTCCGGGGCGCCCGCCTCCGCCAGGAGCTCCTCGATCGCCAGCGCGCAGCCCGGGACGTTCGATGCGTGCTTGAGCAGTCCGGCGTTGCCCGACGCGAGCGCCGGGGCCGCGAACCGGAAGACCTGCCAGAACGGGAAGTTCCAGGGCATGACCGCGAGCACCACGCCCAGCGGCTCGTAGCGGACGAAGCTACGCCGCGCGTCCGTCTCCACCTCCTCGTCGGCGAGCAGCCGCGCCGCGTTCTCGGCATACCACCGGCAGGCCCGGGCGCACTTCCGGGCCTCGGCGACGGCCGCGCCGATCGGCTTTCCCATCTCCTCCGTCATCAGCCGGCCGAGCGGCTCCGCCCGCTCCTCGAGCCGCGCCGCGGCTCGCGCCAGGACCTCCGTCCGCTCCGCGAGCGGGCGGCGCCGCCACGCGGACTGCTCCGAGCAGGCGAGCGAGACGCGTCGCTCCACCTCGACCTCGTCGTGCGGGTCGTAGACGCGGATCGTCCGTCCGCTGACGGGGCTCACGCTGGCGATGGGCATCGGGGTCTCCGATCGACGCGGGTCTCGAGTCGCGCGCCCGTCGCGCGCGCCGGATTCCGGCTCAAACTGCCGTCCCGTCCGACCCGGGGGCAAACCGGCCGGCCGCGCTCGGCGGTAACCGTGCCGTGGCCGGAACCGTCTGGCGGTCGAGTCGAACGGAGCCCGCGTCTCAGCCCTCCGCGGTCCGCTCCGACGCCCCCCCTGCCGGGCCGGCCCAGTACCTGCAATATTCACGGGGCCGTTCCCACGACGAGGTCCGGTCCCGGAGCGCGGGCGGAGGCCGCATGGAGATGATCCCGCCGGTGAAGGTGAAGGTCTGCTGCATCGCCTCGCCCGACGAGGCGCGGCTCGCGCTGTCGTACGGCGTCGCCGCGATCGGCCTCGTCGACGAGACGCCGTCGGGCCAGTGGCGGATCTCCCTGCCGGAGATTGCGACGATCGTTCGCGAAGTGCCGAGCGGCATCGGCACCTTTCTGGTCACGTCGGCGCGGGACGTGGACCGTCTCGAGGAGCTCCATCGGGTCACGGGCGTGAACACGCTGCAGCTGTTCGACGGCCTCAGGTCGGAGGACTACGGGCGGCTTCGGGCTCGGGCACCGGGCCTCTCCCTCGTCCAGATGATCCACATACAGGACGACTCGGCGGTGGAGTGCGCCCAGGCCGTGTCAAAGCACGTGGATGCGGTCCTTCTCGACTCGGCCGACCCGGAGCCCCCGTTCCGCTGGCGGAGCTCCGGCGGGCGGACCCACGACTGGGAGATCAGCCGGCTGGTCGCGGACGCCGTCGACGTCCCCGTCTTCCTCGCCGGGGGCCTGACCCCGGACAACGTCGGGCGGGCGATGCGCGTCGTGCGCCCGTTCGCCGTGGACGTCTGCTCCGGCGTCCGGGTGGACGGGCGGCTGGAGCGGTCCCTGCTCGTCGCCTTCCTCGAGGCCGTGAGCCGGGTCTCCACCGCCGTCTGACTCAAGCGCTCCCGGCGTCCGGCTCGTCGTCCACGAGGAGCGGCAGCAGCCGGGCCGATCCGCCGCGCAGCGAGAGCTCGGCGACCTCCGAGACCGGGGTCGCCTCGGGGTTCACCTCGATCACGACCGCGCCGCGCGCCCGCGCGGCCCAGGCGAACGAGGCGGCGGGCTGGACGACGCCCGAGGTGCCCACCACGAGCATCACGTCGCAGGCCGCGACCGCCTCGTCCGCCGCCGCCAGCGCCCACTCGGGCAGCGCCTCTCCGAACCAGACGACCGCCGGGCGGAGGTGCGCCCCGCAGGCGTCGCAGGCGGGGACGGAGCGTTGCGGGAGGCCGGCCAGGGCCGTCTCGATGTCCCGCTCCGACCCGCAGCGGACGCAGCGCGCGACCCGGATCGTGCCGTGCAGCTCGACGACGCGGACGCTTCCGGCCGCCCGGTGCAGGCCGTCCACGTTCTGGGTCAGGAGCCAGAAGCGGTCGCATCGCGCCTCGAGGCGGGCGAGGGCTACGTGCCCCGGGTTCGGCTCCACGCCTCGCAGCGACTCGATCCGCCAGCGGTAGAAGGCCCACACCTCCGCGGGATCCCGGTGAAACGCCTCGGGGGTCGCGAGTGTCTCCGGCCGCCGACCCATCCACAGGCCTTCCGGGCCCCGGAAGGTCGGGACGCCGCTCTCCGCCGAGACCCCGGCCCCGGTGAGGACGGCTACGGAACGTGCGGCGCCTAGCAGCCGCCGGGCCCGGGTCAGGTCGCTCGCCGCGGACATCGGACCTCCTTCGGACGTGCCGTGGTCAGATCGAGGCGCGTCCGCGAAGTTACCCGACCATGTGCACCCGCGTCATCCTGAACCCGGTGGCCGGCGGCGGCTCGCTCGTGGTCGCCCTGCGCCGCGCCGTCGCCGCGCTCCCCGGTGGCGCCGAGATCCGGCTCACCGGTGGCCCCGGCGACGGCCGGAGGCTCGCCCGCGAGGCGTGTCGCGAGGGCGTCGGGAGGATCGTCGTCGCCGGCGGCGACGGGACCGTGAGCGACGTGGCGTCGGGGCTCCTCGAGGCGGGCCACGCCGGGGAGGTCGGGATCCTGCCGATCGGGACCGGCAACGACCTGGCGCGCTCCCTCGGGATCCCGCCCGGGCTCAGGGCCTCGCTCGAGCTGCTCCGGCACGGACGCGCCGCGCCGGTGGACGCGATCGGCCTCGACCCGACCTCCGGCCCTCCGGCCCCCGCGTTCGCCTGGAACGCCGCTGTGGGCGGTTTCTGCGGCAGGATCTCGGACCGGATGCCGGTCGGCCTGAAGCGGCGCTGGAAGTCGCTGTCCTACCTCCGCGCGGCCGCGACCGAGCTCCGCTGCCTGCGCCCGCACGCGGTGACCCTGGACGTGGACGGCGAGAGGCTCCGGCTCGACATCCTGATGCTCGTCGTCGCGAACGGGCGCTTCGCCGGCGGACGGATTCCGCTCGCGCCGGGAGCCGTGCCCGACGACGGACGGATCGACGTGGTCGCGATTCGCGCCATCCCGATGGCGCGCCTGGCCGCGCTGGCGCCGGCGGTGCTGGCCGGCAGGCACCTCGCCTCCCGCCACGTCGTCCAGCGAAAGGCCCGGCGCGTGGGCGTCGAGGCCGGGCCGGGTTTCTGGATCAACGTCGATGGCGAGACGTGGAGGGAAGGGAGCGCCGGGTTCGAGGTCCGGCCCGCGGCGCTCCGGTTCGTTCGCCCGGTGCCCCGCTGACGCCGGACGCGGCCTCGCCCCGTCTGGAGGCGACGGGCAACCCGGGGCAGGGGCGACCCTGTCCAATCGGGAGGACGCGGAGAGGGACTCCGCGTCGCGAACGAGGAGCGAGGGGATGACGATGAGGTTCGCAGGAATGCGCGCGGCGGTCGCGGCGGTCGCTACCGTGGCTCTGGTGGGAGCCACGGCCCGCTGCGGCACCGCCCAGGAGAAGCCGGAGAAGCCGGACAAGCCCGAAGCCCCGGAGGTCGTAATCGCGCGGATGGCCCCGTTCGGGGTCGGCGGGACCTTTCTCGGCGTCTACATCCAGGAGGTGGACGCGACGACCGTCGAGCGGCTGAAGCTCGAGGCTGAGCGCGGCGCGAGGGTCGCCGACGTGACCGAGGACGGGCCGGCCGCGAAGGCCGGGGTCCGTGACGACGACGTGATCGTTGCCTGGAACGGGGCGTCGGTGGAGAGCGCCGCGCAGCTTCGCCGCCTGGTGAGCGAGACGCCCGCGGGACGGCAGGTGAAGCTGACCGTCGTGCGGGACGGGAAGCGGCTCGACCTGCCGGTCGAGGTCGCCGAGCGGCCCGCCGCGGGCGGAGCGTGGACGTTCCGCACGCCGGCGCCGGAACGGATGGAGGAGCTGGAGCGGCGCCTGCGGGAGAACGGCGAGCGGCTCCGGGTCCGGTCGCCCGAGCTGCGGGGCCGGGTGTTCGCCCTGATGAGCGGCGGCCGGCTCGGCGTCAGCGTGCAGACGCTGGGCGACCAGCTCGGCGCGTACTTCGGGCTCGACGGAAGGCCCGGAGTGCTCGTGACGTCGGTGGGCGAGGACAGTCCGGCGGCGAAGGGCGGACTCAAGGCGGGAGACGTCATCCTCGCGTTCGGCGGCGAGGAGGTGGCGGGCCCGGGCGAGCTGGTGGAGGCCGTCCGCGAGGCCGACGAGGGACCCGTCCCGGTCCGGGTTCTGCGGGACCGGAAGGAGCGGACCGTCACGGTCGAGCTGCCGGAGGCGGCGGAGGCCCGGTGGGAAGCGGCGCCATCGGCCGGTGTGATCACGCTTCCCGAGCTGTTCGAGGGGCTGGACCGGATCGAGATCCCGGACTTCGATCTCCCCACCCGGTTCCGGTTCGAGCGCGAGCCGCAGCGGAGCCCACTGCCCGGAACGGTCCGCGTCTGACGGCTGCCGCTCCGGGACCCCGGGGCAGGGGTGCGCGCGGCCCGGCGCGCGCACCGACCCGGACCCCGGGCGGACGTTGCCGGGACGGAGCCGGGACGTGAGCTTCTCCGCATGAACGGGAGCCCGGAGGATCTCCGCCGGACGATCACGCCCGACGCCTTCTCCGTCGCGCCCGGGTTGCTCGGGATTCCGCTCGCGCGCCCGTGGCGCCGCGCCGCGGCGATGGCCGTCGATCTCGTCCTCATCGCGCTGCTCGCGAACGCGCGCGCCGTGTTCTTCGCCGTGGCGGCCGGCGCGTTCCTGTTCTGGATCGCGTTCCGGGGCCGGACGGAGTCCACGGCGAGCAGGGCGAAGCGCGCCGGCCTCGGCTGCCTCGGGGCCGTGGTCGTGTCGATCGCGGCGCTCGCGACCTTCGGACCCGGACTCGTGCCCGACGACGCCGTCGTCTTCCGAACGGATACGCCGGGGGGCACGAGCGTCCCGATCTCCGTGGGATCGATCACCGACCTCGTGGCCCTGTCGAACGCGCGGGACTCCGCGGCGGCGCGGGACGCGGCGCGCAGCCTGGTCGAGCGGTACCGACGGGAGGGCATGAGCCCGGACGAGCTCCTCGATGTCGTCGCCCAGATCACCTCAGGCGCCGACGCGAGCCCGGGGATCGCGGAGGCCCTGCGGGAAGCGATCGAGGAGACGGCAGCCCCGTCGGCGGAGACCGGGGCGGAGGGGCCCGCGCCTCACTCCCTCGACTCGCTTCTCGTCGCCTACCTGAACGCGCGCCGGTCCGGCGACTCCGCGGCGATCGCGCGCCTGCGCGAGCAGGTCGCCCCGGAGGTCGCGGAGCCGGAGCTCTCCGCGTGGTCCGAGTCGAGCCGCGAGCTCAGGGGCGAGCGCGACGCCGCCCGGCTCGAGCTGGAGGAGACCCGTGGAGAGCTCGAGGCGGAGCGGCAGAAGGGCCTCCGCCACACCGTGACGAACCTGCTCGACGAGTTCGGGCTCGGGCTCGGCTGGTCCGGCCTCTACTTCACCTTCCTGACCGGGTTCTTCCGGGGGCGAACGCCCGGCAAGCGCCTTTTCCGGATCCGGGTGGTGCGGCTGGACGGACGGCCGCTCGGGTACTGGGCCGCGCTCGAGCGCTACGGCGGGTACGCCGCGGCCCTGTTCACCGGCTTCGAGGGGTTCCTCAAGATCCTGTGGGACCCGAACCGACAGGGGATCCAGGACAAGATCGCGGAGACGGTGGTGGTCGAGGACACCTCTGCGACCCGGGTGCGTCTCCAGGAGGTCGAAGCGTGGGGCCCGGCGGGGCGACCGGGCCGTGCGGCCTCCCCGCCTCCCGCGGGTCCGGCCGCGGCCCGGCCTCGACCGCGGCCGGGCTGACGAGCCAGCCGCGGCGAACCCGGGAACGGCCGCCGGTCAGGCCCGCGCCGGAACCCGGACCGATCCGAGACCGCCGTCGACGGCCGGCACCTGGCCCGTCACCCGGGTGTTCTCCGGAACGAGAAGCCAGGCGACCGCCGACGCGACGTCCGCGGGACGCCCGAGCCGCTCGGTTGCTTGAAACGAAACCGGCGGGGCCGTGCGGGCCCCGCCGGCACGCTGGATCCCTCCGCCTCAGTCAGCCGGCAGGATCACCTTGTCGATCACGTGGATCACGCCGTTGCTGGCGGGAACGTCGGCCTGGATCACCTTCGCGCCGTCCACGAAGACGCTGCCTTCCTTCACCTCGATGTCGACGCTCGAGCCCTCGACCGTGGTCGCCGAGGAGAGCTTCACGACGTCGCTCGCCAGCACCTTGCCGGAAACGACGTGGTAGGTGAGGATCGCGGTCAGCATGTCCCGGTTCTCGGGCTTCAGCAGGGACTCGACGGTCCCCTCCGGCAGGGCGGCGAACGCCTCGTCGGTCGGGGCGAACACCGTGAACGGGCCTGCTCCCTTCAGCGTCTCGACGAGGCCGGCGGCCTTCACCGCCGCGACGAGCGAGGTGAACGAACCGTTCGCGACGGCGACGTCGACGATGTCGCCGGGAGCGTCCGTCATCGCCTGGCCGCCGTGCGCGGCCATCTGGGCCTGCGCCGGGACCGTGAAGGCGGCTGCGGCCGCGAGAGAGAGTACCGTCGGAAGTGCGCGCTTCGGCATGATCGCCTCCTGTGTTTCCGTTGCCGTCGGGCGGGCCCGGCTCGGTCGTCACTTCCCGAGGTCCCGGCCCTGATGTTGAACTGTTGTCCAACAACCTGCGCCCGCGGCGACTGTTTGTCAAGGTGATGTCTATATTTACAACTTGACATATGTTGGACGTATTCGCAGTCTAGGTCTTACCAGCACGAGCGCCCTGACGGAAGGAGCCGATGAGCGACGTCCCCTCGATCCGGGTCCGGGCCCTGAACGGAGCGCCGGAGCGCGCCGGCGCCGCGTACGTCCTCTACTGGATGACGGCGTCGCGGCGGCTCGGCTGGAACTTCGGCCTGCAGCGCGCGGTGGAGGCCGCGAACGACCACGACCTGCCGCTCGTGATCCTCGAGGCGCTCCGCACGGGCTACCGGTGGGCCAGCGACCGCGTCCACGCCTTCGTCCTCGACGGGATGCGCGAGCACGAGGAAGCGCTCCGCGGGCGTGCGGGCGTGCGGTACCACCCCTATGTGGAGCCCGGGGAGGGAGCCGGCTCCGGCCTGCTCGGGCGGCTCGCCGAGCGGGCCGCGGTGGTGGTCACGGACGACTGGCCCTGCTTCTTCCTCCCGCGCATGCAGGAGGTGGCTGCCGCCCGGCTCGGGGTGCGGGTGGAGTCGGTGGACGCGAACGGCCTTTATCCGATGCGCGACACGCGACGGGTGTTCCCGGTGGCCCACGCGTTCCGTCGGCACCTCCAGAGGACGCTCGGCCTCCACCTCGAGCGCCTCCCCGCGAGGGCGCCCCTGGAGGCGCTGCGGTCTTCCGCGACGCCGGCGCTCCCGACGGGGGTGGTGGAACGCTGGCCGGACGCCTCCGCGAGCCTGCGGTCCGGCGGCCCCGACCTCGCGGCGCTCCCGATCGACCACGCGGTCGGACCGGTCGAGCGGCGCGGGGGGACGGCCGCGGGCCGCGCGCGGCTCCGGCGATTCCTGTCCGACGGTCTCGACGACTACGGACGGCGCCGCAACGAGCCGGAAGCCGACGCCGCGAGCGGACTCAGCCCGTGGCTGCACTTCGGCCACGTCTCGGCCCACGAGATCTTCTCGGAGATCGCGGCGCGGGAAAGCTGGACCCCGGCGTCGCTGTCCGACGACGCCGAGGGAAAGCGCCACGGCTGGTGGGGCCTTCCGTCCGCGGCGGAGGACTTCCTCGACCAGCTCGTGACATGGCGGGAGCTCGGGTTCAACCGGTGCGCCCACACCGACGACTACGACCGGTACGAGTCGCTCCCGGACTGGGCGCGCGCGACGCTGGAGAAGCACGAGGGGGACGACCGGGAGCACGTCTACGATCTCGCGGCGTTCGACGCCGCGGAGACGCACGACGAGCTGTGGAACGCGGCCCAGGTCCAGCTCCGGAGGGAGGGTCGGATCCACAACTACCTCCGGATGCTGTGGGGGAAGAAGATCCTCCACTGGACGGAGAGCCCGCGCGCCGCGCTCGAGATCATGATCGAGCTGAACAACCGGTACGCGCTCGACGGGCGCGACCCGAACTCCTGGTCGGGCATTTTCTGGTGCCTGGGGAGGTACGACCGGGCCTGGGGTCCCGAGCGTCCCGTGTTCGGGAAGGTCCGGTACATGAGCTCGGACAGCACGCGCCGGAAGTACTCGGTGGACGGCTACGTCGCGCGCTACCGTCCGTGAGCGGCTTCCGCCCCCGCTCGCCGGGGCTCGGAGTCCGTGTCCGCTCGCGCCCGGGTCAGTCCCGATCGGCGATCCGCCCCAGCCAGTCGCCGAGGCCGCGCAGGTCGGTCACGATCTCCGCGCCCGCCGCCTCCAGCGCGTCGGCGTAGGAAGGCGCCGAAGCGCCTCCCGCGACGATCGCGACTCGCTCGACGAGCGACCGGCCGAGCCCCTCGATCGCGGCCGTCGTCACGGGGCTCGCCGCCGGATACACGAGGCTGAGCGCGATCGCGTCGGCCATCGTCTCGTCGGCCACCTGCGCGATGTCCTCGCCGGGGAGGTCGGATCCGAGGTAGATCACCCGCCAGCCCTCCGCCGCCGCTACCGCCGCCGCGAACAGCGAGCCGAACTCGTGGAGCTGCCCGGAAGGGGTCGCGACCACCACGCGGGGCGACTCCGCCTCGGGGGTGCAGGAGGCCACGAGGGAGGAAAGGACCTGCCGCATCACGGCCGAGGCGAGGTGCTCGTTGCCCGGCCGCAGCTCCCCGTGTGCCCAGCTCTCCCCGATCCGCTTGAGGAGCGGAGCGGCGACGTCGTCGATCAGCACGGGCGCGCTGAGCGCGATCGTCGCCCGCATCAGGGCTGTCTCCAGAGCCTTCGGGGCGAATTCCTCCACCGCCTGCCAGGCGGCGGCGAGGTGCTGGTCGGGAGCTCCCGTGACGGCCGGCGCGGCTCCGCGGACGCGCACTTCCTGCCGCTCGTCCTCGCGGACCATCCGTCGGAGCTCTTCGGTCGTGAGCTCCGCGACGCGTCCGATCCGGCGCCCTGCCTCCGAGGCCCGGCTGAGGAGTCGGAGCCGCTCGACGTCCGCGTCCGAGTAGAGGCGCCGTCCGCCCTCGGAGCGTCCCGGCTCGACCACCCCGTACCGCTTCTCCCAGACGCGGAGGACGTCGGCCGTCAGGCCGGTGCGTCGCGCCACCACCTGGATCGGGTGCTGCTTCTCGGAACTCGCCGGCTGTTCGCTCATCGCTCCTGACTCGCTGGGGGAACCGTCTCCTCGCGCAGTCTACATCGACAAACTCTGGACAACAAGTGGACACCGCGATGCTGTCCGCCGCGGCTGTCGACGGGGCGACGGCCGCTTTATCTTCGCAGCCATGAACACGGGAACGCCATCCGCGAGGATTCCGACCGACCGCTGGACGCCCGAGGACAGCGCGGACCTCTATCAGGTCGGCGCCTGGAGCCAGGGCTACTTCGACGTCTCGCCGGCGGGCAACGTCGTCGTGCGTCCGCGCGCGGACTCGGGGGAGGAGATCGACCTGTACGAGGTCGTGCAGGGACTCCGCGAGCGGGACCTCACGCCCCCGCTCCTGGTCCGCTTCTCGGACATCCTGGCCCATCGCCTCCGGACCCTCCGCGACGCGTTCCAGGCCGCGATCGCCGAGAACGATTACGAGGGCCGCTACGTGGCCGTCTACCCGATCAAGGTGAACCAGCAGCGCCCGGTGGTGGAGGAGGTCTTCCGGTTCGGGAGCGTCTACGACTTCGGCCTCGAGGTGGGCTCGAAGCCGGAGCTCCTGGCCGTGATGGCGATGACGGAGGATGCCCCCGGTCGGCTCATCGTCTGCAACGGGTTCAAGGACGACAGCTACATCGAGGCGGTCATCCTGTCGGCCAAGCTCGGCCGCAACATCATCCCGGTGGTCGAGAACTTCAGCGAGCTCCGGCTGATCCTGAAGTACGCCGAGCGCTGGTCCGTTCGCCCGAAGATCGGCGTCCGCGTGAAGCTCGCCAGCCAGGGCGCGGGCCGGTGGCGGGACTCGGCGGGAGAGAAGTCCAAGTTCGGCCTGTTCGTGAGCGAGGTGCTCGAGATGATCGAGCTGCTCGCGGCGCACGGGATGCTGGATGCGCTGAAGCTCATCCACTGCCATCCCGGAAGCCAGATCCAGGACATCCGGCGGCTCAAGGAGGCGGTGGGCGAGCTCGGCCACATCTACGCCGAGCTCGTCCACATGGGCGTGGGAATCGAGTACGTGGACGTCGGCGGCGGGCTCGGGGTCGACTACGACGGGAGCCGCACGAATTTCTCCTCGTCGATGAACTACACGATCCAGGAGTACGCGAACGAGGTCGTGTACCGGATCGGGAGCGTCTGCGCGGAGCGCGAGGTCCCGCACCCGACGATCATCAGCGAGTCGGGCCGGGCGATGGCGGCCTACCAGAGCGTGCTCGTGATCAACGTGCTCGGAGCCGCCGGACCGAGGACGACCTACGCCGGAACCGTCGACGTGGCGGACGACGACGAGGAGCTCGAGCAGCCGATCCGAGACCTGATCGTCGCCTACCAGTCCGTGCACGAGCGAACCCTGGTCGAGGCCTATCACGACGCCGTCCAGGCGAGGGAACAGGCGTTGAACCTGTTCAGCCTGGGATACCTGAGCCTCGAGCTGCGGGGCCTGGCCGAGCGGCTGTTCTGGGCCACCTGTGCGCGGGTGCACGACGTGGCGGTGAGGCTCGACGTGATGCCCGAGGAGCTCGAGCCGCTCGAGGAGATCCTGAGCGAGACCTACTTCTGCAACTTCTCCCTCTTCCAGTCGCTGCCCGACAGCTGGGCGATCGGGCAGCTGTTCCCGATCATGCCCATCCACCGGCTCGACGAGCGCCCCACGCACCGCGCCGTGCTCGCCGACATGACCTGCGACTCGGACGGGAAGATCGACCGCTTCACCGACGTGCGGGACGTGCGGAAGTCTCTCGACCTGCACGAGCTCCGGCCGGGGGAGGACTATTACCTCGCCGTGTTCCTGGTCGGCGCCTACCAGGAGACGCTCGGCGACCTCCACAACCTGTTCGGCGACACGCACGTCGTGCACATCGGGCTGCACGAGCAGGGCGGGTGGGCGATCGAGGAGTTCGTGAAGGGGGACACCGCGCGCGAGGTCCTGGGCTACATGCAGTACGAGGTGGACCGCCTGTATCCGCGCCTCGTGAAGGACTGCGAGACGGCCGTTCGCGAGGGGCGGATGACCCTGCCCGAGACCCGGGTCCTGCTGCGGTTCTACGAGAACGCGCTGAACGGCTACACGTACCTGGAGGCCGACGAGTGACCGAACCCGGCCCCGGCCCGGGCGAGCGGCATCCGTCGCCCGGGGAGCTCCCGTATCCGCCGTTCCTCGGCGCGGAGGCCGAGCCCGCCGACCCGGAGCGGGCCGCGGCGGCGATCCTGCCCGTTCCCTACGACCTCACGAGCAGCTGGAAGAAGGGCGCCGACCGGGGGCCCTCGGCCCTGCTCGAGGCTTCGGCCATCGTCGAGCTCTACGACATCGAGACGGCGTCGGAGCCGTGGAGGCGGGGGATCGCGACCCTCCCGCCGCTGCTCCACGAGGGGGGTCCCGAGGAGCTTGCGGAGCTCGTTCGCGCCGAGGTGGGACGGGTCCTCGCTCGCGGAGCGCTCCCCGTGGTGCTGGGCGGCGAGCACTCCGTGACGATCGGAGCGGCCGAGGCCGCGACCGACGCGTTCCGCGGCACCGGGATCCTCCAGGTCGACGCGCACGCCGACACCCGCGACTCGTACGAGGGCTCCACCCATAACCACGCCTGCGTGATGGCGCGGGCACGCGAGCGGGGCCCGATCGTCCAGGTCGGGATCCGCGCGGTCGACGCCTCGGAGATGGAGCGCCTCGACCCGGACCGCGTGTTCTGGGCGCACGCGATCGCGCGGCGCGGCGACGACGGCTGGATGGACGAGGTCGTCGAGCTGCTGCCCGAGACCGTCTACGTCACGATCGACCTCGACGCCTTCGACCCCTCCTTCCTTCCCGCGACCGGCACGCCCGAGCCCGGCGGCCTCGGCTGGTACCAGGTGAACGAGCTGGTGCGCCGGGTGGCGCGGCACCGGCGGATCGTCGGCTTCGACGTGGTGGAACTGCTCCCGACCCCCGGCCAGCACGCGAGCGACTTCCTGGCGGCGAAGCTCGTGCACCGGGTCCTGGCGGAGGTCCTCGCCGCCGGGCGCTAGGTCGATCCGGCCGCGATGTCCCGGGGCCGGGACCGGGGCCGCGCATCCATCGGCGGGAGCGGTGGAGGAGGCCTGGAAAGGCAGGAGAGAGGGAGGCGATGAGAAACGCGGGAACGGTCCGAACCGTCGCGGCGGCGGCGCTGGGACTTGTCGCGGGATGCATCGCGGCGCCCGGCGCCGCGGCGCAGTGGAGCCCCTCGCGCCCCGACAGCCACGCGCCGATCGGGGTGATGGGCGACCACCGCCACCACGCGGGCGAGGTGATGTTCTCTTATCGGTTCATGTTCATGGACATGGCCGGGAGCCGGGTCGGTGACGAGCCCGTGACGGACGCGGAGATCGTCGCGCCGGACGGGTACGGCTACATGGTCACGCCGACGGACATGTCGATGGGCATGCACATGCTCGGCGCGATGTGGGCGCCCTCGGACCGGGTGACCCTGCTGGGAATGCTCCCCGTGCTCGACCGGTCGATGGACCACGTGACCCGCGCGGGCGACGCGTTCACGACGGAGTCGGGCGGCATCGGCGACGTGAAGCTCGGGGGTCTGATCGGACTTGCCGAGTGGGGCAGCCAGACGCTCCACATCAACGCCAATGTGAGCGTGCCGACCGGCTCGATCGAGCAGCGGGACGTCCTTCCGACGAGCATGGGCCAGGAGGTCCAGCTGCCGTATCCGATGCAGAGCGGCTCCGGCACGTTCGACCTCGAGCCGGGCCTCACGTGGCTCGGTCAGGCGGGCGACTGGTCGTGGGGCGCGCAGGGCGGGGCGACGATCCGGCTCGGCGAGAACGACTAGGGCTGGACGCTCGGGAACCGCTACTCAGCGACCGGCTGGTGGGCCCGGACTGTGGGCCGAGGTGTCTCGGGATCCGTGCGGCTGCTCGCGACCCGAGTGGAGGACATCGACGGGTCCGACCCCGCGCCGAGCGTGAACCCGGCGGTCGCCCCGACCGCGGACCCGGACCTCCGCGCCGGCACGGTCGTCGAGGCGGGCCTCGGCGTGAACTTCTACGTGCCGAAATGGCGATCCTTCAGGGTCGCCGCGGAGGCGCTGCTTCCGCTCGTGCGCGACCTGGACGGCCCGCAGCTCGAGACGGACTGGACGCTCGTGGTCGGAGTGCAGGTGGTGCCGGTCCGCTGAGACCGGGGATCTCCGGCGCGACGATTTCCATCGACGGGGCGACGATCGCCCGCGTCGGCGGTTCCCTACCAGCCCAGCAGGTACGCGAAGATGAGCGGCGCCACGATCGTGGCGTCCGACTCGATCACGAACTTCGGCGTCGCGAGGTCGAGCTTGCCCCAGGTGATCTTCTCCGTGGGAATTGCGCCCGAGTAGGAGCCGTAGCTCGTCGTCGAGTCGCTGATCTGGCAGAAGTAACCCCAGTACGGGCAGGGAAGCTCCAGGTCCTGGTGGATCATCGGCACGACGCAGATCGGGAAGTCGCCCGCGATGCCGCCGCCGATCTGGAAGAAGCCCACCGTGGTCCGCGCCTCCTCGCCCGCGATCGCCGCGCCGTGCTCGCCGGTGCGCGCGGGCTTCACGCCCGCCTCCAGCATCGCGCGCGCCGTGCCGCCCATCGTGGTCTCCTGGTACCAGTCCGCGAGGGCGACCATGTAGTCGATCCCGCTCCGCACGACGTCCGAGCGCGAGATTTCTCCGCGGATCACGTTCGCCGCGAAGATGTTCCCCATCGTGGAGTCCTCCCACCCCGGCACGAACAGCGGGAGATCCCGCCGCGCGGCGGCCACCAGCCAGGAGTCGTCGGGGTCCGCCTGGTAGGTATCATCGAGGACGCCGCTCCGGACGAGGTCGTAAAAGAACTCGTGCGGGAGCCGCCGCTCGCCCGTCGCGTCCGCCTTCTTCCAGACAGCGAGGATGTGGCGCTCGAGCGCGCGGAACGCCTTCTCCTCGGGGATGCACGTGTCGGTGACGCGGTTGAGGCCCCGGCTCTCCAGGTCCTTCTCCTGCTGCGGCGTCAGGTTCCGCCACTCCGGGATCCGTACGTAATGGTCGTGCGCGACCAGGTTGAACAGGTCCTCCTCGAGGTTCGCGCCGGTGCAGGCGATCGCGTGGACCAGGTCCCGCCGGATCATCTCCGCGAGCGAGAGCCCCAGCTCGGCCGTGCTCATCGCGCCGGCGAGCGTGACCATCATCTTCCCGCCCCCCTCGACGTGGGCGCGGTAGCCCTCGGCGGCGTCCCTGAGGCTCGCCGCGTTGAAATGGCGGTAGTGACGGCGGATGAACTCGTGGACGCTCATACTGGTCTCCGCGTCGGTCGGTGCGGGCCCGCGGGCCGGGGCGGGTCCGTCGCTCGGGATCTCCCGTCGAGGCGAGGAGAGTAGCCCTGCCCGCCACGGCCGGCAAACGCTTAGGCCCCGGGCTCCCCGGGCCTCCATCGAGACCCCGGAGACCCGTTGCGCGCGACGGGGCAGATGCCCGAGCATTCCCTCTGCGGAGGCGGGCGATCGGCCCGTTCCCGGGCACCGATCGGAGCGCGACATGCAGCTCGAATTCTGGGGGGCGGCCGGCGAGGTCACGGGCTCGATGCACCTTCTGCGGGTCGGCGGGCGGAGCCTCCTGATCGACTGCGGGATGATCCAGGGGCATCGGAAGCAGGCGTTCGAGCGAAACCGGAACCTCCCGTTCGACCCCGCGTCGATCGACGCCGTGATCCTCACCCACGCGCATCTCGACCACGCGGGAAACCTGCCCACGCTGGTGCGGGGGGGCTTTCGGGGCCGGATCTGGTCCACCTCCGCGACGGCGGACCTCTGCGACGCGATGCTCGTCGACTCGGCCCACATCCAGAAGAACGACGTCCGGTACGTGAACCGCCGGCGGAAGCGGCAGGGAAAGCGGCCGTTCGAGCCGCTCTACCTGATCGGGGACGTCCGCAGGACGCTGAAGCGGTTTCGCGCCGCGGACTACGGGGCGTGGTTCGCTCCGATCCCCGGCGTCCGGGCGAGGTTCCTCGACGCGGGCCACATCCTGGGGTCCGCCTCGGTGCTCGTGGAGGCGGAGGAGGGAAGCCGCACGGTCCGCGTCGCGTTCAGCGGCGACATCGGCCGCAAGGGGCTCCCGATCCTCCGTGATCCGCAGGTCCCGGGAGGCGCGGACTACGTGGTGATGGAGAGCACGTACGGGGACCGGATACACGAGCCCGCGAGCGCCGCGAAGGCCTCCCTGGCCGAGTTCGCCGCGTCGACGTTCGCGCGGGGAGGCAAGCTCCTGATTCCGTCGTTCGCGCTCGGCCGCACGCAGGAGGTCGTGTACAGCCTGAACCAGCTCTGGGAGGCGGGTGAGCTGCCGGAGATGGACGTGTTCGTCGACAGCCCGCTCGCGATCAACGTGACGGAGGTGTTCGCGCGTCACCCCGAGTGCTGGGACGAGGAGATGCGGGAGACGCAGGCGACCGATTCCGATAAAGATGCGCTGGGCTTCCGGCGCCTCCGCTACGTGCGCGAGGCGGAGGAGTCGAAGAGTCTGAATGCGCGGCGCGGCCCCGCGATCATCGTCGCGGCGTCGGGGATGTGCGAGGGCGGACGCATCCTCCACCACCTGGCGAACCACGTCTGGAAGCCGACGACGACGGTGCTGTTCGTCGGGTTCCAGGCGGAGCACACGCTCGGCCGGAAGATCCTCTCCGGGCAGAGCCCGGTGCCGATCCTCGGGTCCGAGGTCGAGGTGAAGGCCCGGATCGAGCGCGCCGACAGCTACAGCGCCCACGCGGACCGCGCCGAGCTGATCGCCTGGGCCGCGAGGGCGCGCGACACGGGACGCGTGCAGCGGTACTTCCTCGTCCACGGCGAGCCGGCGGCCTCGGAGGCGCTGGCGGCGGCGATCCGGAAGGACGGGACGGCGGACGTGCGGATCCCGTCCCCCGGGCAGGCGTTCGAGCTCTGAGCCGGGCCGCGGCGGGCCCGGGCCGCCGCGGCCCCGGACGGGATCGTCAGACGGCGTCGGCGGCCCACTCCTCGAGGTTCGCGCGGATCACGTCGACGGCCTCGTCCACCGTGGTCACGCAGATCGGGATCTCGATGTCGTGCGGGTCGGCGAGGCTGCGCCCGCCGTTCAGCCAGTAGGTCCGGCCCCAGTCGACGAACTCGTGCCACTGCTCGCCCACGAACACGAGCGGGCGGTTGGAGAGGTGGCCGACCTGGCAGAGCTGCCACACCAGCATCGCCTCCAGCGTCGTTCCGATTCCGCCCGGCATCACGACGAAGGCGCTCGACAGCTGCACGAAGTGGTGGAGCCGCGAGAAGAACGTCCCGTGGTGGTAGAGCTTCTCCACGTACGGGTTCGACTCCTGCTCGTGCGGCAGCGTGACGTTGAGCCCGAAGGAGTAGGTCCGGTCGAGGACGTCCCCCTCCCGCTCTCCCTCGTTCGCCGCCTGCATGACCCCCGGTCCGCCGCCCGTCACGATGTCGCAGCCCATCGCGGCGAGCTCGCTGGCCAGCCGCCTCGTCTCCGCGTACAGCTCGTCGCCCGGGAGCATCCGGGAGGATCCGAAGATCGTGACCCGATAATAGGTCGGTCGCGGGGGCATCACGGCCGCGAGGTTGTCCACCACCGCCCACAGGTCGCGGAGGGAGGTCTCGAGCACCTTGTAGGTCGCCCGGGCGTCCTCCGAGGAGAGCGCCGGGGTCCGGATCCGGAGCGCCTCCGCCTTAGCCTTCGCCGCCTCCCCGTTCCCTGGCACGACGACCGGCGTCTGTTCCCTGTCTTCGCTCATTCCCGATCCTCATCCTCTCCCGTTCGGGTGTCCGCGAGCGCGAGCACTGCGAGATACGTTCCATCGCCGAAATCGCGGGTCTCGACGACGTCCAGGCCCGCCGACCGGGCGTGCAGGCTCAGCGTCTCCGGGTCTACGTAGAGGAACCCGAACGGCTCGCCCCGGGCGCCGCCGAATTCGAGCTGGAATTGCACTTCGCCGACATACCGGCCGTCGTCCCGGGCCACGTCGCCGCAGGGTCCCCGCAGGTCCGTCGAGTCCGCCACGATCCGTCCCCCGGGGGCCAGCGCGCCCGCCGCCGACCGGAGGAGCGGCGCCAGGCCCGCCAGCGTGCCCGCGAGGCCGAGCCCGTTCATCAGGATCAGCACCGTGTCGGCACGGCCCCTCGGCGCCGCCTCCGGACCGCCGACCGCGACCCGCCGCACGCCCCGCTCGCGCATCAGGTCCGACAGCTCGGGAATCGAGTCGAGCGCCAGCACGTCGTGGCCGCGACGCTGCAGGGCCAGCGCGTGGGGTCCCGCTCCCGCTCCCACGTCGACCACGCGGGGTCCGCACAGGTCGAGCGCGGCCCGCTCGATCGCGGGCATCTCCGCCTCCTCGCGGAAGAACAGGGACGCCGGCCACTCCTCCTCCTCGGCGAGGTCGCTCCGCACCCGGAGCACGGCGTCCTCCTCTCCCGCGTGCCTGGCGCGGAGCGCGAGGGCGAGCGGGCCCCACCGGGCGGCCGGGCCGGACCCGGCCGGGTGCCTCTCCCGCGGACGAGGGGTATGTTCCGTGTCGAACCCCTCGCCAGGAGATTCCATGGATCCCGACTGCCCGTTCTGCACACTTCCTCCCGAGCGGGTGTGGCTGGAAGACGAGGGCATCGTCGCCGTCCCGGACAACTACCCCGCGACGGCGGGGCACACCCTCGTCCTCCCGCTCCGGCACGTGTCCAGCGTCTGGGACCTCGACCAGGACGAGCAGTTCGACCTCTGGGCGCTCGTGGCCGAAGTCCGCGCCCGGCTCGCCGAGCAGCACCGTCCCGACGGGTTCACGATCGGCGTGAACGACGGTCTCGCCGCAGGCCAGACGATACCACACGCGCACGTACACGTCATACCCCGTCACCTCGGCGACGTCCCGGACCCGACGGGCGGGCTGCGCGGCATCCTTCCGAACAAGGCGCGCTACTGGGAGACGTGACGGGACGCGTTCCCGCCCCGCGTCGCGAGAACGGGACGACGCGCGGCGGCGCGCGTTCCGCAGCGGTCCGTGGCGGTCGCCGGAAGCACGAACGGGTGCCTCCCCCGGAGCGGTGGACCGAAGAGGACCTGACGGGGCGCGGAAGCCCTCCGGGATCTCTTGTTGCCCACCGGGGGCTTCGATAGCTTGCCCGTACCCATTCGCCCAACCTGTTCCGGGGAGACGACATGAGCCGGGTCTCCGCCCTCTATGGCACCTCGGTCGGCAAGAAGATCACGATGGCCGTCTCGGGCGCCATCTTCGTGCTGTTCGTCCTGGTCCACTGGTTCGGGAACCTCAAGGTGTTCCTCGGGCCCGAGGCCTTCAACCACTACGCCGAAGGACTGCGCGAATTCGGGCAACCGTTCCTCGGCTACGGCTGGTTCCTCTGGGCCTTCCGCGCCGGACTCGTCCTGGCCCTCGTCATCCACGTCTGGTCGGCCTGGTCGCTGACGCGCCAGAGCTGGGCCGCCCGGGGGGTGAAGTACAGGAAGAAGGATTCGCAGAACATGGACGCGGCGTCCGGCACGATGCGGTGGGGCGGCGTCGTCCTCTTCCTGTTCGTGGCGTATCATCTGCTGCACCTGACCACCGGGACCTTGCACCCGGACTTCGTGCCGGGTGACGCCTACCACAACTTCGTGGCGGGCTTCCAGTCGGTGCCGGTGGCGGCCTTCTACGTCCTGTGCATGATCGCGCTGGGGCTCCACCTCTACCACGGAACGTGGAGTGCCTTCCAGACGCTCGGCCTCGACGGGCCGTGGGCGAAGCGGATCCGGCGTCCCCTCGCTCTCGCGATCGCGATCGTGGTCGCGGGTGGGAACATCCTGTTCCCGGTGGCCGTGCTCGCCGGGTTCGTGTCGTAAGGGAAGGAGACAGGGATATGGAGCTGCGCTCGAACATCCCGTCCGGACCCATAGAGACGCTCTGGGAGAAGCACCGCTTCGAGATGAAGCTGGTGAATCCGGCGAACAAGCGGAAATACACGATCATCGTCGTGGGCACGGGCCTGGCCGGCGGCGCGGCCGCCGCGACGCTCGGCGAGCTCGGTTACAACGTGCTGTGCTTCACCTACCACGACAGCGCCCGGCGGGCCCACAGCATCTCCGCGCAGGGCGGGATCAACGCCGCGAAGAACTACCAGGGCGACGGGGACAGCATCTACCGCCTGTTCTACGACACCGTGAAGGGCGGGGACTTCCGCTCCCGCGAGGCGAACGTCTACCGGCTCGCGGAGATCAGCGTCGAGATCATCGACCAGTGCGTGGCGCAGGGCGTCCCGTTCGCGCGCGAGTACGGCGGCCGGCTGGACAACCGTTCCTTCGGTGGCGCGCAGGTGTCCCGGACGTTCTACGCCCGGGGCCAGACGGGCCAGCAGCTGCTGCTCGGCGCGTACCAGTCCATGGCGCGGCAGGTGAAGCAGGGCACGGTGCGGCTCCACACCATGATGGAGATGCTGGACCTGGTGGTGGTGGAC
>JAWOIN010000081.1:0-4629 GCA_046484665.1 Gemmatimonadota bacterium
GATTCCTGCTCATGGGTCCTCTCGCCCTCCTCTCCTACGACTTCCCGGGGCCCCTCCCGCGGGCCCGTTCGGGAGCCCGGACCGATCCGGTCCCCGCATCTCACGGTACACCGTCCGCGGCGTGAACGAAACGGTCCGCCCGGGCGCCGACGGCCGCCACCGCCGGGTTGCGGCGCCGGCTTCGACCCGGTACCGTTAAACTCGCTTAACCGGGTATGAGACTGTCACTCATGGCGAAAGGGCCTGTCGTGCGAGACCTGACCCGGACCTTCAAGGCGCTCACCGAGAAGCCGCGGCTCGAGATCCTCGCCCTCATGTTCCGCCACGGCGCCCTGTGCGGATGCGAGGTGGAGCGGTTCCTGGGTCTCTCGCAGTCGGCGGCCTCGCGCCACCTCCGCACCCTCCGGGAGGCGGGCCTCGTGGAGGACCGGCGGGACGGCCAGTGGGTCTTCTACGGTCCGCCGGCCTCGCCCGATCCGTTCGCCGTGGCCCTGCTCGGGCTGCTGCGCGGGTGGCTGGCCGAGATGCGGCTCCCCGAGATCGGCCCCGAGCTGGTCTCCATCCGCGGGTCCCGCCGCGAGGCGACCCCCGAGCCCGCCCCGAGCGGCGCCGAGGGGAGCCGGTGAGCGCCCCGCGGATCGAGCTCCTGGTGACGGCGGACTGCCCGCACGCGGAGGCCGCGGAGACGCTCGTGCGCGAGGTCGCCCGCCGGATCGTCCCGGGCGCCGAGCTCGAGCGGACGGTCGTGGCGGACGAGGAGGCGGCGGCCCGGCTCGGCTTTCCCGGCTCGCCGACCGTCCGGATCGACGGCGAGGACCTCGAGGGCGCGGACGCGGGTCCCTCCGCCCTCGCCTGCCGCCGCTACGAGGATGGCTCCGGCGTGCCGCCCCGCTGGCTGGTCGAGGCGCGGCTGCTGCGGGCGCTCGCGCCGCGGCACTTCCTGTTCCTCTGCGTCGCGAACTCGGCGCGCAGCCAGATGGCGGAGGGGATCGCGCGCTCGCTGGCGCCGGCCGGCGTCCGGATCTCGTCGGCCGGATCGGAGCCGTCGCGGGTGAACCCGTACGCCGCGCGGGCGCTGGCCGAGATCGGGATCGACGCCTCGTCCCAGCGCTCGAAGGGGACGGACGACGTGGCGGCCGCGGCGGCGCGCGGCGAGACGCCGCCCGTGGACGCCGTGATCACGCTCTGCGCCGAGGAGGTCTGCCCGGTCTGGCTGCACCGCGCCTCGCGGGCGCACTGGCCCCACCCCGACCCGGCGGGCGCGACCGGAGCGGACGAGGAGGTGCTCGCCTCGTTCAGGGACGTGCGGGACGAGCTGCGCCGGAAGCTCGCGTTCCTGCTCGCGGCGCCCTACGCTCCTCGGCCCGGCTCCCGGCCGTGACCCGGGTCGAGCGTACCCTCGAAGAGGAGATCCGCGGATGACCGCGAAGATCGAGCTGAAGGTGGACGGGATGAGCTGCGGGCACTGCGTGGCCCGGGTGAAGAAGGCGCTCGAGGGAGTGGAGGGCGTGCGCGCCGCGGAGGTCACGCTCGAGCCGGGCCGCGCCGTGGTGGAGGGAGAGGGGCTCGACCCGGAGGCGCTGAGCGCGGCTGTCGCGGAGACGGGCTATTCCGCGAGTCCCATGGCCCCGTGAGCCGGCCGCCGGGAACCATTATCTCGGGCGGCCGCGTCACGACCACGGAGGCGATGCTCGTCGCCCTCGCAGGAGCGGACGTCGTGTTCGTGGGCGAGAAGCACGACGACCCGCTCGCGCACGAGTGGGAGCTCTTCATCTGGCGCTCGCTCGCGTCCCCGGACAGGTCCCTCGCGCTCGAGATGTTCGAGACGGACGTGCAGGACCTCCTGGACGGCTACCTGGCGGGAGAGATCTCGCGGGAGTTCTTCCTGATGGGCGCCCGGCCGTGGCCGAACTACGAGGAGGCCTACGCGCCGCTGGTCGAGCTCGCGGCGGAGCGCGGCCTGCGGGTGACGGCGGCGAACGTGCCCCGCCCGCTGGCGGCCGCCGTGGCGAGGGGCGGGTGGGAGGCCCTCGAGGCACACGACCTCTCCGCGAGCCTCGCCGTCGACGCGTCGAACGCCGCCTACCGTGAGAGGTTCCTCGCCACCGTGGGCTCCCCCGGCGAAGGCATGCACGCCATGCGCCTCGACCCGATGAACCTTTACAGGGCGCAACTGCTCAAGGACGCGGTGATGGCAGCATCGGTGGCCGGACTCCGGTGCGTCCTCGTCTGCGGCTGCTTCCACAGCGACTTCCGCTCCGGCATCCCCGACCAGCTCCCCGCGGGGACGACGCACCTCACGGTGAAGGTCATCCCCGAGGGCGAGCGGCCCGACCCTTCCGCCGCGGACTTCCTGATCACCCGCTGAGATCGCCCGGGCGCCTCCGTCACTCGTCGAGCATCCAGGCGTATTCCGTGTCGCGCAGACTGGCGGCGATCTCCTCAGCGTTCGTCAGGATATCGGCGAGCTTCCCCGGATTCGTCCGCCGATACGCGACCGTGACCTCCTCGGGCTCCAGCGCGAGCATGTCCATCACCTTGCGATACCCGATGCGCGGGTCCGGGAGAATGTCCTCCTCGAACGCGATGCGGGGCGCGTCGGGAAGCAGTCTCTTGATCCCCTCGTAGAACTCTTCGATCTCGCGCACCCTTTCGCGCATGTCATCGGGCTCGATCCGAATCGCCGGCGCACGTCTCGAGTCGCCGACCTTGAGGTGGCGGGTCCCGGTCTGTCTCGCGACCTCTCCTGACACGATGAGCCGGAGGAGGTTCAGCCTCTCCTGGATGATGTAGCGGTATCCTTCTCGATTCAGGAAGTCCAGCATCCACTCGGAGGTCAGACCGAGCCGCAGGAGGTGCCAGTACTTCATCTCCAGCCCGAAGATGTTGCGCCCCCCGCGACGCCTCGCCTTCCTGAGGAGACGCAACGCGCCCGGAACGGGATCGCCCTTGCGCGACTCTCCCGCAGACTCGACCGCCTTGGAGTACTTCTCGAGCACCTCGCCTCCCCAGACGATCCGCGAATCCTGGTTCAGGAGGTCTCCGAGGACCTGGCTCCCGCAACGTCCGGCATGCCAGATGCAGAGCTTGACTCTCGGTCCGAAGAGATGCACGACGTCGTCTCCTTGTCGTTCAGAGTCGGAGCCGGGCTCCACGCCGCGTGATCGGGCGAGCCCTCTCCGGAATCGCGAAGGACTCCCGCGGCAGCACGCCGGTCACGACGGATCCGCCGATCGCGGTGCCGGTTCCGGTGCCCGGGGTTCCGGCCGCCGGCTGCCCACCGCCGACGGCGTCCCACGCGCGCTGGATCTGCGGGACGTCACGGCCATGGTCGTCACCGCGGCGGTGAAGTGCAAGAACGGAGCCGTGTCCGGCCGCAGGGGCGTGCACGGGAGACGGTCCCTGCCCGGCGCCCTTGCGGTTCTGCTCACTCCTCGCCGCACTCCGGGATGTACTTGCGGGCCCAGGCGGCGAGCACCTCTCCCACGTAGAGCGCGTCGGACGGGTCGGTGAGCAGGTGGTCGGCCCGGTCCAGCGAGATGAAGCTCTTCGGGTGCTTCGCGGCCTCGAAGATCCGCGCCGCGTTGTCGATCCCCACGACCGCGTCGGCAGGGCCGTGGAAGATGACGAGGGCGCGGCCCAGCTCCCGGATCCGCTCCCGCTGGCGGGTCTCCTCCAGGTCGTCCAGGAACTTCCGGCCGATCCGGAACGGCCGCC
The DNA here is from genome assembly GCA_046484665.1 of Gemmatimonadota bacterium. Lineage (GTDB taxonomy): Bacteria > Gemmatimonadota > Gemmatimonadetes > Palauibacterales > Palauibacteraceae > Carthagonibacter. The sequence goes on from JAWOIN010000081.1 coordinate 3,718, forward strand.
CCGCCAGCACGACCTCGGCCTCGCCCTTCTCGCGGATCTCCGCGACCGATCCCGTGAGGAGCCGCTCGACGTGCGACGGGTCGGCGGGCGCCCCGATCGTGGCGACGGCGACGGCCGAGGGGATCGCGGCCGCCGCCTGGAGGACCGCCGCGCCCCCCAGCGAGTGCCCGACGAGGAGCCTCGGTCCCGAGTGCTCCGCCTCGAGGAAGCGGGCCGCTGCGACGAGGTCCTCGACGTTCGAGACGAAGCTCGTGTCCGCGAAGTCCCCTTCGCTTTCCCCCAGGCCCGTGAAGTCGAACCGCATCACGGCGAGACCGGCCCCGTTCAGGGCCCGCGACAGGTTCACGACCGCCTTCAGGTCCTTCGAGCAGGTGAAGCAGTGGGCGAACAGCGCCCACGCCGCCACCCCGCCCTCGGGACGGTCGAGGCGGGCGGTAAGCCGGGCGCCGGTCGAGCCGGCGAAGCGGATCTTCTCGGACGGCACGTGCCCCCTCAGGAATACGTCCAGGCCACGAACGCGGCGTAGGCGAGCAGGAGCAGCGCTCCCTCCCGGCGCCCGATCCTCGACCCGCTCCACATGATGGGCAGGAGCGCGAGCGTGAAGCCGAGCATGACGAGCCCCTCGATCGGCGCGATGCCGGGCGCGCGGAGCGGTCGGACGAGCGCCGAGATGCCCAGGATGCCCAGCACGTTGAAGATGTTCGACCCCACGATGTTGCCCACCGCGACGTCTCCCTCCCCCCGGGCCGCCGCGACGACCGAGGTCGCGAGCTCGGGCAGGCTCGTGCCGACGGCGACGACCGTGAGCGCGACGGCCGCCTCCGCGACGTCCAGGCGGCGGGACAGCTCGAGCGCCGCGTGCACGAACAGCCGGCTCCCGACCACGAGCAGCGCGAGGCCGGCCACCAGGAG
>JAWOIN010000178.1:0-3490 GCA_046484665.1 Gemmatimonadota bacterium
GGTCGACCACGAGCAGCGTCGAATAGGCGGCGCTGAGGGCGTACAGGACTCCGTCCGTCACCGTGGCTCCGGTCACGACGTACTCGGCGAGGGCCCGGTCCTCTCCCCGGAGGGCCAGCTCTGGCCCCAGGCGCGGCTCGAACTCGGAGCTCAGCTGCAGGTCGCCGCGGGCGAACCGTGACACGACGAGGCGCCGGTGCCGCGGCAGGATCACGACGTCCTCGAGCTTGCCCGGCTCGATCGAGCCCTTCCGGTCTTGTCACGGTTCTACCTGGACCGGTGCGCCTCCAGCTCGATCTCGATCATGAACTCCGGGAGGGCCAGCCCCTTGACCTCCAGCCAGCTGCCGGTCGGATACTGCCCGGTGTAGATCGAGCTGCGGTAGGCGGCGACCTCCAGGAACCCGGCCATGTCCGTCGTGAAGATGTTCTCGACGATCACGTCGTCGAACGTGTACCCGTAGTGCTTGAGCACTTTGTCCAGGTCGGAGTAGGCGTTCTTCATCTGCTGTTCCAGGTCGCCCACGGCCGTCGGGTTGCCCTCGTCATCCATGCTCACGGCGCCCGAGATCTTGATGTCGTCACCGATCCTCACGGCATGGGAGTACCCGTAGGCCTTCTCGACCTCCGGTCGCAGGAGGAAGTACTCCGGCGCTTCCTCCGTGGCCGGCTCCTGCTCGGCCTCGTCCATCGTCCGGCCGGTGTCCGGACCGGCGCACCCGGCCACGACCGCCGTGAACAGCAGGACAGCGGCCAGCAGCGACTCCTTGCTCATCGGACTTCTCCTTGAGAACGCACCGGCTCCGGGATTCGTGTTCACTCCCGGCTCGAAGCTGACAGGAAAACCAGATCCGGAATCGAAGACAAGGGCGTCGCCTCCCGGAGCGCTCAGCGGTCCAGCTTCACGAGGGCGTTCCCGAGGCCCGTGATGTAGGACGGACCGTCACCGCGGCCGAGGATGATCCCGGTGACGGCGCCGGGCAGCGGGGCCCACGAGTCCGGCGTGAACAGCTCCAGCAGCGGCGTCCCCTGCTCGATCCTGCGGGCCATCTCCGCGACGACCTCCAGCTGGGCCGGTGTGACCGAGCGGAAGGCGGAATGCCGCGCGCCCGTCGCGAGGTCGAGGACCACGAGCTCGTTGGTGAGCGGCGCCGCGATCCAGAGGCGTCCCTCCTCGTCCAGCTCGAGGTTGTCGGGAAACAGGTCGTCCACGAGGACTTCCGGCTCGTCCAGGCGCCCGGCGTCCAGGTCCGCGCGGTAGCGGCGCACCCGGCCGCCCATCGTCTCGGCCAGGTAGAGGTGGCCGCTCTCCTCGTCGATCGCGAGGCCGTTCGCGTAGTAGAGCGAATCCACCAGGACCTCGGCCGCCTCGGCGAGCCGGCCGTCGCGATCCACCCCCAGCCGCAGCAGGGCGCCCTCCGGGCTCGGCACGTCCACCGCGGCCCACATGCGGGCCTCGCCCTCCTCGGGCGTGTTCCAGGCGCTCTGCGTGAACCAGATGGCGCCCCGCGAGTCGCGCACGGCCGTGTTGACGCCGTAGCGGTGCTGATGGACCCGCTCGGTCGCGCCGGTCGCCAGCTCCAACCTGTAGATGCCGCCGTGGTGGATGTCGGCGACCAGCACGTGCGTTCCGGACGGCTCGAGGGAGACGCCGTTGGCCCCACCGGCGCGCTCCGGCGGACGGTGGATGTAACCGGCTGCCGCCATCTCTCCGAACGGCTCGCTGCTGCCGTCGGGCCGGACGCGGCGCAGCCCGTGCGCCTGGTCCGCGACGACGAGGCTGCCGTCGGGGAGGGCGACGCCGTCCTCCGGGCGGGCGAGCGAGCGGTCCTCGGGGAAGACCATTGCGGGATCGAACTCCCACTGCGGCAGCGGTCCGCCCTGCGCGAGCTGGCGCTGGTACTCGGCTCCGTCGAAGTGGCCCCTCGAGTCCGCGATCCGCCCGTCGGGCCCGAACCGCCACTCCTCGAAGCCGCTGATCATGACGGCCCTGCCCGTTCCATCGGGCCCGGTGTTGGTCCCGGTCAGGGTCCAGTGATAGGTGACGCGGTCCCCGGAGCGGCCGAGCGAGTCCATCCGCACCACCATGTCCGGGAAGTCGGTCATGAACCCCTGCGCGGCCTCCGTGATCGCGGCCCGGCCGACGGAGGGCTCTCCATCGTTGATCCGCAGGGACCCGTCCTCCGCGAAGAAGGCGGCGACGCTGGCGGCATCCTGGCTGCACCACGCCGCCGTGTAGTCGCGCGCGAACCCCTCGAGATCGTCCGGGGCCGTCCCGGGGACGTCCCGGGAACAGCCGCCGGTCGCGACGAGCGCCGCGACGGAGAGGAGTCGCATCATCGTCCGCTTGATCGTCATGCGTCGTCGTTCCTTTTCCGGCGTTCAGTCCGTGGTCGTCACGCGCTCCGGTCGCTCCAGCACGGCGACGCGCCCGTCCGCCTGGGCGACCAGCAGCTGCGACCGCCGCGTCGCCAGCCCCACGGGTCGCTCGAGGCCCGGCACCGCCCAGGCGGCTCGCACGACCCGCTCATCGAGATCGATCACGAGCAGCGTCGAGTAAGCGGCGCTGAGGGCGTACAGGATTCCGTCCGCCACCGTGGCTCCGGTCACGACGTACTCTGCCAGCGCCCGGTCCTCTCCCGCGAGGGCCAGGCCCGGCGCCAGGCGCGGCTCGAACTCGGAGCTCAGCTGCAGGTCGCCGCGCGCGAACCGGGACACGACCAGGCGCCGGTGCCGCGGGCCGGGCACGGCCACCGTGATCAGCTCGTCCGCCGACGGGTCGAACGCCAGCGACATGACGTACATCTGCCGGGCGCGCACCGTCGCGAAGCGGCCACGCCGAAGCTCGCCCACCGCGCCGTCCGTCTCCAGGAATCGGCGCCACTCCCTTCCCGGGTCCGCCCCGGCGTCCGGCCGCAACAGCACGTAGCTCTTGTTGGTGGACAGCACGGCCAGCGTGTCACCGAGGAACGCAGCCCCGGTGAAGGGAGAGAGGTCGATGCTGTACGACGGGTCGACGATGACGCGGTGAACCGCGCGCGTGAGAGTGCCGTCCAGCACGTACACGCCGAACCGATCGTCCACGGCGAGAAAACGGTCGCCGGCCGGATCGTGCGCGAGACCGGTCAACGCGCCGGTCAGCGGCACCCCGATCCGCTCCCAGCCGGACACCGGGAGCGTCGGCAGGCTCGCGAGCGGTCCGCGGCCGGGGTCGGGGTCGACGTCGGCGGCGTCCGGCTCCGGGATCGTCCAGGAGCCGCGCAGCGACAGGGGTCCCGACAGCTCCTCCATCGACCATACCCAGCGCGCGGGATCGAGGGAGAAGCGGACGGGATCGCCCTGGCCCATGAACGGCGGCGGCCCGGTCGTGACGAACGCCTGCAGGGCGTTGGCGGCGACCACGACGACGAACAGGGGCATGGCGATCCCGTCCGCTTCTCCCTCGATCCCGCGCGCTGGGTATGGTCGATGGAGGAGCTGTCGGGACCCCT
>JAWOIN010000182.1:0-3006 GCA_046484665.1 Gemmatimonadota bacterium
CGGGGTCCCAGCGGAAGCATCGCCCCAGCAGGGCCCCGAGCCGCTCGACTCCCCGGGCGCCGAGCAGCGACGGCGTCCCCCCGCCTACGAAGATCGTGTCGAGCCGGACGGCGTCTCCCGGGTCGCACCGCGATCGCCACCCGTCGAGCTCGGCCTCCAGGCAGTCGAGCCACTCGTCCACCGGTGCCTCCGCGACCCGCGTCACCGCGAAGTCGCAGTAGTGACACCGGCGGACGCAGAATGGCACGTGCACGTAGAGGGCGATCGCCTCGCCGCGGCCCGGCGGCCCGGCGCCGTGCGGCCCGGCTGCCTCCCCCCCGGCCCCGCTCATCGCGCCGCCTCGTAGCGGCCCCCGGGAAGTCCCCGCACGGCCCCCTCCGCCTCCAGCCGGCCGAGCAGCGCGAGCGTCTCCGGAATCGCGAGCGCCGCCTCCCGGGCCAGCACGTCCACGTGCGTCGGCCCGCCCCGGAGGCGCCGGAGGATGCGACCCGGCCCGGCATCCCCCGCGGCCGCGAGGTGCACGGGGGCGTCGGCTTGCGGATGCGGGCGGACGTCCCCCAGCGCGTCGAGGACGTCGGAGACGCGGGTGACGACGCCGGCCCCGTCGCGGAGCAGCGCGTGCACGCCCTCGCTGGCCTCGAGATCCGCGCGGCCGGGAACCGCGAGCACGTCGACGCCGATGTCGAGGGCCTGGCGAGCCGTGATCAGGGCCCCGCTCCGGGCGCCCGCCTGCACGACGACCACGGCCCGCGCCAGCCCCGCCAGGATCCGGTTCCGGCGGGGGAAGTAGGCCGGCGCGGGACGCTCGCCGGGGGGAAACTCGGTGAGCAGGAGGCCGCGCCGGGAGAGCGCGCCGTACAGCGCCCGGCTGGAGGCCGGGTAGAAGTGCCCGAGGCCGCAGCCCGGCACGCCGACCGTCTCGCCGCCGGCCTCCAGCGCTCCCCGGTGCGCCTCGGCATCCACGCCGCGCGCCAGACCGCTCACGACCCGCCAGCCCGCCTCCGCGAGGCCGGCGGCGAGACGGCGGGCCATCCGGCGCCCGTACTCCGTGGCCCGGCGGGTACCGATCACGCATACGGCGCGTCCGGAGCCCGGCGCGAGCGGCCCGTGCAGCCAGAGGACCGGCGGCGGATCGTCGAGCCGGCCGAGCTCCGCCGGGTAGACCGGCATCCCGAAGCTCACGACGCGCGCGCCCTCCGGAAGGGACCGGGCGACGACGGACTGCTCCGCGGACCTGGCCGTCCGCCCCCTGACCCGGAGGCCGCGCGGCAGGGGGACGTCCGTTTCGCCGGCCCGCAGCGCCGCGAGGGCAGCACGCGCCGAACCGTGCCGCTCGACGAGGAGCCGGAACCGCCGGGGCCCGAGCCCCGGAATCGAGGACAGGCCGAGCGCCGCCAGCGCCTCGTCGTCGAAGGGTCGCGGATCCGACCTGCACCCGGGCGCTACGGCCGCCACTCCTCGAGCTCCGGGAAGATCCGCTCCCCCTCGTCTGGACGGGACCGCTCCTTCTCCTCGCGGACCCTCTCCCACAGCCCCTCGACGAGCTCCGCGATTCCCTCCCGGGTCACGGACGAGATCCGGAACACGCCCCACGCCCCGGGAGCGACGAGGGAGACCTCACGTCCTTCGGGCGGAACGAGATCGGCCTTGCAGAGCGCCACGCAGTAAGGGATGCGGGCCAGGGCCGCGTCATGTCTCCGCAGCTCCTCGCGCAGGAGGTCGCAGGTCGCCTGCGGGTCCGGGGCGTCGAACGGGACCATCAGCATCAGGGTCCGCGTCCGCTCGATGTGCCGCAGGAACCGGGTGCCGAGTCCCTTCCCGGCCGCGGCCCCCTCGATCAGGCCCGGGATGTCGGCGACGACGAGGGTGCGACCGTCCGACAGCGACACGACGCCGAGGTTCGGCTGCAGCGTGGTGAACGGGTAGTCCGCCACCTTCGGACGCGCGGCCGAGACGGTCGCGAGGAAGGTCGACTTGCCCGCGTTCGGCTCGCCGACGAGCCCCACGTCCGCGATCAGCTTCAGCTCGAGCTCGATCCGGCGCTCCTCGCCCCACTGCCCGGGCTCCCACTCGCGCGGCGCCTGGTGCGTGGACGTCGCGTAGGAGGCGTTCCCCCTGCCTCCGCGACCGCCGCGTGCCACCACGAGCCGGTCCCCGGCGGCGAGCAGCTCGCCGAGCCGCGCGCCGGTGTCGGCGTCCCGCACCACCGTGCCCGGGGGGACGGGAAGGAGGAGGTCGTCGCCGTCGCGGCCGGTCCGGTCGCTGCCCTCGCCGTGGCCTGCGCGACCGGCCGCGTAGTTCTCGCGATAGCTGTAGTCGAGCAGCGTGTCGAGCTGCGCGTCCGCGACGAGCACGACGTCGCCTCCCCGTCCGCCGTTGCCACCGGACGGACCGCCGCGGGGGACGCCCTTCTCCCGCCGGAACGCGACGGCGCCCGCGCCCCCCGCGCCCCCCTTCACGCGGATCCGCGCGAGGTCAACGAACATCCTTCGTCACTCCTTCCCCGCTCTCGCGCTCTCGCGAACGCGCCGCCACAGCTCGCGCGCCGGTCCCGCCCTGTCGTCTCCGCGACCGGCGAGGCCCGCCTCCAGCGCCTCCTCGATCTCGCAGGGCCGCGCCCCCGCGTGGAGCGCCCCCCGGAGGTGGGAGTGGAGCTGCGGCTCCCTTCCCTCGCCCGCCAGGAGCGCGACGATGCAGAGCTCCCGCACTCTAAGGGAGAGGCCGGGGCGTCCAAGCACTTTTCCGTACCCTTCCTCGATCATCCAGCGGTCCATCGCCGGGTGGGCACGGGCCACGTTCCCCCTCAACTTCCCGTACGCGCGCCCGTAGACGACGCGGCACACCTCCTCCCCGCGCGCGCGCCACGGAGCCGTGCGCTCAGGGCGGGCCAGGGGATCCTCGTCGTGCGGTTCCGCGCCGGCGACCTCCCTCCAGAGCGCGAGGGCGGTCAGCGCCGCGGGAAAGCCGAGGAACAGGTAGCTCTGGAGGAGAGCCTCCTCGACCGCC
>JAWOIN010000189.1:0-12600 GCA_046484665.1 Gemmatimonadota bacterium
CATCGTCCGCTCCCTCATCGCAGCTCGACCTCCGCGCTCGCGTCGCCCACCGCCGGCGCCTCGGCGCGCACCGTGACGCGGCGCCCGCGCGCTCCGACGACCACCCACGACAGCTCGACCTCCGCGCCGCCTCCCGGCAGGTCCTCGATGGACTGCGTGCGACGGCCGCCCACGACCTCCACGCCGGTCCCCTCCACGCTCACCCGGATCGCCCGCGGCCGGCCGAGGCGCGCGGCGAGCTCCGTCCGGGTCGGGAGGAAGCCCTCGTTCGCCACCCGCGCCGTGATCCGCCAGGCGCCGTCCCCGAGACTCTCGGCGGTCAGCCGCGGCAAGGCGAGGCGGGGCAGGGAGGCGGCGAGCCCGATCAGGAACTCCACCTCGCCCCGGGCGATCTCCTCCCGCTCGGCGGCGGGGGGGGTCCAGCGGGCCATCGGCACGAACCCGCCGACCTCGACGACCCGGTCCGGGAAGTCCGGGTGCTCCACCCGGCGCCAGTCGACGAAGTCGCCCGGCCGGTTCGCCCGGATCCAGCGCAGGGCGCGCCGCTCCGCCGCCACGGGGTCCTCCTTCGCGGCCTTCTTCCGGTCGGACGCGGGCCCGGCATCCGCGTCCTCCTCGGCGGCTGCGGTCACGGGCTCCGCGTCGGGGAAGTCGGCCCCCGCCGCGGGCTCCGCGTCGTCGTCGGGCTCCGGGACTCCCGGCGCCTCCGGCTTCGGCGGCGTCCACACGGCGGAGCCGAAGGCCCAGCGGCCCATGTGGTAGTAGGCCCAGGAGACCGGGTCGCCCCCGAACCGCTCCGCCCCGAGGCTGTCGGCCTCGGTGCGCCCCGTCCGCTCGCGGTAGCGCCGCGAGATCTCCTCGAACCACGGCGCGTCGCCCGCCAGCACCCGCTCGAGGGGCTCGCGGATCCGATCGCGGGCTCCGTCTCCGTCGTCCGTCGGACCCCCGCCGCGGCCCTCGTCCGAACCGGCCTTCCACGGCGCGGCGAGGTTGTCCCGGGTCCCGAGCACGACCACCGCCGCGATCTCCTCCCGGCCGGCCAGGAGCTCCGCCAGGGCCCGCGACTCGGGCGCGGAGAGCGGGTAGTCGCCCGTCGTCTCGCCGAACCACTCGTAGTCGTGCGGGAAGTTCGCGGCGGGGTCGACGCCGCCGCGGGGGTCCTCGTTCCACTTGCCGTCGCCGTCGTCGTCCCGCCCCTCCGTCATCAGCTTCCAGGCGCGGCGGTCGCCGCGCGCCGGGTCGGCGGGGCGCATCAGGCCCGGGTCCTCCGGGTCCTCGATCCACGTCCCGGCCGGGTCCGCGATCCGCATCCACGTGATGATCCCGTTTCCATCGAGGTCGTCGGGACCGTCCTCGTCCACCTCGCCGTCCCGGTCGTCGTCGCGCGGCGCGGCGTTGCGGACCGGCTCTTCCAGCGGACGGCGGGACGCGTCCGCCGCCGCGTCCGGGTTGAGGCGCGGCGCCACGAGCACCACGGATCGGTCGAGCAGGGCGGTGACCGCGGAGTCGCGCCCGTAGCCGGCGAGCAGGGAGTCGAGCAGCGCGAGCGCGACCTCCGTGCCGACCGCGTGCGGGCCGTGCGCTCCGGCGACGACGAGCAGCGCGGGGCGGGGGGCCTCGCCGTCGCGGCCGCCGACCCGGACCAGCGACAGCGGGGCGCCGCCGGCCGAGCGACCGATCTCGACGATCCGGAGGTCGGCGCCGCGCTCGGCGCGGAGCCGCCCGAGCGCGCGCTCGAGCTCGGCGTTGGAGCTGAGACGGGGCTCCTGGGCCCGGACGCCGGTCGGGCCGGTCCAGGCGGCGGCGAGGGCGAGGAGGAGAGGCGTGGCCCGCCGGGCGGGTCCTTGGAACCGTTTCATGCTTCGTCCGGTTGAGGGTCCCGAGTCGCGACCGACCGAACGTCGCCCGGGAGGGCGCGGCGAGCAAGCCGGCGGCCCTTCCGCCCCGGGACCCCGCCGCCCCGGACGCGGTACTCCCCTGTCGGGGAGGGCTCCAGATGAAGGCGATCCGTATCCTGCGCCCGGGCGACCCGGACGTGCTCGAGCTGGTGGACGTGGCCGACCCGGTGCCCGGGCCCGGCCAGGTCTCCGTGTCCGTCCACGCTACCGCCGTGAACCGCGCCGATCTGCTGCAGCGGCGGGGCGGGTACCCGGCGCCGGCCGGCTCGCCGGCCGACATCCCCGGCCTCGAGTACGCGGGCGTGGTGGAAGCGGTGGGCGAGGGCGTCGACGAGTCGGCGGTGGGAGCGTGGGTGATGGGGCTGCTCGGCGGCGGCGGCTACGCGGAGCGGGTGGTGACCGAGGCGTCGCACACGATGCGGGTTCCCGACGGCCTCCAGTTCCTCGAGGCGGCAGCGGTGCCCGAGGCGTTCGCCACGGCCTGGGACGCGCTCGTGCCGAAGGGCGGCCTCCGCCCGGGCATGTCGGTGCTCGTCCACGCGGCGGGGAGCGGCGTGGGCACCGCCGCGCTGCAGGTGGCCCGCGCGTTCGGCGCCACGCGGATCTTCGGGACCGCCTCCGACGGAAAGCTGCGCGCGATCGCCGAGCGCGGCCTGCCGCTCGACGTCCCGATCGACTACAAGCGGCAGTCGTTCCGCGACGTGATCCGGCGCGAGACGGACGGGCGCGGCGTCGACATCGTGCTCGACCTCGTCGGCGCGACCTACTGGAGCGACAACGTGGCCAGCCTCGCGACGAAGGGGCGGCTCCTCCTCGTGGGGCTCATCGGGGGGACCATGGCGCAGCTGAACCTAGGGGTCCTGATGCGGCGCAGGATCACCGTGATCGGGACGGTCATGCGCTCGCGCGATCCGGAGGAGAAGGCGTGGCTCGCGGGCCGGCTGTCCGAGGAGGTGGCGCCGCGCTTCGCGACGGGTGACCTGCACGCCGTCGTGGACCGCGTGTTCCCGCTCGCTCGCGCCGCCGAGGCGCACGCCTTCATGGAGGAGAACCGCAACGCGGGGAAGATCGTCCTCCGGGTGCGTGACTGACCCCGGGTCCCCGCCCTGGCTCAGGCGCCGACGCCCTTCGCTCAGGCGCTGACGCCCTCCGGCTCGGAGCGCCGCTCCCGTGGCCCGTCGGACCGCGTCCCGACGCCGTCGAAGTCGGGCAGCGACAGGTTCTCCTGGAGGCCGACGATCCCCTCCTCCAGCCACAGGTAGCCTCCGTCGAGGATCTGCCGCGCCGTCCGGTACATCCGCACGTCGTCGTTCGAGTCCATCGCGCGGAACAGGTCGTCCACGCGCCGGCGTGCCTGCCGGCAGAACAGGTCCGCCAGCTCGACCGCCCGCTCGGCGTCGGGCCTCCCGGTGCGGACGAACATCTGCGCCCGTCCGGCCGTCGCGGCGATCGCGAACAGCTCGGCCCCGATGTCGACGCCGCGGAACATCAGCATCTGCTTCCGCTGCAGCGCCGCCCCGTGGCGGAGCATCTTCTGGAACAGCTTCCGGGCGAGCCGGCGCGAGGTCCGGTGGACGTACCGGACGTGGGTGGCGAGCGGGCCGTACTCCGACGGGACGCGACCCCGCGGGATCCACTGCTTCGGGTACCAGACCCCGTAGAACGCCGCCGCCTTCGGAAGCAGCGCGAGCTTGCCGCCGAGCGGGAGATCTCCCTCGACGAGCGGTCCGGCGACCTCGAGGTGCCGGTCCACCGCCTCGCGGGCGATGAACAGGCGCATGATCTCGCTCGAGCCCTCGAAGATCCGGTTGATCCGGAAGTCGCGCATCATCCGCTCGACCGGGACCGGCTTCTCGCCCCTCGCCAGCAGCGAGTCCGCGCGCTCGTAGCCGCGCCCGCCGCGCGCCTGGACGGCCTCGTCCACCACCGTCCACCCGTGCTCCGTGTTGTAGAGCTTGGCGAGCGCCGCCTCGAGCCGGATGTCGAAGCCCCCGCGGTCGACCATGATCGCCGAGAGCTCCGCGACGGCCTCCATCGCGAAGGTGTGCGAGGCGATGTACGCGATCTTCCGGGCCACCGCCTCGTGGCGCCCGACCGGCTGGCCCCACTGGACCCGCTCCGCGCCCCACTCGCGGACGAACCGGAGCGCGGTCTTTCCCGTGCCCACCGCCACGGCGGGAATCGACAGCCGTCCGGTGTTCAGGGTGATCAGGGCCAGCTTGAGGCCGCGCCCCTCCCCCCACAGCAGGTTCTCCTTCGGGACCCTGACGTCCGTGAACCGGAAGTTCGCGTTCTCGATCCCGTTGATCCCCATGAAGTGATTGCGCTGGAGCAGCTCCACGCCCGGCCAGTCCGTCTCGACGATGAACGCGGAGATCCTGTTCGTGTCCGGGTGCCTCGCCATCACGACGAGGAGCTCCGCGATCGTGCCGTTGGTGGTCCAGAGCTTTTCGCCGTTCAGCACGTAGTGCGTGCCGTCCTCGGCCAGAACGGCAGTGGTGCCGAGGCGTGCCGGGTCCGAGCCGACGTCGTCCTCCGTGAGCGCGAAGGCCGAGATCGTCCCCGCGGCGCAGCGGGGGAGGTACTTCCTCTTCTGCTCCTCGGTGCCGAACATCTTGAGCGGCTGCGGCACCCCGATCGACTGGTGCGCCGAGAGCAGCGCGACGAGGCTGCCGTCGACGCTGCCGAGGGTCGCCATCACCTGGTTGTACTCGACCTGCCCGAACCCGAGACCGCCGTACTCGGTCGGGATCTTGAGCCCGAACGCGCCCATCTCGCGCAGTCGGTCGATCACCCGCTGCGGCACCTTCCGGTCCCGGTCGATCTCCTCCGAGTCGACCTCCGTGCGCAGGAACGCGCGGAACTCCTCGAGGAAGGCCCGGCAGCGATCGCCGACCAGCTCTTCCGGGTCGGGGTAGGGGTGGATCAGGTCGAGCCGGAAATCGCCCAGGAACAGGTCCCGGACGAAGGTCGCGTTCTCCCAGCTTTTCTGGCGGGCGGCCTCGGCGACGCGGCGGGCCTCCGCCTCCGAGACGTGGGCGCGGCGGGCTGGGGTCTTCTCGGCATCGGACATGATCGTTCGTTCCTTCACGCGCGGTCGATCTCCCGGCGGCGACCGCCGGACGGTCCCCGCGAATCTAGGGCGTCGGCCGTACCCGGGCACGGCGCGCGCCTCCGATGCGGGACGGCCCCGTCCCCGGACGCCGGAGCGCCGGGAGCGGGGCCGCCGCGGGGCCTCCGGGCGCCCCGGTTCAGAGCTGCTTCACTTCCTCGAGGATCCGGGAGATCGAGTCTCCGGCGTCGCCGAACAGCATCATCGTGTTCCGCAGGTAGAACAGCTCGTTGTCGATCCCGGCGAAGCCCGGGTTGAGGCTGCGCTTCATCACGACGCAGTGCTTCGCCCGGTCGACCTCGATGATCGGCATCCCGTAGAGGTCGCTGCTCGGCTCGTCGCGCGCGGCGGGGTTCACCACGTCGTTCGCGCCGACCACGAGGGCCAGGTCCACGTTCGTGATGTCGGGGTTCACGTCGTCGATCTCGTACAGCTGCGTGTACGGGACGTTCGCCTCCGCGAGCAGCACGTTCATGTGGCCCGGCATCCGGCCCGCCACCGGGTGGATCGCGTACTTCACGGTGACGCCCCGCTTCTGGAGCTGGTCGCAGAGCTCGGCGAGCTTGTGCTGCGCCTGCGCCACCGCGAGCCCGTAGCCCGGCACGATCACGACCTGCTTCGCGTAGGCCATCAGCATCGCGACGTCGTCGGCCTGGACCGCGTTCACGTCGGCCATCGTGCGCTTCTCGCCGGTCGCGACCGCCCCCGCCGCCTGGCCGAACGTCCCGAAGATCACGTTCGTCAGCGACCGGTTCATCGCCTTGCACATGATCCGGGTCAGGATCAGTCCCGAGGCGCCGACCAGGGCGCCGCTGATGATCAGGGCGTTGTTGTCGAGCACGAAGCCGGCCGCCGCCGCCGCGAGCCCCGAGTAGGAGTTCAACAGCGACACGACCACGGGCATGTCCGCCCCGCCGATCGGGATCACGAGCAGGATCCCGAGCACGAGCGCCGCGCCCCACAGCACGAGGTAGAGTACGTTGGGCGTGTCCGCGGCGGCGTCCAGCAGCTCCGGCGTCATCGCGATCAGGTAGACCATGATCGCGAGGATGCCGGCGAAAACGACCGCGTTGATCGGCTTCTGGAGCGGGTAGCGGACCGCCTTCTCCGTCACGATCCCCTGCAGCTTGCCGAACGCCACCATGCTGCCCGAGAAGGTGACCGCGCCGATCAGGGTGCCGATCATCATCGAGATCGAGCCGTCGAGCGGGATCAGGTGCGTGCCGGCCACGTTCTCCGTGTAGCGGAAGTACTCCGCGGCCGCGACCAGCCCGGAGGCGAGGCCGCCGAACCCGTTGAACAGGCCCACCATCTGGGGCATGGCCGTCATCTTGACGAGCCGCGCCATCACCCCGCCGAGCAGCGAGCCGATGATCAGGCCCGCCACGATCCACTGCCAGGTGAAGATGTCCTCGCCGTAGAGGGTCGCCACGACGGCGAGCAGCATCCCGAACGCGGCCAGCTGGTTCCCGCGCCTCGCCGTGTCGGGATGGCTGAGGCGCTTGAGGCCGAGAATGAACAGGACCGCCGAGAGCAGGTAGGCGATCTGGGTGATGAGGACTTTCGTTTCCATCGATCTATCCGCCCCGGTCGCCTAGTTCGAGGATGTGTCCCGCCGGAACATCTGCAGCATCCGGTCGGTGACCATGAATCCGCCCACGACGTTGATCATCGCCGCGATCACCGCGACCAGGCCGATGACGTCGAACAGCGTCCCTTCCCCGAGGCCCGCGATGACGAGCGCCCCGACGATCGAAATGCCCGAGATCGCGTTCGAGCCCGACATCAGCGGGGTGTGAAGCGTGGGCGGGACCTTCGTGATGACTTCGAAGCCGGTGAACATCGCCAGCACGAAGACGTACACGCTGACCAGGATCGTGCCGCTCATGACTCGTACCTCACCGTTCCGTCGTGCGTGACCGCGCACGCGCCCGTGATGACGTCCTCCAGGTCGATCACCAGCCGGCCGTCCCTGACCAGGTGGCCGAGCACGTTCGACAGGACCTTTCCGTAGAGCTGCGAGCCGTGGATCGGGGCCGCGCTCGCGAGGTCCGTCGGGCCCATGATCCTCACGCCCTGCTTCTCCACGGTCTTCCCGGCCTCGGTGAGCGCGCAGTTCCCGCCCGCTTCGGCCGCCATGTCGAGGATCACCGATCCCCGGCGCATCCGCATGACCATCTCCTCCGTGATCAGCAGCGGCGCCCTGCGTCCGGGGACGAGGGCCGTCGTGATCACGAGGTCCGACTTCGCGACGTGGTCGGCGATGAGCTGGCGCTCCCGCTCCTGCTCCTCCTCCGACACCTCCTTCGCGTAGCCGCCCGCCGTCTCCGCATCGTGCAGCCCCTCCAGCTCGACGAACTTCGCGCCGAGGCTCCGGACCTGCTCCTTGACGGCAGGCCGGATGTCGAACGCCTCCACGACCGCCCCGAGCCGCTTCGCGGTGGCGATCGCCTGGAGTCCCGCGACGCCGGCCCCGATGATGAAGACGTTGGCCGGCGCGATCGTGCCCGCCGCCGTCGTGAGCATCGGGAAGAGCTTCAGGGAGCTCTCCGCGCCGCGGATCACCGCCATGTAGCCGGCGACCGTGCTGAACATCGACAGCGCGTCCATCCGCTGCGCGATCGTCGTGCGCGGCATCAGCTCCATCGAGAACGCCGATACCCGGCGCTCCGCGAGCCGCGCGAGGAGGTCCGCGTTCTCGTGCGGCCTCAGCAGGCCGACGACGAGAGCGCCCGAGGGGATCTTCTCGACCTCGTCGAAGTCGTCGGCGCGCTTCATCGGACCGTTGACCTTGAGGACCACGTCGGCGCCCTCGAACAGCGAGCCGGGATCGGCGACGACCTCGGCCCCCGCCTCGCGGTACTCGTCGTCCGTGTGCGAGGCGGCAAGGCCCGCGCCGCTCTCCACGAGGAACCTCATGTCGTCGGAGGCCAGCCGGCTGATCACCGCCGGCGGCATGGCCACACGCCTCTCCTGCGTCGCGTGCTCCTTCGGAACCACGATTCGCATGTCTGCTTCGCTCGCAGTGTAGGGTTCGAACCTGTCGTGCGGCCCGCGATCGGCCGATCCTCCGGCGACGTTCGCGCCGCGCCGGTTTCGCTTGACAGCCCCCGGGGTCCGGATAGCTTGACGCGGGCCGCAGGACGGAACCTCGACGCTTCCCGGATCCCGGGAGGCGTCCTTCGTTCCGGCGCTCCGCGCCGCCCGCAGGATGGGCTCCGAACGGCCGCTCTGCCTCAGCGAGATCCGTGCCGCGGGCCGCCCGTCGCGCCGCCGGCGACCGCAGCTCGTCCGCGGCGCGTCGGCGGCGCGGCCGGAGCCCTTCCGGACGGCGAAGTCGGGGGCTGCCGACCGGGCCGCGGGGGATTCCGGTGGCCGCGGCGCGGGAGTACGATTGAGAAACGCGGTCCCAACACCGGTGGCGGCGGGACATGATAGCCCGCCGCGGGTCGTCCTGGCCACAACGTCTCTTCTCGAGCAGAGGGCCCGTCCGAACGCGACCGGAAGGCGACGCGCCGTGGCTCGATGTTTCCCGGCGCGCCGCGGGCGCACATCATGACCCCGAGGTGAGACGACCTTGGCCCAGCTGACGAGACACCAGATCGGCGCTACCCTGCTCGGGGCTCTCCGCGGCGAGGGGCTCGGGATCCGGGACCTGTTCGAGGGACGGCAGGAGCCGGTCACCTGGTTCTTCCGCTGCCTCGCCTACGACCAGTCCGAGCTCGACATCCTCGAGTCCGGCGCGCTCGACATCCTCCACGCGCCGTCCGCGCTGGTCGAGCTCTCGCTGGACGAGGTCGCTCTCGCCGGCGCGGCGATCGGCGCGGAGGGGCTGGCGGCGTACCTCGCGGACGAGCCGCTCGACGAGCGAGCCGCGGAGGAGCCGGGGTTTGGGCCGTCGGACGAGTTCGGGGCCGAGGAGGGCGGGCGCTCCGGGGAGAGGGGGGAGCCCGACGAGCCTCCGCTCGCGTTCCACCCGGACGTGATGCTCGGGACGCTGGCGCTCGACGTGGCGCCGCCCTCGCTGTGGCTGGACGAGCGTCCGGTCGACCCCGAGGCGAACGAGCAGCTGGCCCGGAGGCTCGGGATCATGGCTCAGGACGTCGGCCGGGAGGCGGACGCCGTCGAGGTCCATATCGAGGGCGCGCTCGACGCCTCGGAGGAGGGCTGGGCGGACGACGCCGCGCGGGTCCGGCCCGCGGGCGTGTCGGTCCACTTCAGCTTCGACATCCCCCTGCGGGAGGTCGACGAGCGGGAGCTCGCGCGCGTGTTCGAGGCCGGGGCGCGAGCCGCGGCGGTCTCGCTCGAGGCGATCCGCCGCGTGTTCGAGCGCGCGGGCTAGGGTCCGGCCGGGTCCGGCCGGGCTCCCGTCCTCGTCACGGCGGGTCGATCCCGCGCGCCGCGAGGACGCTGTCCACCGCCGACCGGAACCGCTCGGTGGACACGGCGCCGCGGATCGCGACGCTGTCTCCGACCACGAAGAACGGGGTGCTCGTGATCCCCGAGCGGAGCGCCGACTCGTAGTCCGCGAGCTGGAGCGGGGAGGTCTGGTCGTTCCGCAGGCAGTCGGCGAACCCGTCGGCGTCCACCCCGATCTCCCGCGCGTAGCCGAGGAAGCTGGCGTTCGGGTCCGGGGCGCGCGTCCACTCTTCCCGGCGCTCGAACAGCACGTCGTGCATCGCCCAGAACCGGCCCGCCGCTCCCGCGCAGAACGCCGCCTCGATCGCCGGCCAGGCACGCGGATGGGTCGAGTTCGGAAACGAGATCCAGAGCCAGCGCGCCTTGCCGGTGCGGACGTACAGGCTGTCGAGCGTCCGGGAGCTCTCGCGGTGGAAGCGGGCACAGTAGGGGCACTCGAAGTCGGAGATCTCGACGATCCGGATCGGCGCGGCCGTGTCGCCCTTCGCGCGCGCCCGGTCCGCCCGCTCGAGGATCACCGCCTGGTCGGCCGGCACGGCCGTCGTCTCCTGCGCCGAGGCCGCCGGGACCCGCGGCGCGGGCGCCGCGAGGACGACCGCCACGGCCGCGGCGGCACCGATCGCACGGATGATCCTCCGGCGGGCCCGCCCGCCGGCGCGCCCCCCCGTCACGCGCCGAGGTCCTCGAGGATCCGCTCCGCGTGCTCGGCGGGCTTCACGTCGGGGTAGACCTTCTCGATCCGCCCGTCCGACCCGATCACGAACGTCGAGCGGAGCACGCCCTCGTACTTCCGGCCGTACATGCTCTTCGTCCCCCACGCGCCGTACGCTCCGGCGACCGCGTGGTCGGGGTCGGAAAGGAGCGGGAAGTTCAGGTCGTACTTGTCGCGGAACCGGTCGTGCGACGCCACGCCGTCCGGGCTTACGCCGAGCACCCGGATGCCCCGCGTCCGGTAGTCCTCCATCGAGTCGCGGAACGAGCAGGCCTCCTTCGTGCAGCCGCTCGTGTCGTCCTTGGGGTAGAAGTACAGCACCACCCGCTCGCCGCGCAGCTCCGAGAGGCGGATCCTGCCGCCTCCGTCGGTCGCCAGGTCGAACTCCGGCGCCGCGTCGCCTTCCTTCAGCATCCCGCCTCTCCCTTCCGGTCGTGGTCCCGGCTTACCCCCGCCGTCTCCGTCGAGGGCGGCCCGCATCCGCTCGTGCTCGCCCGCCAGCTCCTCCCGGGCCGCCCGCACGTCCTCGTCGCGCACCCAGGCGCTGCCGATCGCGAGCCGCAGCGCGTATCGGCCGTCGAGGACCGTGTGGGACAGGAACACCCGGCCCCGCGCGTTTACCGCCTCCAGCAGCCGACGGTTCCACTCGTCCGCCGGGATGCCGTCCCCGGGCGGAAGGGCGCGGAAGCAGACGGTGCTGAACGGCGCGGGCGCGGCGAGCGCGAACCGGGGGTCCTCCTCGATCCACGCCCGGAACCCGCCGGCCAGCTCGACGTGGCGCCGGAGGATCGCCCGCAGCCCGTCCGACCCGTACCACCGGAACAGGAACCACAGCTTCAGCGATCGGAACCTCCGGCCGAGCGGCAGCCCGATGTCCATCAGGTTCGGCGCCGCGACCCCGGAGCGCAGGTACTCCGGCGTGAGCGCGAGCGAGGCGCGGAACGCGTCGGGGTCGCGGAACAGGAGCACGCTGCAGTCGACCGGGGTCATCATCCACTTGTGCGGGTTCAGCACGACCGAGTCGGCCCGCTCCCACCCCCGGAACAGGGGGCGCAGCTCCGGGAGCGACGCGGCCGGGCCGGCGTACGCGGCGTCGACGTGGAGCCACACCCCGTGCTCCTCGCAGATCTCCGCGATCGCTTCCACCGGGTCGACGCTCGTGCTCGACGTCGTCCCGACCGTCGCCGTGACCATCATGGGCGTCCGGCCGGCGCCGCGGTCCGTCCGGATCGCCGCCTCGAGGGCGTCCGGCCGCATCCGGAACGCCCCGTCGGACGCGATGTGACGCACGTTGGCGAGCCCGATCCCGGCCGCGACGGCCGCCTTGTCGATCGAGGAGTGCGCCTGGTCGGACTGGTACACGACGGGCCGGGCCGCGGGGCCCGCCGCCGCCAGTCCCTCCGACCGCGTCCCCGGCAGCGCCCGCTCGCGGGCGGCGAGGAGGGCGGCGAAGCTCGAGCTGGAAGCCGTGTCCTGGATCACGCCGTGGAAGCCCTCGGGAAGCCCGACGAAGCGGCGGAGCCAGTCGGTCATCCGCTCCTCGAGCTCGGTCGCCGCCGGGCCCGTGCGCCACAGCATGGCGTTCACGTTGAGGGCGGCCGCCACGAACTCGGCGAGCACGCCGGGGTCGGCGGAGCTGCTCGAGAAGTAGCCGAAGAAGCCGGGGTGGTTCCAGTGCGTGAGCCCGGGCACGATCACCTCGTCGAGGTCGTCGAGGATCGCTTCGAGCGCCTCCGGACCCTCGGGCGGCTCCTCCGGGATCCGCGCCGCGGTGGCGCCGGGCTCGACCCGGGCCAGCACCGGGAGCTCCGGGAGCCGCGCCCGGTAGTCGGCGATCCACTCGGCGACGCGCGCCGACGCGTCGAGAAACCCCTCGCGGGTCATGCCGTCGCCTCCGATCCGTCGGAGCCGGCGCGGACCGCGGTGACGAGCTGCGCGTCCGGGCCGACGGAGGCGCAGCGGACCCCGGCCAGCCCCGCGTCCTGCATCCAGCCCGCGTACTCCCGCAGCGACCACGTCCCGCCCCGTTGCGTGGAGAGGAGCATCGTGAGCGCGAACAGGGGCGCGAAGCCCGAGATTCCCCGCACGAAGTCCAGCACGGCGAGCCGGCCGCCGGGCGCGAGCGCCCCGGCGCAGCGCCGGATCAGCTCGGCGTTCGCGGCCGGGCCGTAGATGTGGGTGACGTTCGCCAGCAGCGCCACGTCGAACGGTCCCGGCGGCAGGCTCTCGAGGAAGTCGCCGGCGACGAGCTCGATCCCCGGCTCGGAGGCCAGGCCGTAGACCTCCGCCACGTGCTCGATCACCTCCGGCCGGTCGTACAGGGTGACCCGGAGCCCGCGGCCCGCCAGGGCCCGGGCGTACGCGCCGGGACCGCCCCCGACGTCGAGCAGCGTCCGCGCGCCCGGCGCGAGGGAGCGGATCCTCCCCGCCACGGCCTCGACGATGGCCGGGGACCGGTT
>JAWOIN010000057.1:0-28205 GCA_046484665.1 Gemmatimonadota bacterium
CGCCGACCGCGACCAGTCGGAGCGGTGCCTCAATTGGCGTCTGCATGAGTCTCACTGGAAGTGGGAGATCCCGGTCGTCCGGCGAGCCGGGCCCGGACGGACCCGAGCCGGAGCCGGGCCGCCTGGAGTGCGAGCATTCCCGGTCGCAGGGGGAAGTCGTGCGCCGCGAGTGCCGCGCGGTGATGCGACCAGAATTCCCGGCCGCGCCGACGCCCCACCTGGGTCGCGAGAAAGCGGCGGTACCGTCCCAGGTAGTGGCCCACGGCCCGGGCCCGCTCGTCGGGCGACAGGAACTCCGGTCCGAACCGGTCGAGGAGGGCGAGCTTCCCCGCGAACCACTCGTTCGTCTCCTCCTGCGCGGCGGTGATCGATCCCTCGTGCAGCCGGGTGAAGCTGAGCACCTCGCGCACGTAGCCGAAATCTGTCCGGCGCAGCAGGTCGTGGCACAGGTGCTGGTCCACGAGCGGGTGGCCCACGTCCTCGTAGAGCGCCTCGCGCTCGCGGACGAGGCCGGAGCGCAGGAGGAGCGTGCTGGGCGACCCGAACAGGTAGGGGATCTCGTTCATCAGGGCGAGCCGGGCGAGGTCGCGCCCCGGGATCACCTCGCCCGGGGCCCCGTCCCAGCGGCACATCACCTCGTCGCCGCGCCGCACCCAGGAGCCCACGATCCCCGCCTCGGGGTGCCGCTCCGCGAGTTCGACCATCCGCTCCAGGCAGGCCGGGAACAGCCAGTCGTCGGCGTGCACGATCTTGCAGTACGCGCTCTCCGGCGAGATCAGCCGCACGGCGCGGTTCCAGTTCCGGATGTAGGGGAGCGTCTCGTCGTTCCGCTCGACCCGGATCCGGGGATCCGCCTCCGCGGCGGCGCGCGCGATCTCGCCCGTGCGGTCGGTGCTGGCGTTGTCGAGGATCACGTACTCCCAGCGCTCGTACGTCTGCTCCCGCACGCTCGCGATGCACCGCTCCAGGTAGCGCGCGCCGTTGTAGACCGGCGTCACGACGCTCACCAGGGGGGCGCCCGCCCTCATCGTCGCGACCTCGTCCGTCGCCATCCCCGCGCGCCCGCTCAGAGGCTCGCCGCCCGGACGCCGCCGCGCGCTCCCTCCGCGTGGGACGCGCCCCGGCGCGGGTGGGCGCCGGCCTCCGCCGCGCCGGCGACCTCGCGGATCGCCGCCGCCACCTTGCGGTTCCCGGCCGCCGACCAGTGGACGTCCTCCTCAAGGTAGTCGCTCCGCTCCAGCCGCTCCCCGAGGGCGAGGAACCCCGCGCCGTGGCGCCCGCAGATCTCTCGCAGCCGCCGGTCGGGAAGCTCCGGGTCGCACGACGACGGGTCGGGAGAGTTCGCGACCAGTCGAGCCCGCGTCCGCGGTTCGAGCGCGTCCATGTGCGGGATCCCCGCCAGCACGAGCCGGGCCCCGACCTCCGCGCACAGCCCGGCCGCCTCGGCGACCAGGAAGCCGGCGGCGTCGAACACGCGGTCCGACAGCGGGCCGGGGGTGCAGATCTCGGCGAGGAGGTCCATGTACGGCGTCCTCGACACGAACGTCCACGGCTCCGCCGAGATGTGCTCCGTCACGACCTCCCGGGGCCCGGCCGAGCCCGCGCCGCGCACGAACGGCATCCGGTAGCGGCCCATGTTCGGCTGGAGGTTCTCGTACAGGTCGTTCCCGTAGAACACGAGCCAGACGACGGTCTTCCCCGCCAGGCGCCCCGCGTGGCGCCGCATCCAGAGCAGCCCCTGCGCCATGTTGTACCCGTTCGCGCCGATCGCCTTGATCCGGGGCTCTCCGGGCAGGTTCGCGAAGAACGTCTCCTCGTCGCAGCCGTGCCCGAACGCGAACGAGTCCCCGTACGCGACGATCCCGGCGTCCTCGATCGTCGTCTGCGGCCCGCGCCAGCCGTCGGCGTCGGTCCGGACGTGGAAGATCGGAGTCCCCGGCGCGTGTGCGCGCGCGTCGAGCCCGCCGCGGGGCTTCCATCCGACCTCCGGCGCGAACTCCATCATCTCCTGCCAGGGAAGCGTCGCGGACCGGCGGCCCGCGAGGAGCGCCCGCATCCCGCGCTGCAGCCCGGACAGCGCCCAGAACGGCAGCGCGAGCGCGACGACGGGCAGGAGCAGCGCGAGTCCCGCCGCGGCGGCGAGCCCGGCCAGGACGACTCGAGACGTCTTTCGCATGCGCACCTCAGTACAGGGTGTAGATCTCCTCCGCCGCACGGGCGCTCGCGTCGGCCTCGAGCGCGTGCAGGAGGAGGAGGAACGGGACCAGGAAGGCCGCCCACCCGTTCTCGCCGTCGCGGCTCCACGAGAGGAGCCGCCGCGCCCACGAGGCGCCCGTCGCTCCCGGGGCCGCGTCGCGGCCTGCCGCGTCCCTCGCCTTCGGGGTCCACCCCGGCCCGGACGGCGACGGGTGGAGCGCGAAGCGGGCGCCCGCCCGGCCGACCACCGTGAACACGCCGAAGGCGACGCCGAGCACGGCGGCCCGGGCGACGCGGCCGTACCCGCGGGCCGCGCGGTTCCACATCCGCCAGGGGCGCGCGAGGGCCGACGGGCGGAGCGCGGCGCCGGCCGCCGGGAGCAGGCCGAGCGCGGGCAGCACCCAGGCCGCCGGACTCCTGGCGGCGAGCCCGAAGGCGACGAGATCGTCGCGGCCGGGCCGGCGTTCGAGGGTGAGTCTGAGCATCGTCTCCATCCTGTTCAGTCCAGCGCGAACTGCGCCTTGTAGGCCTCGCGGTCGGGCCGCAGGGCCTCGGGCTGGCGCTCCTTCAGGAGCAGGTGGCTCTCGAGCACGAGCGCGTCCATGTCCGTCCCCATGAAGCAGCGGTACGCGTCGTCGGGCGTGCAGACGATCGGCTCGCCGCGGATGTTGAAGCTCGTGTTCACGATCACGGGGCTCCCCGTCCGCTCGTGGAACCGCTTCATCAGCCGCCAGTAGCGGCCGTGCCGCTCCTCGTCCACGGTCTGGATCCGGGCCGAGAGGTCCACGTGGGTGATCGCGGGGAACTCCGAGCGCGGGACGGAGACGCGGATCGTGAGGTCGGGGTCCTCCATCCTGCGTCGCTCCTCGTCGGTCAGCGCCCGGCGGCGGTCCTCCCGGACGGGCGCCACGAACAGCATGTAGGGCCAGTCCTCCTCGGGCCGCGTCTCGAACACCTCGTGCACGTGCTCCCGCAGCACGCAGGGCGCGAACGGCCGGAACCCCTCGCGGAACTTGATCTTGAGGTTCATCGTGCGCTGGAGCTCCGGCGAGCGGGCGTCGCCGATGATGCTCCGAGCGCCCAGCGCGCGCGGGCCGTACTCCATCCGCCCCTCGAACCAGCCGACGACCTTCCCCTCCTCCATCAGGGAGGCCACGCGGTCCAGGAGCTCGGGCTCCCCGGAGATCCGCTCGTACGTCGCGCCGACCGAGTCCAGGTAGCAGCCGATGTCCGTGTCGTCGAAGGCGGGCCCGAGCCGGGACCCCTTCTGCGCATCCCGGGGCTGGACCCGGCGGGGCCTCCCCAGCGCGTGGTGCCACACGAGCAGCGCCGCCCCGAGGGCGCCGCCCGCGTCGCCGGCCGCCGGCTGGACCCAGACCCGCTCGAACGGCCCGTCGCGGAGGAGCCGCCCGTTCGCGACGCAGTTCAGGGCGACGCCGCCCGCCATCGCGAGGTCCGCGAGCCCGGTCGCCTCGTGCGCGTGCCGGCCGGCGGCGAGCACGATCTCCTCGGTCACGGCCTGGATCGAGGCCGCGAGGTCCATCTCCTTCTGCGTGATCCGGCTCTCGGGACGGCGCGGCGGCCCGCCGAACAGCTCGTGGAACCGCTCGGACGTCATCGTCCGGCCCTGGCAGTAGTTGAAGTACTCCATCCGCAGGGCGAGCGACCCGTCGGGCGCCACGTCCACCACGTGCTCGAGAATGCGGTCCCGGTAGATGGGGCGCCCGTACGGGGCGAGGCCCATCAGCTTGTACTCGCCGGAGTTCACCTTGAAGCCCGTGTACCAGGTGAACGCGGAGTAGAGCATCCCAAGCGAGTGCGGGAAGCGCAGCTCCCGCTCGAGCGCGAGCCGGGATCCGTGGCCGGCCCCGATCGCGCTGGTCGTCCACTCGCCCACCGCGTCCAGCGTCAGGATCGCCGCTTCCTCGAACGGGGACGGGAAGAAGGCGCTCGCCGCGTGCGACTCGTGGTGGTCCGTGAACAGGAGCTCGCCGCGGAACTCCGGCCCGAGCTCCTCGCGGATCCGACCCGGAAGGTCGAGCTTCCCGCCGGCCCACCCCGGAAGCGCGTCCCGGAACGAAGCGAAGCCCTCGGGCGAGTAGGCGAGGTAGGTCTCGAGCAGGCGCTCGAACTTCACGAGCGGCTGCTCGTAGAACGCCGCCGCCGCGAGGTCTCCCGCCCCGATCCCCGCCTCCCGCAGGCAGTACTCGATCGCCCGGGACGGAAAGCCCGGGTCGTGCTTCTTCCGGGTGAACCGTTCCTCCTGGGCGGCGGCCACGATCTCGCCGTCGCTCAGGAGCGCGGCGGCG
This sequence comes from Gemmatimonadota bacterium, assembly GCA_046484665.1. Taxonomy (GTDB): domain Bacteria; phylum Gemmatimonadota; class Gemmatimonadetes; order Palauibacterales; family Palauibacteraceae; genus Carthagonibacter. The sequence continues at coordinate 4,506 of JAWOIN010000057.1, forward strand.
GAGTCGTGGAAGAAGGCCGAGATTCCGAGGATGTGCGTGGTCATCTGTCTCCCGTGGGCTCGCGCCCGGCTCCGAAGAACCGGGCCGTCTGCTCGGCGCGGAGCGCGTCCACCAGGCGTCCGTCCGGCACGATCACGTCGTCGTAGGTCAGCACCTCGTCGCGCCGCAGGGCCCGCTTCAGGCGGCATCCCTCGGCCACGCCCATCGGGAGCAGGCCTTCCCGGAGCGCGACGTCGGCGTTCTCGCACTGCCCGTACGTCATGTAGTGGCCGATCCCGTCGAGCACGGAGCCGGCCGAGAGGTCGGTCTTCGCCGTGGCCACCACCTCGACGCGCGGCGGGCCGTCGGCCGCGACGGCGGCGTCCCCGAACAGGGCGGCGCGGGCCACGGAGTTGTGCACCTCGAAGTGACACAGGTGATACGGCGTGTAGAAGCAGTACAGGGGCCCCGCCCCGAGCTTGTACAGGGCCAGGTAGTGCCGCTGCCGCGGGTCGTCGTGCGTGCCCAGCACGAACACGCCGGGCCCGGGCGACGCGCCCACCACGTAGTCCACGATCCCCGGCCCCTCGATCAGGTCCTCGAGCGGGTACCACTCGACGGCCTTCTCGATCGGCGTGCCCGGCTCGACGGTCGGCCCGTGCATCCCGCGCCGCGCGACCCGCATCCCGGTCGCGTTCGCGACGATCGCCTGCTCGAACGAGATCTTCGTCCCGTCGGCGAACGACGTGACCATGTGCGGCGACTGGCCCCACCGCCGGGCGAACGCCTCCTGGGTGGTCGGGTTCCGGTACGGGTCCTGGAGCCCCTTGATGTTCCCGCACAGGACGGGACGCACCCCGATCCCGCGCACGAACCGCCACAGGTTCAGGATCACCCCGGGCTGGTCGCCGTCCGCGTTCGTCAGCACGACGCCCGCCGCGCGCGCCCTCTCCTGGAGGATCGGCCCCACGGTCCCGTCGAGCTCCGCGTCCATCATCACGACGTGCTTGCCGGCCTCGATCGCGGCCGACACGACGCCCGCGGCGAACTCCACGGCGCCGGTGACCTCGACGAGCACGTCGACGCCCGCCGCCCGCGCCACCAGGAAGGCGTCCTCGGTCACGGCGGGCCGACCCAGCGCGATCGCGGCGTCCAGCGCCTCGGCGGAGGCGACTTCCGTCACGTCCTCCGCACCCGCCTCCTCGAAGGCGCGCCGCGCGCCGGCGACGCTCCGGTTCGCGACCGCGACCAGGCGCACCCCGGACACCCTTCCGACGAGCTGGAGGGCGATGCCCCGGCCCATGAACCCGGCCCCGACCATTCCGACCCGGATCGGCTCGCCGGCCGCCTCCCGCTCCCGCAGCGCCGTGTCGACGATCTGCATGGCCTCGCCTCAGGGCCCCGGCTCGAGAGCGGCGAGCTCGGGGAAGGGGCGGTAGTCGGGCCACGCGCCGTCCCGGTCGGAGAGCACCCGGACCTCGCCCGGCCACTCGATCCCGAGCGCCGGGTCGTCGTGGCGCACCCCGCGCTCGTGCTCCGGCGAGTGGAAGGCGGAGACGAGGTAGTGGACCTCGGAGTCGGGCTCCAGCGTCAGGAACCCGTGCGCGAATCCGACGGGCACGTACACCGCCTCGTGCGTCTCCGCGTCGAGCCGGACGCCGTACGTGCGCAGGTAGGTCGGGGAGCGCGGCCGGAGGTCCGCGATCACGTCGTGCACCGCGCCCCGCGTGCAGCGGACGACCTTCACCTCGCCGGCCGGCGGCAGCTGCAGGTGCAGGCCGCGCAGCGTCCCGACGTCCGCGCTCCGCGACACGTTCGCCTGCGCGATCCGGGTCTCGAGCCCCCTCGCCGCGAACTCGCGCTCGCACCAGGCGCGCGCGAAGAAGCCCCGCTCGTCCCCCCACTTCTCGGGAACGATCCTCCAGGCGCCCGCGAGTCCCGTCGGCTCGAAGATCACGCCGCTCCCCTCACCAGACCTTCCAGGGCGCATTCCCCGACTTCCACATCTCCTCCAGCGCCAGGCGGTCGCGGAGCGTGTCCATCGGGTGCCAGAAGCCGGAGTGCTGGTAGGCGACGAGCTCCCCGCGCCCGGCCAGCGTCTCCATCGGCTCCCGCTCCCACACCGTCGCGTCCCCCTCGATCACGTCGATCGCCCGCGGCTCGAGCACGAAGAAGCCCCCGTTGATCCACGCCCCGTCGCCCCGGGGCTTCTCGCGGAAGCCGCGCACCCGCGGGTCCCCCGTGTCGAGCTGGAACGCGCCGAACCGCCCGGGCGGCCGCACCGCCGTCAGCGTCGCCGCCCCGCCCTGCGCGCGGTGGAACCGGATCAGCTCGGACAGGTCCACGTTCGACACGCCGTCGCCGTAGGTGAGGCAGAACGTCTCGTCGTCGAGGTGCTCGCGGACCCTCCGCAGCCGGCCCCCGGTCATCGTCCTGTCGCCGGTGTCGACGAGCGTCACCCGCCAGTCCTCCCCGCCGTTCGCGTGGACCTCGACGTCCCGGCTCCTCAGATCGAAGGTCATGTCGGACGCGCGCAGGTAGTAGTTCGCGAAGAACTCCTTGATCACGTGGCCCTTGTAGCCGCAGCAGATGATGAACTCGCGGAGGCCGTGCGCCGCGTAGATCTTCATGATGTGCCAGAGGATCGGCATCTCGCCGATCTCGACCATCGGCTTGGGCCGGACCGACGTCTCCTCGCTCAGGCGGGTGCCGTGGCCCCCCGCCAGGATCACCACTTTCATCGCGTTTCGTCTCCTTTTCCCGTCCCGGGACCGGCCCTCGATCCCCGCAGCGGCCGCGAAATCCTGCGGCGGAGCTTCCGGAGCAGGCGGTTCGGAGCGCGCGCGCTCCCCGCGGCCGGCCAGCGCGGATAGGGATCCCGGACGGGCTTCCCGTCGACCTCCGTCACGAGATCCTGCGGCAGCATCGGAAACTCCTCCGGCACCGGCCGTCCCCACAGCGCCTCGCGCGCGGCGCTCACGGCGCGGCGCACCGTCGGCTCCCCCTCGCCGGACCACTCCTCCGCCGGGACGAGCGCCACGGCGGCCCGCTCGAGTCGGAGCAGGCGCGACGCCCGGCCGTCCCGTTCCCGCCGCGTCGCGGACGGTCCGGCCTCGCGGACCTCGGCGGCGAGCTCGTCCAGGCGGCGAAGCACCTCCGCGAGGTCCTCGGCGACGACGTCGAAGTGCCCGACGGGACCACGCTCGGGCGCGATGTCGAGATGGTGGGTCCAGTAGTAGCGCCACGGCCCGATCTCGTCCGGCCGGAAGTCGATCTCCCAGCGGAAGCCGCCCGCGTACTCGGCCCGTCGCCTCTCCCGCCGTCCGGTCGGCGACACGAAGGTCCACTCCACGACCTGGCCCTCCGGGGGTCCGCTGAGCACCCAGGTGTCCGCGAGGACCGAGCGGAACGTCCCGCCGAGCGGCACGACGTTCGCCGCTGCCACGAGCCGGAACGGTCCCGAGTCCGCCGGGACCGGACGGCCGAACGGAACCTCTTCCTCCCCGGCCGCCGTCCCGTCCCGGTCCGCCGCCTCGTCCCGGGCCGCCGCCCCGCCCGGCTCGGAAGTCCGGCCCCTTCGCACCGACGGATGGCGCGAGCCCGGTGCCGGAAGCCACTCGAACAGGACCCGCTCGCCGGGCCCCGGCGAGCCGGGCTCGAGCGGCAGCGAGCGGCCGTACTCGAGGCGCACCTCGAGCTCCCGCGACGACGCCTCCGACGGGCAGCTCCACCACAGGCGCAGCTCCGGCCTCCGGGCCGGGTTCCGATCGTCCCCGTGGTTCGCCGAGAAGATCGAGAGGAACGCGCCCGGCAGGTCCTCGTCGGGGTCCGAGAGCTTCACCAGGAACAGCAGCGGCTCTCCGTCCGCCACGCGCCTCGTCGCGTAGCCGGCCAGCGCCGCCGACCGGAACGCCAGCCGGGTCGCGCCGGGCCGGTACCGCACGGTGGCGAGGGGCATCGCGCCCGTGTCCGCCAGGGCGTCGTCGTCGGCCGCGTGCCCGGCCCCGGGCTTCGTCCAGGGCCGGGAGCCGGCGGCCGCCTCGTTCCACCAGACCTCGCCGGGCGCGGGCGGGCTCATGTTGTTCCGCCGCACCCCGCCGCGGCCCGGGTTCCAGTCCCGCCGGACCTCGTACAGGTGGAGCTCGACGGGACGCTCGCACCCGTTCTCGACCTGGAGTACGAGCTCCGCGTCCTCGACCGTCGCCCCGGGGCCGAGCCGGATCCCGCCCCAGCGCTGCAGGACGCGGAACAGCTCCTCCTCGCCGTAGGCGGGCGTCGATCCGCTCCCCTCTTCCCGGCCGGGGCGGCCCACCCGGACGTGAGCCTGGGTCGGCTGGTTCCAGGCCCAGCGGAAGCCGCCGTCCAGGAAGCCGCGCAGGTCGTTGTCCTCCATCCCGTCGTAGAGGGGACCGGCCACGAAGGTCGAGAGGTGCGGCGCCGAGCCGGGCATCGGGGCGACCGTCCCGGCGCCTCCGGCGGCGCCCGCCGTTCCCGGCCCGTCGCGCAGCAGGGTGACCCGGACCCGGCCCTTGACGCCCCGGAGCGGCTCGCCCTCGCGGAGCTCCCTTCCGCCCTCCTCTCCGTCGTCGCCGGCGTCCTTCGGGCCACCCTCGCGTCCCGAGGTGAACCACGGCCGGCGGACGGGTCGGCCCGCCGCCAGCAGCTCATCGAGACGCACGAACTCGAAGCGGCCCGACAGGGCGGTCAGCGCCCGGTCCAGCCCCTCGAGCAGGAAGCGCCGGTCGCGTGCCTCCTCGATCTCCGGCCGGAAGATGGCGTCGTGGAGCACCACGATCGTCCCGGGCTCGACCCCTCCCGCGAGCCGGAGGGCCAGCCGGTGCGGGTCCTGCGGGCGCCAGTCGCCCGCCTGCAGGCTCCACCCGACGACCTCGAGCCCGAGCGAGCGGACGGTCCGCCAGGCGCCCGGGTCGAGCTGTCCGTACGGCGGCCGGAACCACCTCCCGCCGGCGCCCTGCAGGGCCTCCTCCGTCCGCCGGAGCTCGGCGGCGAGCGCCTCGGCCGGCATGCCGTGCGCGGAGCGGTGCGACCAGCCGTGGTTTCCGATCTCGTGTCCCTCGTCCCGGATCCGGCGGACGAGCTCCGGGTGACGGGCCGCCCGCTCGCCGATCAGGAAGAACGTCGCGCGCGCCCCGTGCTCGGCGAGCAGGTCCAGCACGGCCGGCGTGTGCTCCGGGTCCGGGCCGTCGTCGAACGTGAGCGCCGCGACCGGGCGCCCGGTGCGGACCGAGACCAGCGTGCCCATGCCGCGGCGGCGCAGCCGCCTTCCGGCGCGCCGGGCCGCCTGGCGGAGGAGCCGCGCGGAGTCGGCCGCCGCCCGGAGCGGGCCCCGCCGGCCCGGGCGGTCGCCGCCCGGCGACACGAGCACCATCCCGGACGCCGGGCCCTTCCGCACGCGCGGGAAGTCGGGCGGCGCGACCCGGTAGCGCAGGCTCCCCTCCAGGAGTCCCAGCTTCCAGCCCGCGCGGCGCGCGTACCACGCCGCGCCCTGCCGGCCCCGTCGGCGGACGGCGGTGCGGGCGAAGCGCCACCAGCCGTGGAGGTAGCCGCTCCAGGCGCGCCGCCAGTCCTCCTTCCCGGTGCGGTGCCGGCGGTACAGGAGGCAGTTCGCGCGTGCCCAGAGGCGCGCCTGGCGGAAGGTCGCGCGCGGCGACGACCGGTCCCGGACGTACACGAGCGCCCCCTCGGCGGGGACGAGCTCGATCCCCTCCAGCGCCGCCCGGATGCAGTAATCCGTGTCCTCGAGGCACCGCAGGCCTTCGTCGAAGCCGCCGATCCGCTCGTGGAGGGCGCGGCGGATCCCGAGCCCGCTTCCCCCGGCGTGCGGCACGTGCGGCGAGTACCAGAGCCTCTGGAGCTCGGTCCGCTGCGATCCGGGTCCGTCGCGGCCCTCCCGTCCCGGGTTCAACGCCGCGTGGTCGAATCGCGACGCGCAGAGCTCGTGGCGCTCGAGGGCGTCCGCCATCGCGGCGAGCCAGCCGGCCCCGACCACGTCGTCGGCGTCGCAGAACAGGAGCGCGTCGCCCGTCGCGGCCTCCGCGCCCCGGTTCCGCGCGTGCGCGGCGCCGCCGCGGCCGCCGGCGTCGATGACCCGGAGCTCCGGGAGCCGGTCGGCCCAGGCCCCGGCGACCGAGCGGCTCCGGTCCGTCGAGCCGTTGTCGGCGACGATCACCTCCCACTCGCCGTCCCAGTCCTGCCGGGCCAGCGCCTCGAGCTGGGCCCCGAGCGTGGCCTCCGCGTTCCGGCAGGGGATGACGACGCTCAGCCTCATCGCGCTCATCGCGGCGACCCCGCGGCGCCGTCGATCGCGTCCGCCACGTGCCGCGCGAACGGGAGCGCGCAGGTGAAGGCGGGCGAGACGGCGTTGAGCACGTGGTGCGAGCGCTCGTCGCCCTCGTGGCGGAAGTCCATCTCGAGCCGGCCCGTCTCGACGTCGAGGAGCTGCGCCCGGATCCCCGGACGGCCCCACGACCAGCGGCCGGCCTCGAGACCGGGCCGCAGGAGCTCGAGGGCCAGCGAGACGAGGTGCCGTCTGCGGCGCTTCAGCAGCTCCCGAGCGGCCAGCCGCCGGAAGCCGGATTCGTTCCGCCACCACAGCCCGGACCCGCACCGCCCGATCTCCAGCAGCTCCCCGGGCCGGAAGTTCGCGAGCCCCCGGTAGTTCTCCCGCCACAGCGCGGGGACCGCGGTCGGGCCGATCTTCGCCCGGCCCGTGACGGTCGACGTCCAGTGGACCCCGAGAAAGGGCTGGTCGAGGCGCGGGACCGGATACACGTGCATCGCCGGTGCCGCGGGTCCGCTCTCGTGGTGCAGGTAGCTCCCCTTGAACGGGAGGATCCGGTAGCGCTCCGAGAACCCGAAGTCCCGCGCGACCCGGTCCGCCTGGAGTCCCGTGGCGTTGACCACGAATCCGGGCGAGATCGGTCCGCCGGTCGTGACCAGGTCGGCGCCCGCCCGCCTGACGTAGGCGGTGCCCGACCGGATCTCGACGCCGGCCGCGGCGGCGTCGGCCGCCAGCGACGCGACCACCTCGGCGGGGTCGACCGTGGAGGTGGTCGGGCTGAACAGGGCCGCGCCCACGGTCCGGGCCAGCGGCTCGAGGCGGGCCGCCTCCGACTCGTCGACCCGCTCCACCTCGACGCCGTTCGCCGCGGCGCGGCGGAACAGCTCGTCGAGGGCGCCCAGCTCCTCGTCCGACCGCGTGACCACGAGCTTGCCGCAGCGCCGGATCGGGAGGCCGCGCTCGAGACAGTACTCGGTCAGCTCGCGGTTCCCGTCGCGGGAGTACCGGGCCTTGAGGCTCTCGGCGGTGTAGTAGAAGCCCGCGTGGAGCACGCCGCTGTTGCGCCCGCTCGCGTGCTCGCCGGGGCGCTCCTCCTTCTCGAGCAGCACGACCCGGGCGCCGGGATTCCGGCGCTTCAGCTCGCGGGCGATCGTCAGTCCCACGATGCCGCCGCCGAGCACGACGAAGTCGGCCGTCTCACGCATCGCGGACGTCCGTCCGGTGCCCGCCGGCTCCGTCCCGGTCCGGGGCCTCCTCGCCTTCCTGATCGGCCTCCTCCTCAGGCTCCAGGTCGGCGACGGCGACTTCGAGCCGCACGCCCTGCGCGATCGCCGTGAGCCCGATCTGGATGGCGGCCCGGTCGCCGCGCCGCTCGATCACCCGCCCGCGCACGCCGGCGAACGCTCCCGTCCGCACCCGGACGGCGTCCCCGCGCTCCAGCAGAGGCTCCGGCTCGGGCGTCTCGCCGGCGGCGGCCAGGACGCGGACCGCCGCCCGGACACCCTCGATCTCGTGGGAGGGGATCGCGGACGGCCGGCCGGCCATCCGCACGACGTCGGCCACTCCGGCGACGCTCAGCGCCTCCGTCAGCCTCGGCGAGGCGAGGCGGACGAACACGTACCCCGGGAACAGCGGCCACTCGACGATCTTCGTCCGGTCGTGCCAGCGCCTCGCGCGGGGGACGAGCGGCAGGAAGCTCTCCAGGTCGCGGCCGCGCAGGCGTCCGTCCACGCGGCGCTCGTGACGCGCGCGCGTGCGGAGCGCGTACCAGCGCGGCTCCGGCTCCGCGCGTCCCGCGTGTCCGCCCTCCGGCCTGCCTCGCACGTCGATTCCCGCTTCCTCGCTCGTCGAGTCCGGCCCGGAGTCCGGCTCCCGGGCGCGCTCCGCGCCCGTGAGTACCAGGGGGAGGTCCCGCCTCGACCCCCGGCACCCATTCGGGCTCCGTTCCGTTTCCCCGCTTCGGCCCCGCCGCGACCGGCTGATCCGCCGCCGTCGGGAGCCGCCGGCGACTCACCGGGAGCAAGATGTGCTCCCGCGTCCTGTTGCGCGGTAACCCCCCGCCGATTCACAGGATGAGCGAATTGACCGGGCCACGCCACCCCGCCCTGTCGCCTCCCCGCAACAGTCTACCCCGGGATGTCCGGTCCGGCACGCCCTCGCGGCGGCCCGGCGCGGCGTTCCGCCCGTCTCCGCGGCCTCGCGGGCCCGGGCTCAGAGCGCCGGGAAGGGGAGCGTCACGAGGAACGCGGTTCCCTCCCTCGGGACCGCCGCCACCGTGACCGACCCGCCGGCCGCGGCGACGAGCCGCGCGCAGATCGTGAGGCCGAGCCCGCGGGTCCAGCCGCGCGTCGTGGCACGGTCCTCGCCGTCCGTCACGGACAGCCGGCGGCGCAGCTCGTCGACGTCCGTACCGACCCGGTCATCCCGGACTCGCGCCACGAGCGCCTCCCGCCCTCCCTCGAACTCCACCAGCACTTCTCCCCCGCTCTCCACGGCCTCGACCGCGTTGGCCACGAGGTTCAGCAGGACCCTGCTGAGGATCTGCGGGTCCCCGACCCGGAGGCCCTCGGTCGCGACCTTCGTCGCGAGGTGGACGCCGCGGTGCGCGACCAGGGGGCCGACCAGCCCGTGGACGTCCGCGAGCACCGCCTCGACCGAGAAGGCCACCCGGCCGACCTCCACCTGTCGGCCGTTTCCGAGCCGCGCGAAGTCGATCAGGTCGTTCACGAGGCGCACGAGCGTGACGGCGGCCGTGTAGAGGACGGCGATCTGACGGCGCTGCTGCGCCTGCAGGGGACCGGAGCGCTCCGACTGGATCGCGTCGGCGAGGAACAGGATCGAGTTGAGCGGCGACCGCAGGTCGTGCGAGACGTCCACCAGGAGGCTGCGGTGATGGCGGACGAGGCGCTCCCGCTCGGCGAGCGCGACCCGTCGCAGCTCCGCGTCCAGCCGCGAGTGCCGCGCGCCCGCGCCCGGCTCGAGCCTGCGGCGCACGGCCGCGCCGACCTCCCAGGCGGCCTCGAGCTCCAGCCCGTCGTGCCAGGGCGCGGACTCGCCGGTCGGCTCGCTCCCGGCCGCGGAGATCAGCCTCTCGAGCCGGTCCGCGGCCGCGCGCTGCGCCGCGGAGAGCGGGCGCGCGTAGTCGGCCTCCGGGGCGTCCCCGGCCTCCGGAGCGTGCCCGTCTTCCGGGACGTCCCCGGCGTCGTCGGACCCGCGGGCACCGGATCCCGGCCACGGAATGACGTTGTCGGCGCCCATGGGATCAGACGAACGCGTCGCGCGAGAGTCTGTGCTTGTCCATCAGCCGGTAGAGCGTGGTCCGGTCGATCCCCGCCTGCCGCGCGGACTCGGACATGTTGCCGTCCGTCCGGGCGATGAGCTGCGCGAGGTACTCCCGCTCGAACCGGTCGATCACGGACTGCTTCGCCTCGTGGAAGGACTGGTGGAGGTCGATCGAGGCCCGGAACACGCTGGACGGACCGTTCTCGCCGGCCTCGTCCTCGAGCACCCACAGCCGGTCGGGGCCGATCGGCCGTCCGGGATCGGCCAGCACCACGAGGTTCTCGATCACGTTCTGGAGCTCGCGCACGTTGCCCGGCCAGGGATACCGGATCAGCGCCTCGAACGTCTCCGGGGCGAGGGCGGGCGGCTGCTTGCCCGGCAGCCTGTGCCGCCGCCAGAAGTGCTCGACGAAGTTCCGGATCAGGACGGGAATGTCCTCCGGACGGTCCCGCAGGGCCGGCAGGTGAATCGGGACGACGCGCAGCCGGTAGTAGAGGTCCCGTCTCAGCAGGCCCTCCTCGAGCGCCTCCTCCGGATCCCGGTTCGTCGCGGAGATGAAGCGCACGTCCACGACCGCGCCGTCCTTCTCGCTCCCCACCCGCCGCAGCACCCCGTCCTGCAGCACCCGGAGAAGCTTGGCCTGCAGGGCGATCGGCATCTCGGCGAGCTCGTCGAGGAAGAAGGTCCCCCCGTCGGCCATCTCGATCAGTCCGGCCTTGTCCCGGATCGCCCCCGTGAACGCGCCCTTCTGGTGCCCGAACATCTCCGACTCGAGCAGCTCGCCGGGCAGGGCGGCGCAGTTCACGGCGACGAACGACTGCCGCGACCTTCGGCTCTCGCGGTGGATGTACTGCGCGAACAGCTCCTTTCCGGTCCCGCTCTCGCCGGTGAGGAACACGGAGGCGTCGGTCGGGGCCACCTTGAGCGCCATCGCCACCGCTTCCCTCATCACCCGGGAGACGCCGAGGATCTCCGCGCCGCGCTCCGTGAGCAGGCCCTCGCGCTCGCGGGGCCGCTCCAGCTTCGCGGCCCGCCGCAGCGTGACGGCCGCGCGCCCGACGAGCACGAGCAGCTGCACGGCGGTGAACGGCTTCGGGAGGTAGTCCCACGCCCCCGCCTGGATCGCCTGCACCCCGTTCTCGGTCGTGGCGTGCCCGGTCATCACGATCGGGAGGCAGTCGGGCTGGCGGCGACGGAGCTCGGCCACGAGCTCGAACCCGTGGATGCCCGGCATGTTCTGGTCGATCAGCGCGATCGGGAAGCTCTCCGCCTTGATCCGCCGCAGGGCCTCCTCGGCCCGGCGCTCCACGGAGCAGTCGTAGCCCTCGCCGGCCAGCACCGACTCGCAGCTCTCGAGCACGCTCGGCTCGTCGTCCACCACGAGGATCCGGACGGCCGCCTTCTCCTCGTCCGTCAGGAGGTCGGCCTCCGGCTCGCCGCACCCGGGCAAGGCCTCGTCGAGATGTTCGGCGATCTCGCTCATCTGTTCCGATCGGCTCCGTGTGGGATGCGGGCCGCGCCGGCCGCGCGCTCCCGCTCGGGCGGAGCTGTGGCGGCCGTTCGACGCTCCGACCGCTCCGGGGTCAAGATCCGGACCGGCCGCACGGGAGCGGCGCCGGACCCGCGGTTCACGCGAACGGGGCGGACGTGTGGGATCGGAGCCACACCCGGGAGGAACGCCCGGCTCGCCGCGGGCCCGGTCCACCTGCGGCAGATCGCAAGGAAGGCGGAAAAATGCGCCCGACGCGCCTTGAGACGCCCGGCGGGCGGGGACGGGGACGTGCGCGGGCTCAGGACCGGTCGCCGCCGGCCCGGCGCGGGCGCGCGCTCCCCACCGTCTCGAGGATGGTCGCGGCGATCCGCCGGGCGGCGCCCGTGCTCTCTCCGGAGCCCGTCCCGGGACCGGCGGGCGCGGAGCCCGCCTCCGCCCGCCCGGGCGCCGCGCTCCCCGGCGGCCCGCGGAGGATCGCCTCCGCCGCGCCGTCCGCCAGCAGGTCGACGTCCGTGAGACACGGCACGCCGAGGAGATCCGCCTCTTCCCGGACCTCGTCGCAGTCCGTGACGACGAGCCGCGCGCCGCCGATCAGGAGCATCAGGTCGCGGAAGCGCGGCGGCTCGATCGGCCGCATGGCGGAGCCCCAGGCGACGCCGGCCCGCCGCGCCCGGTCCTCCAGCGCGGGCTCCAGGGGAACCACGAGGCCTCCCTCCTCGAGCTCCGCCAGCTCCGCCAGCCGGGCCCACAGCCGCTCGAACCGGCCGCCCGGGTCCTCGAGCGCGCCTTCGCGCAGGCACGCGAGGACGTGGTAGGGCGCGTCCGCGACGCTCCCGCGGCCGGCGAGCCCCGGCGCCTCCGCCGCTCCGCCGGAGCCCAGGCGGGGGAGGAGGTAGTCGTCGAGCGGGTCGCCGCTCGGGAAGATCCGGCCGGGATCGATGCCCTCGTCCCGGCAACGGGCGGCGGCCGGCTCGTCGCGCACGAACAGGAGCTCGGCCAGCCGGTCGGCGATCCTCCGCGAGACGGCGGCCCGCGCCCCGGCCCCGCGCCGGACCCCGCCGTCCAGACGGATGGTCGACAGGCCGGCGCGGGCGCCCGCGAGAGCGGCGGCGAGGGCCGACTCCTTGCCTCCCGCCGTGACGATCGCGTCGGGGGAGAAGCGTCCGACCAGTCCGCCGAGCGCGATCAGCAGGCGGCCGAGCCGGAAGTCCGGAGTCCCGGAGTCCAGCCCGAGGTGGATCACGCTTGCCGGGACCTCCCGCGCCTCGAAGTGGACGAGTCGCGGGTCGGTCGCCGGCGTTCCGGCGCAGATCAGCCGCTGCTCGACGTCGCCCGTGCCCGCGAGCTGGCGGATCACCGGCTCGGCGCGCGCGTAGTCGGCCCGCCCCTCGTACGCGTAGAGCAGGCGCAGGCCGGTCATTCGACCGTGACGCTCTTGGCGAGGTTCCGCGGCTTGTCCACGTCGCACCCGCGGGCCACGCCGAGGTAGTAGGCGAGGAGCTGCAGCGGAAGGCTGGTCAGCACCGGAAGCAGCGTCGGATCGGTGTCGGGCACGAGGAAGACGTGCTCGGCGAGCGCCGCCAGTCCGTTCGGCGCGGTCGTGACCGCGATCACCCGGCCGCCCCGGGCACGCACTTCCTGGATGTTCGAGAGCACCTTCGGGTACGCGCCGTCCCGCGGCGCCACCACGACCACCGGCATCCCCTCGTCGATCAGCGCGATCGGACCGTGCTTCATCTCCGCCGCGGAGAACCCCTCCGCGTGGATGTAGCTGATCTCCTTCAGCTTCAGGGCGCCCTCGAGCGCGACGGGATAGCTGTAGCCCCGGCCGAGGTAGAGGAAGTTCGTCGATCCGACGAAGGCCGAGGCGATCCGCTCCACCTCGGGCGCCCGGCGGAGGATCCGGGCGACCTGTCCCGGGAGGGCGCGCAGCGCATCGACGATGGCGAGCGCGCGGGCCGGGTCGCCGCCGTGCGACCGGCCCAGGTGGAGGGCGAGCAGGGCGAGCGACACGACCTGCGAGGTGAAGGCCTTGGTCGAGGCGACGCCGATCTCCGGGCCCGCGTGGAGGTAGATCCCGGCGTCGGTCGCCCGCGCGATCGAGCTCCCGACCACGTTCACGATCCCCAGCGTCGTGCAGCCCCGCTCCCTGGCGCGGTGGATCGCGGCGAGCGTGTCCGCCGTCTCGCCGGACTGGGAGACCCCGATGACCACCGTCTCGGGACCGAGGACGGGCTCCCGGTAGCGCCACTCGGCCGCGTACTCGCAGTCCGCCTGGATCCCGGCCAGCTCCTCGACCAGGTACTTCCCCACGAGCGCGGCGTGCCACGACGTGCCGCACGCGGTGAACACGACCCTCCTCGCCTTCGCCAGCGATTCCGCCACCGGGGCGAGGCCGTCCAGCCGCACGAGCCCGCGGCCGGGCAGGAGGCGGCCGCTCAACGTCGCGGCCAGGCTCTCCGGCTGATCGTGGATCTCCTTGAGCATGAAGTGCGGGAAGCCCCCGCGCTCCGCGGCGCCCGCGTCCCACGCGATCTCCTCGACCGACTTGTCGATCCGGACGAGGTCGTCGGTGCCGACCACGTCGCAGCCGCCGGCGTCGAGCACCGCGATCTCTCCGTCCTCGAGGTAGATCACGCGGCGGGTGAACGGGAGCAGCGCGGCGGCGTCCGACGCGGCGTAGCACGCGCCCGCGCCGAGCCCGACCAGCAGGGGCGAGCCGCGGCGCGCGCACACGATCCGGGACGGCTCGCGCGAGCTCATGGCGACGAGCCCGTACGTTCCCTCGACGTGGGCCAGGGCGCGACTCACCGCCAGCGGAAGCGGCGGGACCCAGTGCTCCTCGATCAGGTGCGCCAGCACCTCGGTGTCCGTGTCCGAGCGGAACTCGTGGCCGCGTCGCTGCAGCTCGAGCCGCAGCTGGTCCGCGTTCTCGATGATGCCGTTGTGACAGACGGCGATCTCTCCGGTGCAGTCGAGGTGCGGGTGCGCGTTGGTGGCGGTGGGCGGCCCGTGCGTCGCCCACCGGGTATGCCCCATCCCCGAGGTCCCGAGGGCCGGGTCGCGGTTCACGAGGGCCTGGAGGGCGTCGATCCGGCCGGGGACCTTGCGGGTCAGCAGCGACCGCCCGTTCTGGATCGCGAGGCCGGCGGAGTCGTACCCCCGGTACTCCAGGCGACGCAGGGCGTCCAGCAGGATCGGGGACGCCTCGGAGTCACCGGTGTAGGCCACGATTCCGCACATGGAAGTCCTCTCCGCCGTCGGGTTGGAGACCGGTCCGGCCGGCATCACCGCCGCTCTGCGAGCATGGGGTACAAGCCCCGGGCCACGGCGCGGAGCCGGCATCCGCGAGGCGGATGCGAACCGGTAAGTGATGTTTCAGGAGTTGGTTACGGGTCCCGCGCCGGGAGCCGCGGCGAGCGCCCGACGGGCGGTCGGGGGGGACGTGTGGCGGCGGCTCGACACGGAGCGGATCGCCCGCGCCGAGCCGCGGAGGTCAGTCCGTCGGGTCGGCGATCCGGATGCCGCCGCCGTCGCTCGTGGCCGCGTACAGGGCCTGCCGCGCCGAGGCGAGCCGCGCGAGGCCCGCGGCCTCCCCGGAGAGCTCCTCGGAGGGGCCCCGCGGGCCGCCGGCGCCGATGGAGAGCTGCGCGATGCCGACCCGGATCGGCGCGAGAGCGTCGGAGACCGGAGAGGTCCGCGCCTGCTCCTCGATGCGGCGGACGAGCGTCGTCACGCCGGCCGGGCTCGCCCCGTAGGCGAGCACCCCGAGCTCGGAGCCGCTGAGCCAGCCGCACGCGTCCGAGCGCCGAAGGTTGCGCTGGAACAGTTCCGCCACCTGGCGGCGGATTCCGTCCTCCATCGCGTCGGCGTCCGAGTCGCCGAGACCGATCACCGCGCAGCTCAGCTCAGAGCCGGAGCGCTCCGCCGCGGAGCCGAGTACCCGAAGCAGGCGGACGAGGCCCGCGAGGTTGAACAGGCCCGTCGCCGCGTCGGCGAGGGAGTCCTTCTCCACGCGCTCGATCATCTCCCGGATCTGGAGCAGCCTCCGGAGCTTGCTGACCAGGAGGTGGGGGCGGATCGGCTCGCGGATCACGTCCCAGGCGCCGGCCTGGACGAAGCTCGCCTGGGCCCCCTCCCGCCAGAAGCTGGGAGAGTAGACCACGATCGGAGCGCTCTCCGCCAGGCCCGCCGTCCGGAAGGACCGGATCAGCACCTCCGGCGTGAGCTCGACGAGCTCCTCGTCGATCACCACGAGGGACGGCTTCAGCGCGACGACGTCGCGGATCGCCTCCCGCGCCGTGTGCACCCGGACGACCGCGAAGTTCTCCGGCCGGAGGACCGCGGTCATGGAAGAGGCGAACCAGTCGTGCGCCGTGACCAGCAGGACGCTCGCCGCGCCGGGGGACGCCGGGGTGTCGATGGGGCCGCCTGCTCTGGTCATGTCGGGACCGTCACTCGATGTGTCGTGGTGCCGGAAGCGTCGATCGCTCCACGGTCCTGCACTGTCCCGGACCCGTTCTCACTCGGACCGGCGCCGCTCGAACATCACCGGGATCGTCCTCAGCATGATGCGAAGGTCGAACCACACCGACCGTCTCTGCAGGTACTCGAGATCCAGGTCGAGCTTCTCCCGCACGTCCTCGAGGCTCTGGTCGTATCCCCGGTTGACCTGGGCCCATCCCGTGATTCCCGGCGGAACCCGGTGACGCATCGGGTAGGCGATCAGCTCCCGTCGCAGGTCGCGCACGAAGCTCGGGCGCTCCGGTCGCGGTCCGACCACGGACATCTCTCCACGGATCACGTTCCAGAACTGGGGAATCTCGTCGAGCCGGGTCTTGCGCAGCAAGGCGCCCACCCGGGTGGCCCGTCCGTCCTCGGGCTTCGCCCAGACCGGTCCCGAGTCCTTCTCCGCGTCCACGCGCATCGTCCGGAACTTGAACATCGTGAACGGGCGTCCGCCCATGTCCGACGCTCGACGGCCGGATGCCTCGTCGTCGGCGCGCTGGCGGCGATCGAGACCGACGCGCAGCTGCCGGTAGATGACGGGCCCGGGGCTGTCGAGCTTGATCAGGATGCCGATCACGAGTGCGAACGGAGCCAGGAGAATCAGCGCCCCGACCGCGACGACGAAGTTCAGCGCCCTGAGGATCGCCAGTTCGACCGGGCCCGGCCCCGGGACGGCCCTGCGGTCTTCCGCGGTCCGGCGATCGGCCGGCGCCGCCTCCAGCGGGTCGGACAGCCGCACGAAGCGGCGGCCCCCCGGCGAGCGGCGCTCCTCCCGGCGGCGGATCGCCTGTCCTTCCAACGTCTCCGCTCGTGGCTCGTTCATCGACACCCTTGCAGGCTCGTGGATTCCGAACGTCTCCGCCTCCATGCGGCTGGAGCATTCGTCGTGCCACGAGGGCCGATCCCCCTCAATCCTTTCATTCACAACGACATGCGGAGACTCTCCGCCTCCCGTCCGCGGGGCCCGTATTGCGGTACGGCCACAATCTCCCCGGGATGCCAGTTGCATCGGCGCCGCTCAGTCCAGCCCGTAGTCGCGGATCTTGTACAGAAGCGCACGATAGCTCAGGTCGAGCAGCTCCGCGGCACGGGTCCGGTTTCCCTCGGTCACCTCCAGGGCCCGTGTGATCAGCCGCCGTTCGAGCTCGGCGGAGTGCTTCTTCACCGACAGCTCGTCGCTCGACAGGCTGGCGACGGCGCGCACCTGCTCGGAGGCGGGGTCCCGGAGCGTCCCGGGCAGGTCGTCGACCTCGATCCGGTCGCCGGAGCAGAGGACCATCGCGCGCTCGATCACGTTCTCCAGCTCGCGGATGTTCCCGGGCCACGCATAGGACGAGAGGACCTTCATCGCCTCGGGCGAGACGCCCTCGAGCCCGAGTCCGAGCTTCTCCTTGAACACGTCCACGAAGTGGCGTACGAGAACCGGGACGTCGTCGCGCCGGTGCCGGAGCGGCGGAAGGTGGATGCGCACCACGTTGATCCGGTAGAAGAGGTCGACGCGGAAGCTTCCCGCCTGCACGTCGGACTCGAGGTCGCGGGCCGTCGCCGTGATGATCCGGACGTCGACCTTCCGCGGCTTCGACTCGCCGACCCGCCGGATCTCGCCCTCCTGCAGGGCGCGCAGGAGCTTCATCTGGAGCGGGCCGGGCAGGTCGCCGATCTCGTCGAGCAGGAGGGTGCCCCCGTCCGCCTCTTCGAAGATCCCGACCCGGTCCGTCGCGGCGCCCGTGAACGCTCCCTTCACGTGCCCGAATAGCTCGGACTCCAGCAGCTGCTCCGGGATCGCGCCGCAGTTCACGGCGACCAGCGGCCCGCCGCGCCGGTCCGAGTTCTCGTGGATGAGCCGGGCGATCAGCTCCTTCCCCGTTCCGCTCTCGCCCGTGACGAGAACCGTCGTGGGGTGGGGTGCCACGCGCTCCGCGAGCTCGAGCGCGGCGCGCATCCCGGCGCTGGCCGCGATGATCTCGCCGTGCCGCCGCTCCACCCGGACCTCCCGGCGCAGGCGGTGGATCTCCCGGTCCTTCTTTCCCTGCTCCTCGGCGATCCGGACCCGGAGCAGCAGCGACTCGGGCGAGAAGGGCTTGTCGATGTAGTCGTACGCGCCCTTCCGGATCGCCTCGACCGCGAGCGCCTGGCTCCCGTAGGCCGTCATCACCAGGACCCTCGCGCCTCCGCCCGACTCGCGGTGACGCTGGAGGAACTCGAGACCGTCCATCCCGGGCATCCGCACGTCGCACAGCACCACGTCGGGACCCCACTCGAGCGCCTTCCGGAGCCCCTCGGGACCATCGGACGCGGAGGCGACCTCGTAACCCTCGTCCTCGAGGATCAGCCCGGCCGTCCGCCGCAGGCCCGCGTCGTCATCGACGACGAGAATCTTCATCTGCCGTCTCCTCCGATTCCGGAAGAAGGATGCGGAACGTGGCGCCCCCGTGCCCGTCGCCCGGAATGGCCTCCATCATCCCGCCCATCCCCTCGATCAGCCGGGCCGACACCGCGAGCCCCAGGCCGGTGCCCCGTCCTGGGGCCTTCGTCGTGAAGAACGGGTCGAACACCCGCGACAGGTCCGCTTCCGGGACTCCGGGCCCGCTGTCCCGGACGGCGATCTCGACGGCCGGCGCCCCCTCGCGAAGCTGCGGCGCCGGCCCGGGATCGCGCGCCTGGTCCAGCCGCCGGAGGTGCGAATAGTCGATCCCGTCCGGGTCGTTCCGTCGCCGCTGCCCGCGCCCCCAGGCATCGAGCCGCGTGACGACGACGCCCCGGCTGGTCACCTCGATCCAGCGCTCGCCATCGACCTGCGCGACCGCGTCGACCGCGTTCAGCAGCAGGTTGACCATCACCTGCTCGAGCTGGAACGGATCCGTCTGCACGTTCGGCAGGTCCTCGGTCTCCCGAAGCGTGCACTCCACGCCCTTCAGCCGGCCCTGGCTGCGGAGCAGCTCGACGGACCGCCGGAGCACCTCGTTCACGTCCACCTCTCGAGGCGACGCCGCCTTCGGACGGGCGTAACCCAGCAGGCCCCGCACGATCGCATCGATCCGCGACGCCTCGTGCGAGATGCCCCGCAGCCACTCCGCGTCGCCTGACCCGCTCCTCCGCGCGAGCTCCACGTATCCCATGATCGCGCCGAGCGGGTTCCCGATCTCGTGCGCGATGCCGGCGGCGAGCCGGCCGATCGACGCGAGCTTGTCCGCCCGGACCAGGTGGAGTCGCGCCTCCGAGAGCTCCCGGTTCGTCTCCTCGAGCGACGCGACGTTGGCGGCCAGCGCCTCCTGGTTCCGGATGAGCCGCGCCGCCATCTCGTTCACCGCCGAGGTCAGGCGGTTCAGCTCGGACGTCTCCGTGGCGGAGAGGCGGTGCGCCGTGTCGCCCGCCGCGATCCTCTCCGAGCCCGCCACCATCCGCTCGACCGGCCGCAGGACGAGCGCCCGGAGGCGATAGTGGGCGAACAGGCCGAGGATGAGGAGGTCCAGTACGATCGCGAACCCCAGGACAAGGTAGAAGAGATCCGGGGTGAGGTCGAGCCGCTGCCCGACGATGACGACCACCGCGAGGTTGAACATCGCCAGGAACATGAGGATGAGCAGCCCGCCCACGAGCCGCAGGCGCAGCGACAGCGGCCTTCCGCCGATCGGCGCGGCGTCCTCGCCGCCCGGCGTCCTCGCCTCAGCGTCGTCGTTCCGCATCAGCCGATGGTAGCGCGCGCCCCGCCGTCCGCGCCACGCGTCCGATCATGTCTCGTCGGACCGACGGACGCCCGTCGCCGGGCCCGCCCCGGGCTCCGGGTCCCGCCGCTCCCCGGGAGGCGTCGAGCCTCCTCCCGCGAGCCGTCGAAGCCGCGCGGGAGCGAGCGCGTAGCGGCCGGTCAGCCGCAGGATCCGCAGGGGAAGGTAGAGAAAGGCGAGTCCCCGCGGCAGCCGGGCCGTCTCCCAGTCGCGGTGGGTCGGAGTCCACAGCCGGCGCCACGCGTAGGCCGCCCGGTCCCGCCTCCTGTCGACCACGGTCAGGTCCACGGCGGCGCGCTCGGCGAGCGACAGGTGAACGTCGGCCGGCGCGACGAGCCAGTCCCAGATGCGTGCGGCCAGCCGGCGGACGGGCGGGCTCGCCTCGAGGCGCTCCACCGCCGGCGGCGGCAGATCGTCGTCGACGAGGGGCGAGGCGAGCGCCAGCCCGAGCAGGACCATGCGCTCGCATCTCAGCGCGCGGGCGAGCTCGAGCGCGTGCTGCCAGTCGAAGTCCGGCCGGCCGCGGATGAGCTCGGCCACGTCGCAGATCCACTTGACCCGCGGCCACGGAAACGGGCCGTGCTTGGCGCCGTGCACGCAGAGCGCGACGAGCAGGTACGGGAGCGGCAGGGAGCGCACGCTGCGCCCGAGCAGGCCGGCGCGGGACGTCGCGTCCCACAGCTCCTCCGCCTTCACCCTGCCCGCGAAGAAGCTGCGGGTCACGTCCCAGTGCAGGTCGAGGTCGAGGTCGTCGTTCGGACGGGTGAAGGCCCGGGAGTACTCGACGCGCTCCAGCGCCGCCCGCTGGCCGTCCGAGACGTGCTTCCAGGGCTCGAATCCGAGCTCCCGGACGGTCTCGAAGGCCGCGGCGACGTCCGCCCGTCGGACCAGCAGGTCGAGGTCGCCGAACTCGCGCAGCGAGAGGTCGGAGTAGAGGGTCGCCGCCACGGCGGGGCCCTTCAGCGCGATGACCGGCACGCCGCGGCGCTCGAGCGCCTCGGCGACCTCGAGGAGCTGCGCCGTGAGGTACAGGTTCGAGCGGGCGATCCGCTCCCGGCGGGCGCTCAGCTCCGTCCGCACCTCCTCCGGGACCTCGGGCCTGTCGCGGAGGTGGAGGGCGAGAAGCGGCAGGATCCCGCTGCGTCCGCCCTCGCGGAGCACGAGCGCCCAGTCCAGCTCGCCCGCGCCGAGCAGCTCCGCGAGCCGGCGCCCGGCCTCCGGACCGAGCGCGGTGCGCGCCGCCAGCTGGAACAGCGTGCGCTCGTTCACGGAGCGCGCTCCGCGATCCCGCCGGGGCGATCGGCGCCCGGATCTCCCGTCCCGGCGATTCCGACCAGGGCCTCGGCCTGCAGGCGGTAGAGGTCGGCGTAGTGGCCGTCGAGGGCCATCAGCGACTCGTGCGACCCGGCCTCCAGGATCCGCCCGCCGTCGAGCACGTAGATCCGGTCCGCCATCCGCACGGTCGAGAACCGGTGGCTGATCGCGAGGACGGCGCGCTCCCGCGCCAGCTCCCGCACCCGCTCGAACACGCGGAGCTCCGCGGCGGCGTCGAGCGCGCTCGTCGGCTCGTCGAGGATGAGCAGCCTCGCCGGACTCTCGAACGCCCTGGCGAGCGCGATCTTCTGCCACTCTCCGGCGCTCAGCTCGTTCCCGTCCTCGAACCAGTTGCCGAGCGTGGAGTCGTAGCCGCGCGGTAGGCGCGAGATCACGGCGTCCGCGCCCGAGAAGTCGGCCGCGTGCCGGATCCGCTCCGGATCGGGGTCGCGCAGGATGTCGCCGAACCAGATGTTGTCGCGCGCCGACATCTGGTAGCGCACGAAGTCCTGGAAGATCGCCGCCACCTGGCGGCGGTAGTCCGCGAGCGCGAACTCCCGGACGTCGACGTCGTCCAGCGTCACCCGTCCGCTCGTCGGATCGTACAGCCGGCACAGGAGCTTGGCGAGCGTCGTCTTGCCGGAGCCGTTGACGCCGATCAGGGCGACCATCTCCCCCGGCGCCACGGAGAGAGTGACGTCCTCGAGCAGCGGGCGCGGGGCCGTCGGATACCGGAAGCTGACGCCCTCGAGCACGAAGCCGCGTCCCCGGCCCGCGGGCACGGGGCGGGGGTCCGGCGGGTCCGCGACGCGCGGCTCGAGCGCGAGAAAGTCGTCGAGCGTGGTGAGGAACAGGTTGTTCTCGTAGAGGCTCCCGAGCCCCCCGAACACGCCCTGCACGAGGTTCATCCCCCGCTGGACCGCACCGAGGTACATCACGAAGTCGCCCACGGTGAGCGTTCCCGACAGCGTGCGGGTCGCGATGATCGCGTAGGCGGCGAGCGTGGCCGCGGCGCCGACCGCCTGCGACAGGATGTCGCCGCGCGTGCGGAGGGCCTCCAGCGCGACGCTCTCGTTCCGGAGCTGGTCCCTGAGGGCCCGGAAGCGACGGATCAGCTCCGGCCCGAGCCCGAAGATGCGGACCTCCTTCGCGTGGTCCTCGTGCACGAGCAGCCGGTCGAGGTAGTTGACGCGGCGCTGCGTCGAGGCCCGGCGCCGCTGCCAGTCGAACATGCGGTCCGAGTGGCGGATCCGGACGAGGTATCCCGGCACCACGGCCGCGAACAGGAGCAGGGGCAGGGCGAAATGCGCCGTCGCCAGCAGCCCGACGATTCCGAGCAGGGTCGCCCCGCTCTCGGCGACCTGGGTCAGCCCGCCGAGGATCTTCTGCGGCCGGTACGGCGCCTCGAGCTGGGCGCGGTGCAGGGTGTCGTGGTAGCGGGCGTCCTCGTAGTAGGCGAGGTCCACCCGCGCCGAGTTCTCGTGCAGGACCCCGAACATGCGGTCGGTGACCGCCTGGCTCTGGGCCTCCGCGGCGAGGGTCGAGACGGACCGCGCGGCCGCCGTCAGCAGCCCGATCACCACGGCCGCGCCCAGCAGCAGGAGGACCGCCTGGAAGTGCTCCGATGGCTGCGGGGACGAGGCGGCCGCGACGATCTCGTCCACCACGAGCTTCGTCACGTAGAGGGCCGCCAGCGGCAGGACGGCCTGCACCAGCACGAGGCCGATGCCGACGGAGGTCCAGCCGGGGGCGCTCGTCCACACGAGGTGGAGAGCGCGCCGCAGCCGGAGCGACAGCGCCAGCTTCCGCAGCAGCGGGGCCCGGCGCCAGCCGCTCATGCCAGCGGTCCCGTCGGGAGGGACGGAAGTCGCTCGTACTCGGCGAGCGGAACGTCGCCGCCGGCGACCACGGCGCCCTCGCTCTCGACCCAGGCGTGCGCCTTGAGGGCTCCTCCCTCGTCGCGCGCGACGCCGATCCGGAGCTCGGCCGGCACGCCGCGGCGCCGGAGCAGGATCAGGGCGGCGAGCGCCCGCGGAAGGCAGGGGTTGCGGCGCAGCACGGCGCGGCCGGCGGCGGCGGCGCCCCACAGCGCGAGCTCGGCCTCCTCGCGGGACGCCCGCGGCCGGGCCGCCGCGCGAGGTCCGTCGCCCGGCGCCACCGCCTTCACGATCCCCAGGACGACCCGGAACGGGAGCACGGCCAGCCCCGCCCGCAGCGCGGCGACGAGCACGGCGGCCCTGGCCGCCATCCGGCGCTTCCGGGGCGGCAGGGCCAGGAGCTTACGGAGAGCTCTTCGCATCCAGCTCGACCAGGCCCCGCTCGAGGAGCTCCGAGACGAAGGCGGCGAGGTCGGCGCGCAGCCGGTCCGGATCGACGTCGTAGAGCTCGATCAGCCGGCTCTCGATCTCGTCGACGCGCATCGGGCGCTCGAGGAGCTCCCAGATCGTCGCGGCCACGTCGTCGAGGCCCAGATAGGCGCTGCTCTCGAGGTCGAGGATCACGACCTCCTCCCCCAGCCGGGACCACACGTTGCTCCCGGTCCTTCGCACGACCTCGTGCCCTTCCGGCGTACGCGCGTTCAACGTCGTCCCCTCCACGCAGAGAATCGCCTCGATCCGCGACCCGACCTGCATCCCCCGTGCCAGCTTCCGGCGCCGCTACGTCCCGGCGTCGGGCGGGACCCCGTCGAAGTGCGCTCTCAGCCAGGCCTCCGTGGCGAGCGCCCACCACAGGCCGGGGCGCTCCGGCTCTCCGTCCCGAACGGCCCGGTAGTGCGCCGCGAGCGCCTCCGCGTCGAGCCAGCCGCGCGCGTCGGCGCGGGAGTCGGACAGCAGCCGGAGGATCGTCTCCGTCTCCCGGTCCCGCAGCGCGCGGTCGAACAGCGGATGGGGATCCGTCTTCCCCATCGCGGCCGCCACGCCCGGCGGGAGGAGCGGCGCGATCGCGCGCCGCACGAGGCGCTTCGGCTCGCCGGGAGCGTTCAGGACGCGCTGCGGCACGGCCGTGGCGAACTCGAGGAGGCGTCGGTCGCTCCAGGGATCGGAGAAGCCGACTCCGCGGATCCGAGGAGGGCCGCCTCGTCTTCGACGCGGGCGACG
>JAWOIN010000106.1:0-19583 GCA_046484665.1 Gemmatimonadota bacterium
GGGGGAACAGCGCGGAGTGGGCGCCGACCGAGAAGGTGGCCTTCGAGGTCGCGTCCGGGGCGTCACTCGGCGGCGCCCGCGTCCTCGTGGCGATGAAGAACGTCGGCGTGAACGTGCCCGCCGATCCGCTGTTCAGCGCCGCGTACGCGGGCGTGAACGGCGGCCTCGTCCTCGTCTCGGCGGACGACCCGGCCATGCACTCCTCTCAGAACGAGCAGGACAACCGCCACTTCGCGCGGGCCGCGAAGATCCCGATGCTGGAGCCCTCCGACAGCCAGGAGGCGAAGGACTTCACCGTCCGGGCGTTCGAGATCTCCGAGCGCTACGACACCCCCGTGATGCTCCGGGTCACGACACGGCTCTGCCACGGGATGTCGCCGGTCGTGGCCGAGCGCGGAGCGACGTGGCCCAGGGCCGCGCTCCGCCCGTACGAGAAGAACTTCCGGAAGCACGTCCTGCTCCCGGCCAACGCGCGCCGCCGGCACCTGTTCGTCGAGGAGCGGATGCGGGAGCTGGAAGAGCTCGCGGGCGAGGACCGCGAGCTCAACCGGATCCTCTGGGGGGACCGCACGATCGGCGTGATCACCTCGGGCGTCGCCTTCCAGTACGTGCGCGAGGTGATGCCGGGAGCCTCGATCCTGAAGCTCGGGATGCCGCACCCGATTCCGCGCGAGCTGGTCCGCGAGCTCGCCGACGCGGTGGACGAGCTGTACGTGGTCGAGGAGCTCGACCCGTTCCTCGAGGAGCAGGTCCGCGCGATGGGGCTGCCCGCGATCGGTAAGGACCTGTTCCCGATCACGGGCGAGCTGGATCCCGACTCGGTGTCGCGCGGCCTGCTGGGGACGGCGGAGGAGCCCCTCCCGGCCGGCGACGGCGGGGGTGCCCGGCCGGCGGCGGAGCTGCCGCCGCGCCCGCCCGTGCTGTGCGCCGGCTGCGGCCACCGGGGCGTGTTCTACACGTTCGCGAAGCTCGGCCTCGTGGTCACGGGGGACATCGGGTGCTACACGCTGGGCGCGCTGCCGCCGCTCGACGCGATGGACTCCTGCCTGTGCATGGGGGCGAGCGTGGGCATGGCGCACGGGATGGAGATCGCGCTCCGGGAGGCCGGCGACGGGCGTCGCGTCGTCGGCGTGATCGGCGACTCGACCTTCATGCACTCGGGCATCACCGGCCTCATCAACACGGTCTACAACGGAGGCGCGTCCACGCTCGTAGTCCTCGACAACGGGACGACGGCGATGACGGGCCACCAGGGGCACCCGGGAACCGGAGTGACCGCCTCCGGCGAGACGGGAGGGCGCGTGGACATCGCCGCCCTCTGCCGCGCGATCGGCGTGCGCCGGGTGCGGGAGGCCGACCCGTACGACCTGGCGGCGCTCGAGGCGGCGCTGGAGGAGGAGCTCGCGGCCGACGAACCATCGGTCATCCTCTGCCGGGCTGTCTGCCGCCTCGTGGACCGTACGCCGATCGGCCCTCCCGTCCGGCTCGAGATCGAGTGCCCGGGCTGCGGGACCTGCTTCGAGCTCGGGTGCCCGGCCCTCGACGAACGCGACCTGGCGGCCGCGATCGACCCGGAGGCCTGCTGCGGATGCGGCCTCTGCGTGCAGATCTGCCCGTTCTGCGGCCTGCACGTGGAGGGGCGCAGCTTCCAGGAGGCTCCCGCCTGATGGAGGGCTCCGCCTGATGGAGACGCGCAACGTGCTGCTCGCCGGGGTGGGGGGCCACGGAGTCCTCGCCCTCAGCCGCATCCTGGCGGAGGGCGCGCTCGCAGCGGGCTTCGACGTCCGGAAGAGCGAGGTCCACGGGATGGCTCAGCGGGGCGGCAGCGTGGTGAGCGAAGTCCGGTACGGCGAGAACGTGTCCTCGACGCTGATCCCCCTCGCCGGCGTCGACGTCCTCGTCTCGCTGGAGCTGCTGGAGGCTCTGCGCCACCTCCCGCGCGTTCGGGCGGGTGGCCTGGTGCTCGTGAACGAACAGCGGATCACGCCGACCTGGACCGGCGCCGGCCCCGCCGTCGCCTACCCCGAGGACGCGCCGCGCAGGATCGAGGCGGTCCGTCCCGGCGCCCGCGTCATCCCCGCACACGCGATCGCCTCCGGGCTGGGCGAGCCGCGCGCCGCGAACATGGTGATGCTCGGGGCGTTCTCCGCCCGCACGCCGGAGATCGAGGCCGGGACCTGGGAGGAGACGATCCGCCTCGCCTTCCGCCCGAGCCTGCACGCCGTGAACCTGGCGGCGTTCGAGCGTGGCCGCGCGCACCTGGCCGGCGCGTCGGCGGACGTGCCGGCGACTTCGTGAGCGGCGGGCCCCTGCGTTCGGTCGCCGCGCTCCGGGCGCGAGCGGCCTCCCTTCCCCGCCGCCGCGTGGCCGTCGCGATGGCGACGGGCGCCGAGACGCTCCGCGCCGCGATCGCGGCGGCGGAAGGCGGACTCGCCCGGCCGATCCTGGTGGGTCCCGCCCGGGAGGTGGAGGAGGGCCTCCGGTCGCTCGGCGCCGAACCGGCCGGGTTCGAGATCGTCCGGGGCGACGACCCCGCCGCCGCTGCCGGACGGGCCGTCGCGCTGGTGAGGGAGGGGAGCGCCGACGTCCTCCTCAAGGGAGCGGTCTCGACCTCGACCCTGATCCGCGCGGTCCTCGACACCGAGAGAGGGCTTCGCGCCGACCGGCTCCTGAGCGACGTCTTCGTGTTCGACTTCGCCGCCACTCCGGAGCCCCGCATCGTCGGCATCACGGACGGCGGGGTGGTGCCGCGCCCGACGCTCGAGCAGAAGCGGGAGATCCTCCGGAACGGGGTGGACGTGTTCCGGGCGCTGGGCGTCGCCGCGCCGCGCGTGGCCCTGGTGGCGGCGGTGGAGACGATCACGGAGGCCTTCCCCTCGACGGCGGATGCGGCGGAGCTGGCGCGGACGGGAGGAGAAGGAATCGAGGGCGAGGTTCTCGTCGAAGGGCCGATGGGCCTCGACCTCGCCCTCTCTCCGGCCGCCGTCGAGGCGAAGGGCTACCGCTCGGAGATCCGGGGGGCCGCCGACCTCCTTCTCTTTCCCGACCTCGAGTCGGCGAACCTGGCGGCGAAGGCCGTCGAGTACGCGGTGCCGCTCGAGCCGGGACACGTCATCGTCGGCGCCCGGGCGCCGGTGCTGATCCCCTCGCGCTCCGAGACGGCCGGCGCGCGGCTCACGTCGATCGCGCTCGGGGCGCTGCTCGTCCGGGGTCGCTGACCCGGCCCCGCCGGGGAGCTCCCGGGCCGGTCGCGACGGGCGTCAGTCGCGGCGCGCTCCCGACAGTCCGAGCCACACCAGCGACGCGAACCGTTGCCCCGCCGTCTCCCCGCCGCGCTCCGCGTCGAACTCCCGGGTCGGCCGGGACGCGAGGAAGGCCTCGCGGCCCTCGCCCCGCCGGATCGCCGCGCGGGCACGGTCGCGGACCGTGACGAGCATGCGGCGATACTCCTCCAGCTCCGCGCGGCCGATCACGGCCCCGTGGCCCGGCACGACCCGGTCTTCGGGGCCTACGAAGCCGAGCACCAGGTCGACCTGCGCGATCATCCCGTCGAGCGAGCCACCCGCCCACCAGTCGATGAACGGATAGGCCCCGACCTCGACGAGGTCGCCCGCATGCAGCAGACGCTCCGTCGGAAAGAGCACGAGGAGGTCGGTCCGCGTGTGCGCCTCCGTCATCCGCTGGATCGCGACGATCGACTCTCCCGCCTGGTCGCGGACGAGGGCCGGCGTGGTGAGCCGGACGGTCGGCATCGCGGCGGGGTCCGCCGGCTTCCGCACCCACTGGATCTCGGGAATCGTGGTGTCGCGCGCCGCTTCCTCGGCCAGGTGGTCGTGTCCCATCACCCGGGCGCCGCGGCGGCGGTAGATCGGGTTGGCGCCCAGGTGGTCGGCGTGGTAGTGCGTCGAGATCACCGTCAGGATCGGGTGCCCGGCGAGGGAATCCGCGGTCCGCGCCACCGCGACGGCGCTCTCGGGCGCGCCGGCGTCCACGAGATACGCCCCCTCGCGGTGGTCGAACAGGAGGACGTTCCCGCTGCCGAGCCCGTCGCGGATGAGCCACGCCCGCTCCGTGAGCCGCTCGACCGAGATCGCCGGCATCCGCTGCTGGACGGCGCCGGAGAGGGGCCGGGCTGTGACGAAGACGACCGGGAGGAACGCCACGAGACACATCCGTTGGATTCGCATGAGGCGCACATGCTGCGGCGGCGGGGGGCGACGCGAAAGGGCAGGTGGTGACGGAGGACGCCCCGGGACACTGGCCGGCTCATTCTCTCGGAATAGTGCTCCCGCGTGTCGCCCGGAGCGTCCTTCCGTCGGCCTCGTGGAGGGGCAAGCGGCAGACCCGCCGGCCGCCCGCGCGGGTGGTTCGGGGCGTCACCGCGCCCGGCCCGCGCCGCGGGGATCCCGAACGGAGCGGAAGTCCGCGACGCTCCGCGTCGGAGGTCGGCCACGCCGCCCGCCCGGGGCGACCCCGGGCGGCGAGCGGGAACCCGTCGCGCCACCGCGCTGGCCTCGCCGGCGACTCGCGTTCTGGCGGGCCCGGGGGCATTTCGCCACGCGCTTGGCGAGACCATCTTGCGCGCCGTGAATTCCGAGCCCTCTTCACGCACCCGGTTCGACTCCCGCCGCCGGTACGACCGAGAGATCCTCGCGCTCGCCGTGCCGGCGCTCGGGGCGCTGGCCGCGGACCCCCTCGTCTCGATCGTGGACACGATCTTCGTGGGCCGGCTCGGGGTGGTCCCGCTCGCGGCGCTGGGGGTGAACGCGTCCCTGTTCTCGCTCGCGTTCGTCGTCTTCAACTTCCTCGCGTACGGCACGACGCCGCTCGTCGCCCGCGCCGTGGGTCGCGGCGACCGGGACGAGGCCGGCCGCGTCGTGGTGCAGGCGCTCACGGTCGCGGCGCTGGCCGGGATCGTCTCCGTCACCGTCCTGCAGCTGTTCGCCGGGCCGATCCTGGCCGCGATGGGAGCCTCGGGAGAGCTGCGGGGCGAGGCTCTCCCGTACCTGCGGATCCGGGCGTTCGCGGGCCCCGCGGTACTGCTCATCACGGCCGGCCACGGGGCGTTCCGCGGCTACCAGGACACGCGCACGCCGCTCGTCGTCACGATCGGACTCAACATCGTGAACCTGGCGCTCGACCCGCTGTTCATCTTCGGCTTCGGGTGGGGGCTCGAGGGCGCGGCGCTCGCCACCCTGATCGCGCAGTGGTCTGGGGCGCTCTGGTTCCTCGACCTGCTGCTCCGCCGCCGCCGGGAAGCGCTCGGCGTGGCCCGCGGGCTTCCGGCCCCGCGCGATCTCCTCCCCTTCCTCCGGGTCGGCGGCGAGCTCATCGTGCGGACGCTCGCGCTGATCGGCACTCTCACCCTGGCGACGGCGATCGCGACCCGGGTCGGGACCGTCGCGGTCGCCGCCCACCAGGTCTGCTCCCAGCTCTGGCTCCTGCTCGCGCTCGTCGTCGACTCGCTGGCCGTAGCGGCGCAGGCGATGGTGGCGAAGTACCGCGGCGCCGGGGACGGGATCGCCCCGCGCTCCGCCTCCGATCGGCTCCTGCTGTGGGGACTCGGGACGGGGCTCGCGCTCGCGGCCCTGTTCCAGGCGCTCGAGCCGGTGCTCCCGCGCCTGTTCACCGATGACCCGGCGGCGCTGGCGGCCGTCCGCTCCATCTACCCGTTCATCGTGGTCATGCAGCCCCTGAACGCGCTCGTGTTCGTGTGGGACGGGATCTTCCTCGGCCTCGAGGAGTTCCGGTTCGTGGCGGCCCAGATGGTCGGATCGGCGATCGCCGCGGGCGCCGTGCTCCTCCTCGTACTGCCCCTCGGCTGGGGGCTCGCCGGTG
Source organism: Gemmatimonadota bacterium (assembly GCA_046484665.1). GTDB lineage: Bacteria > Gemmatimonadota > Gemmatimonadetes > Palauibacterales > Palauibacteraceae > Carthagonibacter. The sequence continues at coordinate 5,839 of JAWOIN010000106.1, forward strand.
TATGGTGGGGGATCGTGACCCTGATGGCGGTTCGCGCGGCCACGCTCGGCTGGAGGTACTTTGGGCCGTTTCCGGGCGCGACCGTGAGTCCCGGCGCCTGACGGAGATCCGCGACGTCGGCGACCGACGGGGATCGAGGGAGTCGAGCGATGCGATGCAGGCTGTGCGGGACCGCCGGGCTGGAGCTGTTCTACACCCAGGGGAACGAGGACGAGTTCCGGTTCTACCGTTGCCCCGAATGCCGGCTCGTCAACTACGACCTGTCGGGCGGCCTCGACCAGGAGAAGTACGAGCGACGCCAGCCGGACCCGCGCGACGACGACGCGCCCCTCAACCGGCCGCAGACCCTGAGCTGGGAGTTTCTGCGACGCCGATTTCCGCGGCCGGCGCGGCTCCTCGAGATCGGGTGCGGGAACGGGCGGCTGCTGCACCTCGCGAGGGAAGCCGGCTGGCAGGTGCGGGGCCTCGAGCTCTCTCCCAGCCTCGCGGCGTCGGTGAGTGAGCGCCTCGGCGTCCAGGTCGAGGTAGCGGAGTTCCCGGGCTTCGAGCCGGAGGACGCATGCCGGTTCGACGTCGTCGTGCTGCGCCACGTGCTCGAGCACCTGCCCGACGGAAAGGCCGCACTGCAGGAAATTCGCGGTCTCCTGGACGAGGGTGGACACGCGTTCCTCGAGTTTCCGAACATCGAGGCGCTCGATCTCAGGGCGCAGCGGTGGCTCCGGCGGACCGGCCTGCATCGGAAGTCGTACCCGGCGGGATACGTGCCGGGCCACGCGAACGAGTACGGGCGGCACTCCTTCCAGCGGCTGCTGGACGAGACCGGTTTCCAGCTCGTGGCGTGGCAGACCTACTCGTACGACCCGATCAGGAACTTCGTCTACAACCGTTGGCACGTGGGAGACAAGGCGCGCGCGATCGCGCGTCGACGCTGAGGCGCATCCGGCGACGCGCCCATCGCGTCTGTCGCATCGCCGAGCTGCAATGGCAGCGCGCCGGGCCGGGGCGCTACAATGGAGCGGACCCGGGCCCCGCGAAGCACCGGACCCGGGCGTGACACCTCTCCTCAAGGAGATTGGAATATCCCTGCGTCGTCGGATGGCCGCGGAGCTTCTCGGGACGTTCTGGCTGGTGTTCGCGGGGTGCGGGAGCGCCGTGCTCGCCGCCGGCGCGCCCGACGTCGGGATCGGCTGGCTCGGCGTCGCTCTCGCCTTCGGCGTTTCCCTGCTCACGATGGCGGGCGCGATCGGACACATCTCCGGCTGTCACGTCAACCCGGCCGTCAGCGTGGGCCTGTGGACGGGAGGCCGGTTCCCCGCCTCGGAGATTCTGCCCTACTGGATCGCCAGCTCGTCGGCGCGATCCTCGCGTCGAGCGTGCTCGTGGTGATCGCCACCGGCGCCACCGGCTTCGACGTCGTGGCCTCGGGCTTCGCCGCGAACGGGTACGGGGACCACTCCCCCGGCGGCTACTCCATGGTCGCGGCCCTCGTCGCGGAGGTCGTGCTGACGTTCGTGTTCCTGATGATCATCCTCGGCGCCACGGACGCCCGGGCCCCCGCGGGCTTCGCGCCGATCGCGATCGGACTCGGACTCACGGTGATCCACCTGGTCGGGATACCGGTCACGAACCTCTCCGTGAACCCGGCGCGCAGCACGGGCCCGGCGCTGTACGTGGGCGGCTGGGCGATCGCGCAGTTGTGGCTGTTCTGGCTGGCGCCGATCGTCGGGGCGGCTCTCGCGGGGATCGCCTGGCGGGGCCTGGCCGGCAGGAAGCCAGAGGCCTGAGCCGGGACGCGCGTGACCCGAACCCCGGGAGCGAACATGACCGAAGATCCGAGCCGCCGTGCTCAGGGCTCCGTCCCGATCAGCACGGGAGACGAGCTCTCCCGGGGACGCTACAGCAACAACATGCTCGTCGCGCACACGCGCGAGGAGTTCATCGTCGACTGGCTGCTCACTGCGCCGAGCGGGAACCACCTCGTCTCGCGGGTGGTGGTGAGCCCGGGTCACATGAAGCGGATCGTCGCGGCGCTGCAGGACAACCTGCGGAAGTACGAGGCGAGCTTCGGGGAGGTCACGCCGGTCGAGCCCGGCGGACCCTTCCACTGAGAGGGCGGGACGGCGGCGCCGTCCCCCGGGGGCGGCGTCGCCGTTGCGCGCGAAGCGTACGCGAACGAGATTCAGTCTCAACCATGACCGCCCGGAACCCGTCCTCCGTCGCCACCCTCGCCCCCGCTGCCGGGGCGGGGTCGCGCACGACCGTGCTCGTCGGGAATCCGAACGTGGGCAAGAGCGTCCTGTTCCGGAACCTGACCCGCCGCTACGTGACGGTCTCGAACTACCCGGGGACGACGGTGGAGCTCGTCCGGGCCCGCGCGATCGAGGAAGTCGGGCACCGCGAGATCGTCGACACGCCCGGTCTCAACGACCTCGCGCCCCGCAGCGACGAGGCGCGCGTCACCCGGGAGCTCCTCGGCAGGAACCCGGATGCGACGGTGATCCAGGTCGCGGACGCGAAGAACCTCCGTCGCGCCCTCTTTCTCACACTCCAGATCGCCGAGCTCGGCCGCTCCACGGTCCTCGTCCTCAACATGTGGGACGAGCTCGAGCAGCGGGGAGGACGGGTCGACACGGAGCGGCTCTCGACGATCCTCGGCGTCCCGGTGGTCCGCTCCGTCGCGCCGCGGAACGAGGGGACGCGGGAGCTCATCGAGGCGCTGGAGCGGGCGGCCGTGCCGCGCATCCCGCAGCTCGAGGGCTGCGCCCCGCGGAGCGACGCCGCCCGGCTCGAGCTCGTGAACGAGATCCTCGCGGAGACCTGGTCGATCTCCCAGCCGGAGCAGGCGTCGATCGGCGTCCGGCTGGGCTTCTGGGCGATGCACCCGGTCAAGGGGCTCGCCGTCCTCGCGGCGATCCTCCTCGTCGTGTTCTGGTTCGTGGGTCTGTTCGGGGCCGGCACGCTCGTCGACGCGCTCGAGGTCGCCGGGTTCGAGCAGAGGATCTCGCCGGCGGCGATCGGGCTCGCGGATCGCGTCTTTCCCTTCCCCCACGAGCACGTCGAAGAGGTCGTCCCCTACGCGCTCTCCCTTCCGGTCTCGCCGGCTCACGAGGTGGTGCTCCGGGAGGCCGACCGGGTCGCGGTCCGGCCGGCCTACGAGATCCCCCCGGGGATCGAGCTCACGGACGGCCAGCGAGTGCTCCGCTGGGTCCACGACTTCCTGGTCGGCCCGTACGGCCAGATCACGATGGCCCTGAGCTACGGTCTCGCGATCGTCCTCCCCATCGTCACCGTGTTCTTCCTCGTGTTCAGCGTCCTCGAGGACTCGGGTTATTTCTCCCGCATGTCCGTGATGCTGAACCGGGTGTTCCGGCTGATGGGGCTCAACGGGAAGGCCGTCCTCCCGATGATCCTCGGCCTCGGCTGCACCACGATGGCCACGATGACGACTCGCGTGCTCGAATCCCGCAAGGAGCGGATCGTCACCACGATGCTCCTCGCGCTCGCCGTTCCCTGCTCCGCCCAGCTCGGGGTCCTGCTCGCGCTGATGGCGGCGCTCTCGCCGGGCGGGGCGACGGTGTGGCTGGGCGTCATGGCCGCGGTGATCCTGCTCGTGGGCTGGCTCACCGCGAGGGTGTTCCCCGGCGAGGGGTCCGACTTCATCCTCGAGCTGCCCCCGATGCGCCGGCCCCAGCTCGGGAACGTCGTCACCAAGACCTACAGCCGGCTCGAGTGGTACCTGAAGGAGGTCATCCCGGTCTTCCTCGTGGGAACGGCCGCGCTGTTCGTGCTCGACCGGGTCGGCGCCCTGACGGCGATCAGCCGGGCGGCGGAGCCCCTCGTCGTCCGCTGGCTGGGTCTTCCGGCCGAGATGTCCAACGCACTGCTGGTCGGATTCATGCGGCGCGACTTCGGCGCCGTCTACATCCTCGATGCGGCCACCGGCGCCGGGGCGATCCTCTCGCAGCACCAGATCCTGGTGGCGATGGTCACGATCACCCTGTTCATGCCCTGCTTCGCCACCCTGCTCATGATCAGCAAGGAACACGGGAAGCGAACCGCCGCCGGCATGGTCGCGTTCATCTTTCCCTTCGCCGTGCTGGTCGGCGGCGTGGTCAACCAGGTGGGACGATGGCTGGGGACTACCTGACCTGCCCGATGTGCGGCTTCGAGTTCGCGCGCGGCGACACGCTGTGCGCGCACGGGTGTCCCCTCGGGGTGCTCTGCCGTCTCATCCGCTGTCCCGGCTGCCAGTATGAGTTTCCCGAGACGCCGGCGGCCGTCGGGGTGTTCCGGAAGCTGTTCCGGTCCCGGAAGTCCCTGCCGCAGATGACGGAGGCCCGGCTGCCCGAGACCGTGCGGGCTGCCTCCGACCTCCGGCCGGGCACCCGGGCGACCGTGCTCTGCCTCGGCCCGACCGCGACCGAGCGCCACAGGACCCTCACCGTGTTCGGCGTCGTCCCGGGCGCCGACCTGACGGTGGTGCAGCAGCAGCCCGCCTGCGTGATCAAGGTCGGCGAGACGGAGCTCGCGCTCGACCGGGAGATCGCCCGGGAGATCCTGGTCGAGCCCGCCGCGGGCCCTGTACTGGAGCCGTCCGGGGCCCGTCCCGGCTGATCCGCCGGGTCGGCGCGGGACGGGGGCGCGCCAGCGCCTCCCTGCTTGACGCCCGCTTGTCTCCCGTTCGCGAGAATCGAGTCAGAGGGACCGCCCCGGACGGGGCGATCCGAATCGCGATTCCCGGGAGGCAGCCATGAACGGACTCGCCAGGGGCGCGGCACTCGCCGTCGCCGTCGCGCTCGCCGCATGCCAGGGGGACTCGCTCATCGGGCCGGACGAGTCGAGCGGGCTCGTGTCCGCCGCGGGCCGGGCCGACGCGGCGAAGCAGGGCCGCATCGTGGTCATGACCTGGAACGTCTACGTCGGCGCCGCGATCGAGAACGCGCTCGCGGTGCCGTCGTTCGACCAGGTCCCGTTCGCCGTGGCGGAAGTCTGGCAGGAGATCCAGGACTCGAACTTCCCGGCGCGGGCGCGGCGGATCGCGGCGGAGATCGACAGGTACCGTCCGCACCTCGTCGGCCTGCAGGAGATCAACAAGTTCTACCTGCAGCTCGCGTCGGACTTCGATCCGAGCACCTTCGACCCAGGGGCGCCGGCCACCGATCCGCTCCTCGACTTCGAACAGGAGCTCCTGGACGCGCTCGCCGAGCGGGACCTGGAGTACAAGGTCGCGATCCGGGCCGACAACTTCCAGCTCGAGTTCCCGATGTTCAATCCGGCGGCTCCGGACTCCGTGTCCGACATCCGGTTGCAGGACCACGACCTGCTCCTCGTCCGCTCCGACGTCGCCTGGGAGAACGCCCACACGGGCGAGTTCGCCTACGCGCTCGACTACGGGCCGATCCTCGGCGTCCCGATCGTGACGCCGCGCGGCTGGTCCTACGCGGACGCGACCGTCGAGGGCCTCGAGATCCGGTTCGCCGTCTCGCACCTCGAGCCCGCCGACATCGGTCCCGGGAGGTCGGTGATCCCGGATCTGGAGCTGCTCCAGCGGGCGCAGGGGGCCGAGCTGCGGTCCGTCCTGACGGGAGATCTCCCGGTCGTGCTGGTCGGGGACCTCAACACCGACGCCTACGGCAGCTCGACGCAGACCTACTTCGACTTCCTGCAGTCGGGCTACGTCGACGCCCACAACCAGGGAGGCGGCTGGACCTGCTGCCAGGACGGCGGCCTCGGCTCCTGGCCCTCGGAGCTCGACCGGAGGGTCGATCTCGTCCTGCTGAACGGCGAGTTCGGGTTCGACCGGCCGGTGCGCGGCGCCGTGCAGACGCTGATCGTCGGCAACTCGCGGTCCGACTGGACGGATGGCCTGGCGCCGTCCGACCACGCGGGCGTGGTGGCGATCCTCCGCCTCGCCGACTGATCCGCGAGCCGACGCTCCGATCGAGGGCGGGCTCCGCCCGGGCCCGCCCTCTCCTGCCTCGTCCGCGCGCGGGTCGAGGGGAACCCGCGGCGCCCGTCGTGGTTCTCTTAGCGTGAAGGAACCCGGGACGGACGTGGGTCCCGGTCGGGCAACCAGGCGAGGGGGTCAGGTACGTTGAGCGGCACGCTGCTGGCGCTTCAGGTCGGCCTCGGGGACTCGCTGCAGCACAGTCCGTTCCTGGCGATCCTGCTGCTGTTCGGCGCGGGTCTGCTCACGAGCCTGACGCCGTGCATCTACCCGATGATCCCGATCACGGCGGGGATCATCGGCGGCACCGCGGGCGAAGGGGCGAACCGGGCCCGTGTCGTGGGCCTCACCTTCGCGTACGTGCTCGGTCTCGCCCTGCTCTACGCGTTCGCGGGCCTGATCGCGGGGCTCACCGGATCACTGTTCGGGACGATCGCCTCCAGCGGCTGGGCGCGGCTCCTGATCGCCGCCCTGCTCGCGGTGTTCGGGCTCGCGATGCTCGGGGCGTTCCCCGTGTCGGCGCCCCGACGTCTCACGGAGTGGGCGGGAGGCCTCCGGGGAGGATCCTACCCGGCCGTCTTCCTGCTGGGCGCGACTTCCGGTGTCGTGGCGGCGCCGTGCGGCGCTCCCGCCTTCGCCGCGGTGCTCACGTGGGTCGCCACGACGGAGAGCGCGGTCCTGGGCTTCGCGTACCTGTTCGCGTTTTCCCTCGGCATGACGGCGCTGCTCGCGGTGGTCGGGGTCTTTTCGGGCGCGACCCGGCTCCTGCCGAAGTCGGGGCGCTGGATGGTGGCGGCGAAGCGGGGAGCGGGGGTGATCCTGCTGGGAATGTCCGCCTGGTACGTCCACCAGGCGTGGCTCGCGTGGTACTGATCCGAGGAGGTGGCGGCGTGCAGACGATGGCGAGTCGGGTTCTCGCGACGGGACTGGCCCTGACGATCGGCTCCCTCCCGGTCCTGGTCGTGAGTCCGGTCGGGGCCCAGGAGGCGCCGATCGGGCTCGCCCGCGGCGCCTCTCCGCCCGGGGTGGCCCTCGAGCGGCTGGACGGCGAGGGGGGGGTCGTGGACCTCGGCGAGGTGATCGGGACGAGACCGGTCCTGCTCGAGTTCTGGGCGACCTGGTGCCCGAACTGCGAGGAGCTGCACCCGCACCTGCTCGGGGCGCACCGAGCCTACGGCGACCGCGTCGCGTTCTTCGCGATCGCGGTGGGGGTGAACCAGAGCCCGCGCCGGATCCGCAGGCACCTCGAGAGGCACCCGCTGCCCTTCCCGATGCTGTGGGACGAGCGCGGCGCGGCGACACGGGCGTTCGAGGCGCCGAACACCTCCTACATCGTGGTGCTCGACGCCGACGGAAAGGTGACGTACACGGGCACGGGGGCGCACCAGGACGTCGCCGCGGCCGTCCGCTCCGCGCTCTGACGTGCCGACGGTCGGCCGGAGGGCGTCCGCCCGGTCACTCCTCGAGCGGCGGCGCGATCCGGTCGATCGCGTCCGCCAGCTCTTCGTACGCCATCGGGTCGACTTCCCTGAACGGCGCCGCCACGTAGCGGATCACCCCCCGGGGGTCCACCACGAACAGCGTCCGGTTGTCGATCGCTCCGCCTCCCGGCAGCGAACGCCAGGCGCCGTACCGCTTGCCGACCTTCGAGTCGGGATCGCTCCCGAACAGGAAGGGGAAGTCGGCGTCACGCGCCCAGGAGGCGAGCTCCTCGGCGTCGTCGGTGCTGATGGCGATCAGGGCGATGTCCCGTCCGCCGCGGAAGAGCCGTGCGTACTGATCCCGGTACGCTTCCATTTGCACCGTTCACCCCGGGGTCCGGGCCCTGTAGAAGAACGACAGCACCACGGTCTCGCCGCGGTAGTCGCTCAGGCGGACCGGGTCGCGGAGGACCCCGTGACGCGTCGAACCCGTGATCGCGAATTCCGGGGCCGCGTCCCCGACCGCGAGCGGCTCGGCGTTCTGCCCGAGGCAGGCCGAGGGCGCGAGCGCCAGCGCGGCGGCGGCCGTCGCGACGGTCAGTCGGCGTCGATGCATTCGAAGTCTCCCGCTCTCAGGTTCTCCGGTCGCGTTTCCGCTCGACCGTCAGCGGTAGTTGCCGAAGTTCAGCGCCACGCCGTAGTCCCGCTCGCGGAGGAAGGCGATCACCTCCTGGAGCGTGTCCCGGGCAGGGGCGCTGACCCGGAGCTCCTCTCCCTGGACCTGGACCTGAACCTTCTTGAAGCCCTGGTCGCGGATCTCCTTCGAGATCTTCTTCGCCGTCTCCTGGTCGATGCCCTGCTTGAGGCGGACCGTCTGCCGGGCACGGCCGAGGGCGGCGTCATCGACCGTCCCCTCGTCGAGGTTCTTGAGCGGGACCTTGCGGCCGGCGAGCTTCTCGCGGAGCACCTGGCGAAGCGCCTGGAGCCGGTACGCGTCATCGGCCTCGAGCATTACCGTCGCGGCGGCGCGGTCGAAATCGAGGCGGCAGTCGGTGCCCTTGAAGTCGTATCGCTGGGCGACCTCCTTGCGGGCCTGGTTCACGGCGTTGTCGACCTCCTGGAGATCCACGCCGGTGCTGACGTCGAACGAGCTGGTCTTGGCCATGTGTCGCCGTCGGGTTCGGGTCGTGTCGTTCCGGACGGAGAATCTACCGGCGAGCCGGTCCCGCTTCCAATGGGGAGCGACGCCCCGGTAAACGACCGGCGCCCGCGGGACGTCTCACAGGGTGATCGACTCGGGCAGGTCTTCCTTCGACGGGAGCGATGGCATGCGTCATACGTCAGCAGCTTCGTACGCGCTCGGAGTGCTCTGGGCCCTCGCCGTCGCCGGCTGTGCGCCGGGAGAAGGCGCCGGCTCCGGGCAGGAGTGGCTGGCCACCCGCGACACGGCCGGCGACACGATCGTAGTCACTACCGTCTCCGGCAGCATCTGGGGCGACACGGCAGAGCTCGTCCCGGAGGTCGAGATCGGGATGCTCGAGGGGCCCGAGGAGTACACCTTCGGACAGGTCTACTCGCTCGCCGTCGCCGGCGACGGGACGATCTACGCGATGGACCGCCAAGTCCCCGCGCTCCGGGTCTACGAGCCCGACGGGACGTACCGGACGACCTTCGGCAGGGCGGGCGGCGGCCCGGGCGAGTATCAGCGTCCCGACGGCGGCCTCAACGTCCTCTCGGACGGCCGGGTTCTCCTGCGTGACCCCGCGAACGCCCGGATCCAGGTGTTCGGACCGGACGGCACGCCTCTCGACGCGTGGCGGATCCGGGGCGGCTTCAACACTTCCAACCGGATGATCGTCGACACGCTGGACCGGGCGTACAACCTCATCCTTCTCGACGCCGAGGCGGACGTCCGCGACTGGCGGTCGGGACTCGTCCGGATCCTGCCCGACGGCACGCCCGCGGACACGATCGAGGCTCCGGACACGGGCTACGAAGGACCGCGTATCGAGGCACGGCACCAGGCGGAGGACGGCGGCATGAGCGCCTCGATCAACGACGTGCCGTTCAGCCCTTCGGAGCATGCGGTCCTCAGCCCCCACGGGTACTTCATCCACGGGATCAGCACGAAGTACTCGCTCACGCTCCTGAAGCCCGACGGGCCCATCCGGATCGTGAAGGACTTCGATCCGGTGCCCGTCGCTTCCGGCGAGAAGCGGGAGGAGGAGGCGCAGGCGACGAGAGACATGCGGAGCACGGACCCGGCCTGGCGCTGGGACGGACCGCCGATCCCCGACACGAAGCCCCCGTACGTGAGCATTCATCCGGGGGAGGACGGCACGGTCTGGGTGAAGGTCTCGCGTCCGGGAGCCCGCCGTGAGGACCCCGACTACGATCCGACCGATCCCGAGGCGATCCGGGAGGAGTGGAGCGAGCCGATCGTGTTCGACGTGTTCGACGACCAGGGACGCTATCTGGGTGCCGTCCGCGCTCCCGAGGACTTCCGGACCTCGCCGCTGCCGATCTTCACGCGGGAAGCGGTCCTCGCGACGACCCGCGACGAGCTCGACGTGCAGAGGATCGTCCGGTTCCGTGTGACGCTTCCGGACGGAAGCTCCCCGGCGCGGACGGCGGCCGACACGGGGTCCTCGGGCGACTGAGGGGGAACCCGGCTACCAGCTCTCTCCGGTCCAGCACATCTCCCAGAACCGGAGTTCGTAGCGGCTGGAGAGCTCGAACAGCCCCACCAGGCGGGCACGCTTCCCGGGGTCCGCCCCGCCCGCCACCCGCTCCGTCTCGGCCCGAAGCCATTCCGCGGCCTCCCGGAACTCGGCGGAGGCGTACTGTTCGATCCAGTCGGCGTAGCGCCGATCGGACGGGAGCCCGCCGTGCGCGAGCCCGGTCGCGATGTGGACGTAACCCCAGGCGCAGGGCAGGAGCGCGGCCAGCAGGTCGGCCATGTCCCCGTCGGCCGCCGTACGCACGAGAAAGTCCGTGTAGGCCCGGGTGGTCGGCCACATCTCCTCGGCCTCGAGCTCCGTCTCGGAGATGCCGAAGCGGGCCGCGTACGCCCGGTGCAGACCCATCTCGGTGTTCAGCGTGAGGTCGAGCACGGACGCGTACCAGGCCATCGAGGCGAGCCGATCCGCCTTCGCCGCGGCCCAGGCGAACACGCGTGCGAACTCCGTGAGGTAGAGGTAGTCCTGGCGGACCCAGCGCTCGAACTTCTCCGGCGGGAGCGTGCCGTCGCCGATCCCGCGCACGAACGGGTGTGCGAGCTGGGCTTCCCAGATCGGCAGCGCCGCCGCGAGCATGGCTTCGGTGAGCCCGTCGGCGTCCGGCCGAGGGACGGCGCCGACCCCCGGCCGCTCCGCCGCGCCGCTCATCCCCCGTCCCCCTGCACGCCCGGCCACGCGGCGCCGCGGAAGGCCATCTCCCAGAACGCGATCTCGTAACGGATGGCCGTCTCGAACGCCTCCGCCATCCGTGCACGGAGCCCGGCGCCGGCGTCCCGCGCTAGCTCGTCGAGCTCTCCCCGCAGGTAGAGCACGTAGGTCTCGAACTCCTCTCCCGCCCAGTTCGCCACGAACGGCTGCCAGGGCGACTCCGGATCGAGCCCCGCCTCGACCACCTTCCACGACTCGTGGTAGGACTTCTCCGCGGCGTAGAGCACGGCGTAGGCCTCCTCGTAGGAGGCCCGTCCCGCCGTGGCGAGCAGGAACTGGACGTAGGCGTGCGTCGTGAACGACGGCTCCGTCCCGGCGAGCTTGACGCCGACCGCGGCCGCGCGCTCCTCGAACAGCCGCAGCTCCCGGATCAGCGCGCCGATCGCCTGCGCGATCGGCTCCCAGTGCCTGGCCGGTCCCTTCGGCAGCATCGCCGCGAGGAACGGGATCGCCGCCTCCACGAACAGGTAGTCCTGTCGCATCCAGGTGGCGAACGTCTCGAACGGGAGGGTCCCGTCCCTCGTCCCGAGCAGGAACGGGTGCGCCAGCATCCGGTCCCAGAGCCCGCGGTTCCGCTCCAGCTGCTCGGCGCAGAAGCCCACGTCAGTCCCCCTGCTCCCGGCGGGCGGGACGGTAGAGCACGACGCGGGCCCGCTCGAGCGTGATGAGTCCGCCCCCGATCATCGCCTCGAGCTCCGGGAGCGCCTCCTGGATCCGCTCCTCCGTCTCTACGACCTCCACGATGATCGGAAGGTCCAGCGACAGGCGGAGCACCTTCTCGGTGTGAATCCTCGCGCTCGCCCCGAATCCGGCGATCCCGCGAACCACGGTCGCTCCGGCGAAGCCCCTCTCCCGGAGCGTGAGCAGGAGCGCCTCGTAGAGCGGCTTGCCGCGGTGCTTTCCCGACGGGCAGCGGTCGCTCTCCCCGATGAACACGCGCATCAGGGTCCGCTCTCCCGCGAACTCCATGGTCATCTCGCGCCTCCCGGCGGAGGGAGGGGGGTCAACACCCGTCTCCCGGTACCTCCCGTGCAGTCACGTCGCCCGTACCGTCACGGCGCCCCTCCCGGGCGCTGCAGCGCCGCGGCGAGCCACAGGCCGGCGAGCACCGCCGCGAGACCGATCGCGACGCTTCCTCCCAGATAGCCCGCCGCCCGCGCCCAGCGGCCGTCCTGGAGGAGGCCGACCGCCTCGAGACCGAACGTGCTGAACGTGGTGAACGCCCCGATGAAGCCTACCGTCACGCCGCCCCGCACGGCGGGCGACAGGGCGGACAGCTGGAGCACCCGGAACGCGAAGCCGAGCAGGAAGCACCCGAGCACGTTCACGACGAACGTGCCCCAGGGGAAGGTCCCCGCCGACACGGACTGGACCCAGCCGGACAGGCCGTAGCGCGCCACGGCGCCGAGCGCGCCCCCGAGCGCGATCCAGACGAGGAGGCTCACGTGCACCCGCCGTGACACGACAACGCACCGCTCCGCATCGAGGGCAGGATCCACCTCGACGTCCCGCTCCCGCTCAGCTGGCCTTCCGCGTCGCCGCGAAGTAATCCCGGTTCAGCATCGCGATCACGTCGATCGAGATCGCCTTCGGGCAGGCGTTCTCGCAGGCGCCGTGGTTCGTGCAGCTCCCGAACTCCTCGGCCTCCATCTGCAGGACCATGTCCAGGGCGCGCCCGTAACGCTCCGGCTGACCCTGCGGGAGCCGGTTCAAGTGCGCGATCTTCGCCCCCGTGAACAGCATCGCCGAGGCGTTCGGACAGGCCGCGACGCAGGCGCCGCATCCGATGCAGGCCGCGGCGTCCATCGCCGCCTCCGCCGCGTCTCTCCGAATCGGGATCGCGTTCGCGTCGGGCGCTCCGCCCGAGTTGACCGAGATGTAGCCGCCGGCCTGCAGGATCCGGTCGAACGAGCTCCGGTCCACGAACAGGTCCTTCACGACCGGGAACGCCTTCGCGCGCCAGGGCTCGACCCAGATCTGGTCGCCGTCGGAGTACTCCCGCATGTGGAGCTGGCAGACGGTGGTCCGCTCCCACGGGCCGTGCGGTCGGCCGTTGATCACCATGCCGCAGGTTCCGCAGATCCCCTCGCGGCAGTCGTGGTCGAAGACGATCGGCTCCTGGCCCGACGACTCGAGGCGCTCGTTCAGCACGTCCAGCATCTCGAGGAAGGACATATGCTCGTTCGCGTCCGCGTCGTACGTGACGAAAGCGCCCTTCGCCTCGGGCGAGGACTGCCGCCACACGTGCAGTTTCAGCTTCATCGTGCTCGTAGCCATTACTTGTAGCTCCGCTGGGTCGGGGGCACGTAGGTGAACTCGAGGGTCTCCCGGTTCTCGACCGGAGCCGCGCCATCGCCCGCGTACTCCCAGACGGTCACGTGCTGGAAGTTCTCGTCGTCCCGCTGCGCCTCGCCCTCCGGGGTCTGATACTCCTCGCGGAAGTGGCCACCCGCCGACTCCTCCCGCGCGAGGGCGTCGCGGCACATCAGCTCGCCGAGCTCGAGGAAGTCGGCGACGCGGCCCGCCCGCTCGAGCACCTGGTTCAGCGTGTCGCCGGAGCCGACCACGGCGGCGTTGGACCAGAACTCCTCGCGCAGCTCGGGGATTCGCGCGATCGCCTTCCTGAGGCCCTCCGCGTCGCGACTCATGCCGCACTCCTCCCACACGATCCGCCCGAGCTCGCGGTGGATGTCGTCCACCGTCCGCTTCCCGGCCAGGGCCACGAGCCGGGAGATCCGGCCCTCGACCTCCTCCACCGTGCGCAGAACGTCGGGATGGTCGGGCTTCACGGGCGTCGGGCGCTCCGACCCGATGTAATCGCCGATCGTGTAGGGCAGGATGAAGTACCCGTCCGCCAGTCCCTGCATCAGCGCGCTCGCGCCGAGCCGGTTCGCGCCGTGGTCGGAGAAGTTCGCCTCCCCGATCGCGTAC
>JAWOIN010000047.1:0-8968 GCA_046484665.1 Gemmatimonadota bacterium
GGGATCATACCATCGGGGACGGGCGGGATCAAGGCGGAGAGGAGGGGGCGGGGACGGAACGCGCGGCCCGCGGGATCGGGGTCCCGGGCGGACCGCGCGACCGCGGGCCGGGTGACTTCGGAAGCGCGCGCTACGGGCCCGCGAGCCCGAGGCCGAGGGCGTAGCTCACGAACGAGGGCGTGCCCGGCGGCGACTGGTAGCGGACGAACCCCTGGACCGCCAGGACCCGGCCGATCGGCACCCGAACGCGGGCCGTCGCGTCGAGCAGCCCGCCCTCGAACGCCGCGTCGTCCGCGCTCACGCTCCCCCAGGCGACGGCCGGCTCCACGCTCCAGCCCGCGAGCGCCTCGTAACGGAGCCCGAGCCCAAGGCGGATCTCGGTCTCGGCGTCGCGCCCCGTCCCGGGCTCCCCCTCGCCGCCCGTGATGTCGGAGCCGGCGGCGTCCGACCAGGAGACCGACGGCCGGAGCGACAGGCCCCGGGCGACGTCCAGGAGCGCCTCGCCGAAGACGGCCTTGTCGTCGCGGTCGTACCAGCGGCCCAGCCAGCCGCCCGCCCGGATCGAGGCGGTGGGCGAGAGCCGGACCCCCTGCTCGACGAGCCAGCTCGTCTGGTACAGGCCATCCCGGTCCGGATAGGTCCGGCGACCCGCCTCGAACGTGGTCTCCAGCCGGCGGCCCGGCCCCCAGCGCGCCGTCGCCGCCCCGTACCAGCCCTTGATCGCGTTGAAGCCGCGGACCTGCCACGGGTGCCGGAGGCCCAGCATGTCGTCGAACGTCCCGCGGAGCGCGAGCCAGTCCGCGGGCGCGACCCGGACCTCCGCGTGCCGCGGGCCGAACGAGCGGCTGTCCTCGTTCGTGTTCCCTCCCCAGACCTCGCCGCGCACCATCGGCTCGCCCCGCCGGGCCCGGGACAGCCCCGCCCGGGCGGATGCGTTGTCCGGCTCCAGCGCGAGCGCCCGCTCGAAGGCATCGCGCGCCAGGTCCGTGTCGCCGGCCGCGAGGCGTGCGTTCCCGAGCGCGACCCACGTCGCCACGTCGTCGGGGCTCCGGCTGAGCGCGAGCTGGTACCACGTCGCCGCGTCCGCGGGCCGGCCCCGGGCGTCCAGCACGGTCGCCAGCCCCAGCGCCGCCTCGCGGTTGCCGGAGGCGTCCCTCAGGATCCCCCGGTACGTCTGCTCCGCCTCGTCCAGGCGTCCGAGCGCCGCGCTCGTCGCCGCCAGGCCCAGTCGCCCCTGCACCCGCGCCGGGTCCACCGCCGACGCCCGCTCGTAGAGCGGCCGCGCGGCGGCCGCGGCGCCCGCCGCCAGCAGGCTGTCGGCCCGCGCCAGGAGTCCCGACAGGTCGTCCTCGGTGAGGCCCTCGCGGGAGATCTCCAGCGCCACCGTCTCGCTCGCCTCGCCGGACTCGACGCGCAGCAGCGTCGACCAGCCGCGCGAGCCCGCGCGCACGCGGGCCGCGGCGCGGCCCCGGGCATCGGTCGTTCCGTCCGCCTCGAGGACCGACCCGTTCTCCACCGAGTGGCGGACCTCCGCCCCCGCGACCGGAAGTCCCGTCGCGTCCCTCGCCTCCACCACGACCGGGAGCGGGAACGGCTCCCCGGCCTCGGTCACCTGGTCCATGCCCGACACGACCATGAACCGCCCGACCGCGGCGGGTCCCGACTCCACCCCGATCGACCCGAGCGTTCCCGCCGGACCCTCGACCAGGACGCGATCGACCCCTTCGAGCCGCGACGCGGCGATCGCGACGCGCACGACCCCGCGACCGTCCGTCTCGCCGCGGAACAGCACGGCGCCGGTCGCAGCCTCCCCGGCGCGGGCGCGGACCTCCGCTCCGACCACCGGGTTGTCGAAGCGATCCCGGAGGACGGCCTCGAACTCGAGGCCGTCCTCCGCCGCCGCACGCGCAGGGATTCCCGTCGCCGTCGCGGCGGGTCCCGGAACGACGTTCAGGCGCACGCCGCGGTTCGCGATGTCGTCGGCGCCGACCGCCACGAGCGTGACCGGGTACGAGCCCGGCCGGGTCCCGGCGGAAACGGAGAACGCCACCGTCCCGTCCTGTCCGGACGCCGCCTCCGGGTCGCGCCCCCCGCCGCCGGGCAGCTGACCTCCGCCGCGCAGGGCCACGCGGACGCCGGCGGCCGGACGACCGTCGCGGATCACCGTCGCCCCGATGCGCGCCGTGCCTCCGACCGTCGCCGTCACCACCTGCGACGCGACCCGCAGCTCGGACCGTCCCGCCGGCGGCGACGCGCACCCGCGGATCGCACCGAGAACCTCCGGCGAGGCGTCAAGCCTGCTGAAGTCGTCGAGGTCGCGGGCGTTCGGCACGAACGTGAGGCAGCGGGCACGGATCGTGGCGGCGACGGCGCCCTGGCGGTCCCCGCTCGTGACGAGGAGGCGGACCACGTCGCTCTTCTGCAACGGTTCCGTCTCCTGCGCCATCGCCCGTCCATCGGCGCAGAGCAGGCCGAGCGCGGCGAGCGC
Source organism: Gemmatimonadota bacterium (assembly GCA_046484665.1). Classification (GTDB taxonomy): domain Bacteria; phylum Gemmatimonadota; class Gemmatimonadetes; order Palauibacterales; family Palauibacteraceae; genus Carthagonibacter. The sequence continues at coordinate 2,489 of JAWOIN010000047.1, forward strand.
GGCGAATCGTCGGAAGCGGATCCTGGTCATGTCACCTCGCGAGGCGGTGGGCGGTCCGGGCGGCGGTCAGCGCGGGCGCTGGCAGCCCGATCCGTCGAAGTGCCGGTTCACGTCGTCGACCGCTGTCGAGAGCTCGTCGAACCTGGCGCGGGCCGCGGCCGTGTCGGCGCCGCGCGCGACCTCCGCGGCGAGATTCAGGAAGGAATCATCCACCCGGGCATAGCCCCCGGCAAGGAGGTCGCAGCCGATCCGTCCGGCCTCGAAGTCCCCCCGACGGTCCTCGTAGCCCCGCAGCGCGAGCTCGAGCCCGCGGATCGATCGCTCCACGTCCGTGAGGCTCTGCCGCGGCGCGACCACGGGTCCCGGGCCGCCGGGCCCGCCGACGGTGCCCCGCAGCAGCAGGAAGACGGCCAGCAGCGCCGCGCCCGCCGCCGCCGCGAGCAGCCCTCTCCGGTCCCGGTGGAAGCGGGGGAACCTGCGCTCATCGGAATCGTCGGCCAGGACGAGACCGATCTCCGGGCTCCGAAGATCGGGGGGCACCTCGCGTCGCGGAACTCGCGGGGGCGGTCCGCGTCCGTCGGAGCGAGCGGGCCTCCCGCCAGCCGCCTCCGCGGCGGGGGCGGAGGTGCCGTCCCCCCGCTCGTAGTTCGTCCAGTCGAGCCGCGAGCGGGCCGGGTCGTCCGCGTCCGCCGGGAGCTCCCACAGTCGCGTCGGGTCGCGGCCCGGCGGCCCGTCTCCCACCCTCAGCCCCGGCCGGAACACCGCGCCGAGCGGGCGGGCCTCGTCCGGGACGAGGAGGACGCAGCACTGCCACGGCTCGCCGAAGTAGCGGCGGTTCGCGTCGAGGTCGCCCTCGGAGAGCAGCAGGCCGAGCAGGCGGTGTCTGTGATACCAGCCGAGCAGCACGCCCGGGTGCCGCCGGTAGTCGCGCTGCGCTTCGGCCCAGGCCCGGAGGAGGATCGCGCCCGGCGCCTCCTCCGAGAACGGCGACCTCGCGGGGATCGCCCGGTCCGCGATCGCGTAGTGGACGCCGGTGGTCGGACAGCGGAAAAGGCGGCCGAGCAGAAAGCCGAAGCGGGACTCCCCCGGCTCCCCGGCCACGTGGTCGCGCATCGCGGCGAGGACGGCCCGCTCGATCACGAGCTCGTACGGCCCGTCCGCCGACGGCGCCGGGACGGCGCCGGCGCTGCGGCGCGGCGTCCACGCGACGGCGCCCGGCGGAGGGAACGGCGCCCGCACGTGCGAGATGCGGGTGTCCGGCGCCTCCTCGCCCGGAGGTCCCCGTCCCGCGTCCCGCAGCGATACCGGAGCGTCGCTCACCGCCTCACCTCAGCGCGAGCAGGTCGAGGATCGGCACCCCCATCAGGGCCGAGCGGCCGGTCCGGACACGGCCGAGGATCTGGATCGTCTGCAGGGGACGGAGCCGCTCGACCGCGGGAAGCAGCTCCGGCGGGACCGCGACGTACACGAAGCCCTGCGACCGGTCGAGCGGGCGAGCGAGCAGGAACGGCTCGCCCTCGTAGAAGTCCGTCCGCACCGCCTCGGCGCGCTCGAGCGAAACGTACTGCACGGACCAGCGGACGCGCCGGCCCACGAACTGCTCGGGGTTCGCGCGGAGGTCCGCCGCCGTAAGCGAGTCTGTCGCGGCCGCGGAGTCGGAAGGAAGCGTCGACGGCTCCCACACCCAGCCCTCGAGCCGGACCCGGGCCCACTCTCCCTGCCGGGCGAGCACGGCGACGTCGGCCCCCGGACGCAGGACCGCGATCGTGTCGCCCTCCGGGGAGACGAGGAGCCGCACCGGGGCCTCCGTCACCACGAGCCGGTCGGGGAGCGACCGCCCCGCCTCGGCAGGCCGCCGCTCCTCCGTCGCGGGCGCCGGCGTCGGTCCCTCCACGGCCACGGCCGGGATGCGCTCCGCGTCGGGACGGCCCGACAGCTCGGACACCGAGCCCGACCAGATCCAGGCGGTGCGCCGGACCCGGACCCAGCTGCCGCTCGTCTCGAGGCTGTCGAGCAGCATCCCGCGCTCGAGGATCGCCACGCGACGGGAGCCCGCGTCCGGGCGCTCGCGGAGGTTCTCGCCGCCCGCCTTCGAGACCACGAGGTCCATCCCCTCGCGGTCGTCGGGGGAGACAGAGGGCCGCCAGATCCAGCCCTCCAGCGTCACGCGATGCCAGCGGCCCTCGCGCCCCTCCACCGCCATCACGGCGCCCTCGAGGACGGTCGCCAGCCTGTTCCCGCTCGAGACCCGCGGCTCCTTCCGGAAGTTCTCCTCGGGAACGGCGAGGCGGACGGACTGGGCGAGCCCCGGCGCGGCCGCGAGCCCGAGGAAGAGCGCGGCGAGCGTCGTGCGGACGGCGGAGCGGCTGCGAACCGTGCGATCTGGAAAAGGCAAGGCGCCGCCTCTACATTGGGCCGGCCGGAACCCGCCTCCCGCGCGGTCCCGGGCCCCTGCCGGCCGGACCGGGAGGACCCGTGCGAGTCGCGTCGGAGTATAGACGGCGGTCGGAACAGGTGTCAACAAAACCCTTGAACGGACAGGCGATTTGACACGGCTGCGAATTCCGGCGGGGGCGATCCTCGCCTTCGCGTTTCTGGCCCCGGCGCTCGCGCCGCAGCGTCTTCTCGCCCAGGAGGAGGAGCGGATCCGGACCCCGTACCGCTGGATCGACGGCTCGCTGCGCGCCGGTCTGTACGCGGCGTACATCGCCACCGACCCGGGCGGGCTCGAACAGGGCCCGCGCTCGTCGGCGCTCTTCGGCTCGCGGCTGCGCGTCCGCCTGAGCAGCCCGCTGTCGTTCGAGGTCAACCTCGGATACGCGTCGTCCGAGCGGGACGTGGTCTACCCGCTCGCCGAGGGCGGCCCCGCGGTGGTGGACCGGGTCGGAGTCGACTGGCTGCTGCTCGAGGGCTACCTGCAGCTGTCGCTGACCGGCGCCCGCTCGCTGCACCGCCTGCAGCCCTACCTGCTGATGGGCGGCGGGATCCTCCAGGGGCTGAGCGAGGACGTGTCCCCGGACTTCGAGACCGGGACGGACGAGCAGTTCCGGTTCGAGCTCGGTACGAGGCCGTCGCTCGCCCTGGGCGCCGGGGTCGAGTGGGACGTCTCGGACCGTCTCGGCCTCGCCTTCGAGGTCCGCGACCACCTGTGGCGGGTCCCGACGCCGGACGCGTGGTTCCGGTCCGACGTGCTCGAGGCGATCGACGCGGCCGGGGCGGCGGCGCCCTCGGAGGGGTACTGGACGAACAACCTCGAGCTCGGGGCCACCCTCTACTACTACTTCTGATGCGCGCCGACCGGACGGGCGCCCCGCGCGCCGCGGAGTCCGGGCCGTCGCCGGCCGCGCCGGAGTCCGTGGCGACGATGCGCGACGCCGCCGGCCGCCCCCTCGCCCGCTGGCTCTGCACCCCCGGGCGCCTCGATCACCTCGCCGCCGGCTGGCTCGCGTCCGAGGGGCTGGTGCGCGATCGCGCGGAGCTGGTCCGGCTCGAGGTGACGGGGCCGGGGGAGGTGACGGTGGAGCTCGCGCCCGCGGCCCTCGCCCGCCTCGGGGCGGCGCGGGCCCGACCGGAGCCCGGTCCCGCCCCGTCCGGCCTTCCTGAGGGGATTCCGTCCGGACCGCGGCGCGCGGGGACCGAGCTCTCCGCCCTGCTCGACGACCCGCCCCGGCTCGCCGCCCTGTTCGCGGAGGCGTTCCGGCGATCGACCCTGCGCGACGAGGCGGGCGGCGGCCTCCACACGGGGGCCCGCGTGGCGCGCGGAGCCGTGGCGGACGTGGCGGAGGATGTCAGCCGGTCCGCCGTCGTCGACAAGCTGGTGGGCGCCGCCCTGCTCGCCGGCGCCCCGCCCGACGACACGCTGCTCCTGCTCTCCGGCCGGATCTCGGCCCCGATCGCGGCGAAGCTCGCCCGCGCGGGCGTGGCCGCCGCCGCCACGATCTCGATCCCGACCACGCTCGCCGTGGAGATCGCGACCCGGGCCGGGATCAGCCTCGTCGGCCGGGCCCGCCGCGGCTCGCCCTGGCGTTACGGCCCCGCCTGATGGACGGGACGCTGTTCGGCGCGCTGCTGGCGGGAGGGGAGAACCGCCGCTTCGGAGCGCACAAGGCGCTCGCGCCGGTGGGCGGCCGGCCGATCCTCGACCGGGCTCTCGAGGCGCTGGCCGGCGCGACGGACCGGATCGGGATCGTCGCCAACGAGCCCGGCCCGTACCTCGCCGCGGGCCGGCCCGTGCGCCCCGACCTGCGACCCGGCACGGGCGCGCTGGGGGGGATCCTCACGGCGGTGCGGTGGGCGATGGAAGAGAGGTGCGAGGCCGCGGCGGTTCTCGCCTGCGACATGCCGTTCGTGCCCGGCGCCCTGATCCGGCGGCTCGCCGACGAGGCGGGGCCGGGGATCGTCGCCGCGCCGGCCAGCGCGGGGCGGCGCGGTCTCGAGCCGCTGTGCGCCGTCTACGGCGTCGGGACGGCCGCGGCGATCGAGGCGGCGCTCGACCGCGGGGACCGGGCGGTCGTCTCCTTCTTCGACGAGGTCGAGCTGCGCGTCCTCGACGCCGACGAGGTCCGCCGCTTCGGGGACCCCGGGCGTATGTTCTGGAACGTGAACCGCCCCGAGGACCGGGCGACGGCCGACGACCTGGCCGCCGGGACCCGGCAGCCGGGGAACGAGCGCCGCGGGAGAGACCATGAATCGACCTGACCGCGCGCGGGGCCGGGGCTTCGTCGCCCCCCTCGCGCTCGCCGCCCTCCTCTTCGGCTGCGCGGCGGCCGCCCCCGGCCAGGAGCCCGCGCGCGCGATCGGGCCGGAGGATGCGATCGCCACCCCGCTCCACGGGGAGGCCGCGCTCGCCGCCCGCCTCGAGCGTCTGCTCGAGGACCCCGCGCTCGAGCGGGCCCACGTCGGCCTGTCCGTGCAGGTAGCGGAGACGGGCGAGGTCCTGTTCGAGAACGAGGCGGAGAAGCGCTTCGTCCCGGCGAGCAACACGAAGATCGTCACCGCCGCCGTGGCGCTCGACGCGCTCGGGCCGGACTTCCGCTGGACGACGCGCCTCGTCGCGGACGGGCCCGTCCGCGACGGCGTCCTCGAGGGCGACCTGTGGATCGTGGGAGGCGGCGACCCCCTGCTCGACCGGACCGTGGTCGCGGGCTGGCCGCGGCTGCTCCGCGAGGCCGGGATCCGCCGCGTCGGCGGTTCGCTGATCGGGGACGACCGGGCGTTCGAGCCGTGGCAGTGGAGCGAGGGCTGGATGTGGGACGACCTCTACGGCGGCTGGGCCGCCGGGGTCAGCGCGCTGCAGCTGCACCCGAACACCGTCCGGGCGCGCCTGCTGCCCGCCGGGACGCTCGGCGAGCCGGCCCGGCTCGAGCTTCCCGGGGGCACGCCGCCGCTGCCGCTCGAAAACCGCGTTCGCACGGGCGCCCCCGGCTCCGAGGTACGGCTCCGGTTCCTCCCTCCGCCCGAGGGCGGTCCCGTGCAGCTGACGGGGTGGATCCCGCTCGGGCCCGACACGGTGCCGCTCTTCCTCGCGGCGCCGCACCCCACGCTCCACCTGCTGGGCACCGTGGCTGCCCTGCTCGGCGAGGAGAGGATCGAGATCGGGGGCGACGTCCGGCGCGCCCGCGAGGGCGAGGCGCCCCGGCGGCCCGGCTGGTCGGCGGAGCATCGCTCCCCGCCGATGTCCGAGGTCCTCGCCGAGATGCTGAAGTCGAGCGACAACCAGGTCGCCGAGACCGTGCTGCGCACGGTGGGCCGCGCGGCGGGCGACGGCGGGTCGGTGGAGGCGGGGCTCGAAGTCGTCCACGAGACGCTCGGCGGCTGGGGGATCGAGCCCGGCGCGGTCTTCCTCACGGACGGCTCCGGGCTCTCCCGCTACAACGAGGTCACCCCGAACGCGGTCGTACGCCTGCTGCGGGCGATGTGGCGCCACCCGCACTACGGGGCCTTCGAGGCGGCGATGCCCGTGGCGGGCGTCGACGGAACGCTGCGACGCCGGCTGGTCGGGACGCCCGCCGCCCGGAACGTGAGGGCGAAGACCGGCTCGCTCACCTCGGTGCGGGCGCTGTCCGGGTACCTGCGCGACGGCGCGGGCGAGACGATCGTCTTCTCGCTGCTCCTGAACGGCTACGACGCGCCGGGCGAGGTGGCGGTCGCGCTCGAGGACCTGCTGGTGGAGCAGCTGGCGCTGTACCGCCGGCCGGTGGAGCCGGGCTGGCCCGCCTTCCGGGAGACGAACCGCTGAGCCACCCCACCCCGGCCCGCACGGCGGCCGCCGACTGGCTCTCCGTCGAGGAGGCGCTCGACCGGGTGCTCGCCGTCTGCCGGCCGCTCCCCGTCGAGCGGGTCCCGCTCGCCGAGGCCCTCGGCCGCGCGCTCGCGGAGGACGTCGCCTCGCGCGTCGACCACCCGCCCTGGGACAACAGCGCGATGGACGGCTTCGCGGTCCGCGCCCCCGAAGTCGCGGGCGCCCGGGAGGACGCCCCC
>JAWOIN010000122.1:0-7410 GCA_046484665.1 Gemmatimonadota bacterium
TATGGCCGGCTATCAGGAAGCGGTGTTGACCGGCGTCCACCTGGGCAGTTACGGACGCGACCTGGGGCAAGAAAGCGGCCTGCGCGATCTCGTCGACGCCCTGCTGGTCCGCACCGACATTCCCCGCCTGCGGCTTTCGTCACTGGAGCCGTGGGACATCGCGCCTGATTTCTTCGAATTGTGGGCCCCCCTCCCCCGAGCGACTCCTGGAGCAGGAAGTTCAGGGCCCCGAGGTTCGGGAGCTCGTGGCGGACGACGTCTCCCCGGCAGACCGTGGCGAAATGCTCCTTCACCCGCTCCGTCGTGAGCTCGCGGACGAGAACCGGGTACGCGGACTCCGTCAGCGCGATCACGCCCACGTTGGCGGCGTTTCCCTTGTCGCCCGAGCGGGCGATCGCGAGTCGCTCCAGTCGGACCCTCATGCCGCCGTGACCTCCACGCGCAGCGCGCGCTCCACGGCCCCGCGCTCGATCAGCGCGGGCCAGTAGGCCATGACCTCCTGGACGCGGGGACGGCCGCCCGCGAAGCCGGTCACGGTCGGGGGCCCGGCGAGGATCAGCGGGGCAAGCTCCCGCGTGAACCGGTCGACCGCGGTCCGGTCCGGGCCGCGCACGCCGACCCGCAGCTCCACCTCGGGCAGACCCTCGCGCACGGCGGCCGGCAGCGCCGCGGGGTCCCGCCCGAGGCAGGCGCCCGCTCCGATGATCTCGGTCCGGATCTCCTCGAACCGGAGCCCGAGCCGCTCGAGACGACCGCGCAGTACGAAGTCGGCCCGTCGGGCCTTCGCTACCGCGTCCGGCGCCGCGTAGACCAGGGTCCCCACGGCCTTCCAGCCGGCGTGCCAGGCGATCGAGACCTTGAGGAAGCCCGTTCGCTCGCCGCCGCGCACGCCCGTGACGCGCACCCGGTCGCCCCCGAGGTCCTCCAGCCGGATCGACCCGAAGTCGGCGACGCCGTCCGGGGTGATGTACGCCGCGGGGTCCCCCATCTCGTAGACGAGCTGCTCCGTCACCGTGGCCCAGGTGACCCGGCCTCCGAGCCCCGGGTGCTTCGTGACGACGAAGCTGCCGTCCGGGGCCGACTCGATGATCGGGTAGCCCGGCGTCACGAGGTCCACGCCCTGCCAGTCGAGCAACGTGTTCCCGCCCGCCCCCTGGGCGCCGCACTCGTTGATGTGACCCGCCACGATGCCCGCCGCGATCCGGTCCCAGTCGTCCGCCGCCCAGCCGTGCTCGTGGACGAGAGGCGCGTAGGTGAGCGCCGTGTCCGTGGAACGGCCGGTCACGACCACGTCGGCGCTCGCGCGGAGGGCCTCGACGATCGGAGCCGCGCCGATGTAGGCGTTCGCGCTCTCCACAAGGTCGCGGATCGCCGCGAGGGGCTCGCCCGTCTCCATGTTCCGGAGCTCGTGACCGTCGGCGATCAGGCCGTCCAGCCGTCCGAGCAGGTCGTCTCCCGTCACCGTGGCGATCCGGAGCGGCCGGGGCGTCCTCACCTCGCGCAGGCTCTCGACGAGCGCCGCCCGGCAGGACTCGGGATTCACGCCGCCGGCGTTGCTTACCACCCGGATCCCCTTCGCCACGAGCTCCGGCGCGAGCTCCGCCACGAGCGGCACGAAGTCGCGCGCGTAGCCGGCGGACGGGTCCCGTTCCTTCTGCTTCTGGAGGATCGACATCGTGATCTCGGCCAGGTAGTCGAGCATCAGGTAGTCGATCGGTCCCTGCCGGACCTGGAGCTTCGGCGCCTCCTGCCAGTCGCCCCAGAACCCCTGGCCCGAGGCGACCCGCACGATCCGCGTCATCGGCTCGGCACCCTGTCCCATCGTCCCGCGCTCACGACGCCCGCCGCCGCGCTCGCGTTTCCCGCTCCCGCCGCGTCCCTCACGCGTCGTCCCGAAGCGTGAACGTGCCGACGTGCGGCGCCGGGTTCTCCAGCGCGCAGCGCAGCGCGAGGTCGAGCACGTCGCGCGTGTCCTCGGGCACGACGATCGCGTCCACGAACCCGCGCGCAGCCGCGTACCGTGAGTCCAGCTGGCGCTCGTACTCCTCGCGCGTGTGCTCGACGGCCCGTTCGGTGTCCGGATCCAGCGGGACCCCCTCGGCGCGGGCGCGGTCGATCTTCGGCCCGTGAATCGCGCGCACGGCCGACTCGCCCTCCATCACGCCCATCCGTCCGGACGGCCAGGTGAACAGGAAGTCGGGGTCGAAGCCCTGCCCCGCCATCGCGTAGTAGCCGGCGCCGCTCGCGTGGTTCGTGGTGAGGACGATCTTCGGCACGCGCGCCGTCGCCATCGACTCGACCATCCGCGCCCCGGCCCGGATGATCCCCGAGTGCTCCGCCTCGACGCCGACCATGAACCCGCTCACGTCCTGCACGAACAGGAGCGGCATCTTCTGCCGGTCGCACATGTCCATGAAGTAGGCGACCTTCTCCGCGCTCTCCGCGTACACGATTCCTCCGAACTTCGGCGCCCCCCCGGCCGGGTCCCGGAACATGCCGCGCCGGTTCGTGATCACCCCGACCCTCCGGCCGCGGAGCCGTCCCACGGCGGTCAACATCTCCGGCGCGTAGCCCGCCTGGAACTCGTCGAACCGGCCGGCGTCGAGGAAGGTGTCCAGCAGGTCGCGGACCTCGTACGGCTGCCGATGGTCCTCGGGCATCAGGTCGTAGACGTCCATGGCGGAGCGCGCGGGCTCGCGCGGCTCGTCGGCCGGCGGCGGAAGCCTCGACTCGGGCAGGTCCGCCACGAGATCGCGGAGCTTCTCGACGCAGGCCTCGTCGTCGGGGACCTCGTAGTGGGCGACGCCGCTGATCACGTTGTGGGTCCGGGCGCCGCCCAGCACTTCGCCATCCACGTCCTGGCCCGTCGCTCCCTTCACGAGGTTCGGCCCGCCGAGTCCCATGAAGCTGGTCCCGCCGACCATCACGATCGAGTCCGAGAGAGCCGGGAGGTAGGCGCCGCCCGCGATACAGGGGCCCATCACGGCGGACAGTTGCGGCACGTCCAGGTAGTGCCGCATGATCGAGTTGTAGTAGAAGATCCGGCTCGCCCCGTACTTGCCGGGGAACACGCCGCCCTGGAAGGGCAGGTTCACGCCCGCGGAGTCGACGAGGTAGAGGATCGGCACGCGGCAGCGCATCGCGACCTCCTGGGCGCGGAGCATCTTGGTGATCGTCTCCGGCCACCAGCTGCCCGCCTTCACCGTAGCGTCGTTCGCGACGACGACGACGATGCGCCCCGCCACCTCCCCGATCCCCGTGACCACGCCCGCCGCGGGCGCCTGCCCGTCGTAGCGGTCGTGAGCCATCAGGAGTCCGATCTCGAGGAAGCCGCCGCCGGGGTCGAGCAGCCGCTCGATCCGCTCGCGCGCCGTGAGCTTCCCCTGGGCGTGCTGCCGGTCGATCCGCTCCTCTCCGCCCCCGAGCCGCAACCGCTCCTCGAGCGCCCGCAGCTCCTCGACCATCCGCCGCATCCGGCCAGGACGGTCCGGCATCAGACGTCCGCGCCCCTGTCGCTCTCCTCGAACCACGACCGGATGTAGGCGACCGCCTCTGCGGTGGCCGTGCCCGGGCCGAACAGCCGTCCGATCCCCTGTGCCTCCAGCGCTTCCACGTCCTCGGCCGGGATGATCCCGCCTCCGGTGATCAGCACGTCCTCCATGCCGTTCTCGACGAGGAGCTTCCTGACCCGCGGGAACAGCGTCATGTGCGCGCCGGAGAGGATCGAGAGGGCGACGACGTCGACGTCCTCCTGCAGGGCCGTCGCGGCGATCTTTTCGGGCGTCTGGTGCAGCCCGGTGTAGATCACCTCCATCCCCGCGTCGCGCAGCGCCGCCGCGATCACCTTGGCGCCCCGGTCGTGCCCGTCGAGGCCGGGCTTCGCGACCAGCACCCGGATCTTGTTCTCGTTCATCGGCTCACCCGTCTCGTGGATGGTGCGGACCACGCCGCGGCCGGAGTGGCCGTGCCGCCGTCGGGGCCCGCGCGCGGATCAGTCCCGGCGCAGCGTCCCCTCGAGAATCACCCGTCCGCCGTGCCGGACCCGGACCGGCTCGCCGGCGGACGCGGCCGGGACGCTCTCCTCCCGGTCCCGGACCTCGTGGCGCGCCCGGCCCGACCGCACGGAGAGCGTCACGACCGGCCGGTCCCCCACGCTCACCTCGAGTCCGGCGCCGTCCGGCAGGTCGAGCCCGCGGACCCAGACCTCGATCTCCGCGTCGCCGCCGTCGTACCGCTCGCGCTCGAAGTGACCGTGTCCGGACCCGGAGGCGTCCGGCGGCCGCAGGCGCGCCTCGAGGTCCTCGATCTCGCGGCGCGGTCCAGTGCCGGTCGACCGGGAAAGGAGGACGATCGCCCCGACGACCGCCACGGCGATCAGCAGCAACGTCATCTGAACTCCCCGAACGTGTTCGATCTCAGAACGTCACGGGCTCCTTGAACCGCCCGAACACACGCTCTAGCGACTGACGGATCTCTCCCAGCGTCGCGTACGCGCGCACGGCCTCGAGCATCGGAGGCAGCAGGTTCGCCTCACCCTCCGCCGCCGCCGTCAGCGCGGCGAGAGTCCCCTCGACCCGCGTCTCTTCCCGCTTCGAGCGCAGCTCCGCGAGGCGGCGCCGCTGCGTCACGCCGGCCGACTCGTCGATCCGGAGGATCTCGAGCGGGTGCCCTTCCGCCTCCTCGAACGCGTTCACGCCCACGATCACGCGCTTCCCCGCCTCGACCTCCTCCTGGAAGCGGCTCGCGGAGCGGGCGATCCGCCCCTGGAAGTAGCCCGACTCGATGCCGGCCACGACGCCGCCCAGCTCGTCGATCTCGGCGAAGATCTCCTCCGCCTCCCGCTCGAGCTCGTCGGTGAGGCGCTCGACGTAGTAGGAGCCGGCCAGGGGGTCGATCGTGTTCGGGATTCCCGTCTCGTGCGCCAGGATCTGCTGCGTGCGAAGCGCGATCCGCACGGCGTGCTCCGTGGGCAGGGCGAGCGTCTCGTCCAGCGCGTTCGTGTGGAGGGACTGCGTCCCGCCGAGCACGGCGGCGAGCGCCTGGTAGGCCACCCGGGTCACGTTGTTGTAGGGCTGCTGGGCCGTCAGCGTCACGCCCGCGGTCTGGGCGTGCGTGCGGAGCCGCCAGCTCTCCGGCTTCTTCGCCCCGTATACGTCGCGCATGTGGCGCGCCCAGATCCGCCGCCCGGCGCGGAACTTCGCGATCTCCTCGAAGAAGTCGTTGTGGACGTCCCAGAAGAAGGAGAGCCGCGGCGCGAACTCGTCGACGTCGAGGCCGCGCGCGATCCCCTCCTCGACGTACGTGAGCCCGTTCTTCAGCGTGTAGGCGAGCTCCTGGACGGCGGTCGCCCCCGCCTCGCGAATGTGGTATCCGCTGATCGAGATCGTGTTGAACCTGGGCGCGTGCTCGGCGGACCACTCGAAGATGTCGGTGATGATCCGGAGCGCGGGCCGCGGGGGATAGATCCAGGCGTGCTGGGCCTGGTACTCCTTCAGGATGTCGTTCTGGATCGTGCCCGTGACCTTCGCGAACGGCACTCCCTGCTTCTCCGCCGCCACGAGCAGGAAGCAATAGAGCATCGCGGCCGGGCCGTTGATCGTCATCGAGACCGAGACGCGGTCGAGCGGGATCCCGTCGAACAACGTCTCCATGTCCGCGAGGCTCGAGATCGCCACGCCGCACTTCCCGACCTCGCCCTCGGACAGCGCGTCGTCCGAGTCGTAGCCCATCAGCGTCGGAAAGTCGAACGCCACCGACAGCCCCGTCTGGCCGCGCTCGAGCAGGAACTTGTAGCGGCGATTCGTCTCCTCGGCCGTCGCGAAGCCCGAGAACAGCCGCATCGTCCACAGACGCGTGCGGTACATGCTGTGGTAGGGCCCGCGGGTGAACGGGTACTCGCCCGGCAGGCCGACGTCGCCCAGGTAGTCGTCGTCCGCCGTGTCGAGCGGCGTGTAGAGGGCGCGGACGGCGCGGCCGGACACCGTCGTGAAGTCCGTGTCCCGGCGCGCGGCCTCCGAGCCGAACCGGGCCTCCCAGTCCGCGAGCTCCGCCTCCAGCTCCGCGAGCTCGCGCCGCCGCACCGCGACCTCCTCGCGCGGCCCGCCCGCGTCCCGCTCGATCACCTGGCTCATCCTCGTCCTTCCGGTCAGGGGTCCCCGCCGACCCGCAATATACGGCGTTCCGACGGGGGCGTTCCAGCGGGGCCGGTGCTCAGCGCCCGGAGCCGCCGGATCCGGGCCACAGCCGGCCGAGCACCTCCCGGCTCAGGGCGTACGGCGTGGCGCGTCGCGAGGGACCGGGGGAGGACGACCCGGCGCGCCACTCCTCCCACTCCCTCATCGCCCGCCGCTGCACGGCACGCTCGAGCACGAGGCGCGCGTGCTCCAGCCGCTGCTCCTCCCGGCGCGCCTCGAGCGCACCGCTCGCCTCGAGCCAGGCGAAGTGCGCGTCGATCGCCGCCGCGACGGCGTGCACCCCGTCGCCGGTGGAGGCCGTGCAGGGGAGCACCGGAACCTCCCACTTTACCCCGCCGGCCGGCACGGCCGACCCGCCGGAATCCTCCCGGGGAGCCGCGTCCGCCTCGCGGGCGCGCCCGAGCGCGGAGAGGTCGATCCCGTGGTGCGCCGGCACGTACCGCATCGTGCTGCCCGACCGGAGGTGCAGCACGACCTCGATCTCCTTCCTGAGGCTTTCGGCGCCCGGCCGGTCCGCCTTGTTCACCACGAACAGGTCGGCCACCTCCATCAGGCCGGCCTTCATCGCCTGGATCCCGTCCCCCGACTCCGGCACGAGGACCACGACGGTCGTGTCGGCCGACGAGGCGACCTCGAGCTCGGACTGCCCCACCCCCACCGTCTCGAGCAGGATCCGGTTGAACCCGAAGGCGTCCATCAGGTCCGCCGCCTCCCGGGTGGAGGTGGCGAGGCCGCCGTGCGAGCCGCGGCTCGCCATCGAGCGGATGAAGATGGCGGGCTCCGTCGCGAGGTCGTCCATCCGCACCCGGTCGCCGAGCAGGGCGCCGCCGGTGAACGGGCTGCTGGGGTCGACCGCGATCACGCCGACGGTCTCTCCCCGGTCGCGGAGGGCGCGCGCGAGCCCGGCCGTCAGGGTCGACTTCCCGGCGCCGGGCGGGCCGGTGATGCCGATCCTCCGGGCCCGGCCGACGCCCGCGTGGAGCGCGTCGAGCAGCGTCTCGAAGCCGGGGCGCTGGTTCTCGACGAGGGAGATGCAGCGCGAGAGAGCCAGGGGCCGTCCCGCGCGGAACGCCTCCGCCAGCTCCCGCTGGGAGGCCGTCAGGTCCGCGCGCGCAGGGTCGCTCATGGGGGGCGAAACTGCGCCCGGCCCGGACCCGGAGCAAGCCGGGTCGGGCCGGGGTGAACAGGGACGGCTCGGGCCGTCCGGCCGAGGTCA